>DASPNQ010000066.1:0-20620 GCA_035626435.1 Vicinamibacterales bacterium
GCCGCTGAGTGACAGCGTCCGCTAGCCGCTTTTTGGCATCTGCTTCCCTCCTCTGTCCCCGCAATTACGAGGGTTCTCCTACAACTTGCTGAATTTCCTCGCAAATTCGCGGTACACGTGTTGCTCCATTTGCTGCTATCCCCCCGTGCGCGGTCATCGCGCCGACGGGCAAGAAGGAGTGTGAAATGGCGCGGAGACGTGCGTCCGCAGCAGTAGCGAGCACCCGCCGGAAACTGGCAGCACCCGCGAGGTCCGTGATGAGGGCCTTTCGTTCGGCGAAGTACGTCGCCCCGCAGTTCATGTCGTCGTGCGGTATTTTCCCCGAGGTCAGCGAGTCAGCCAGTGACCGGCTCCACCCGATCGTGCACGGCCTGGCCATCAAGCAGCTCAATCAGGGGCGGCACTTCCGCGCGCTGCAGCGGCAGCTGCACCGGCTCGCCGCGAGCGCTGACTCGCGGAAATTGAATCAACGTCAGCTGATGGACCGCATTAGCAACGAGTTGACGGCCGTCCTCGCGGCCGAGGCCACGGCGGCGTACCTATTCGGGCTGTCAGTGGGCTTGACGGTACGGTCGCTGCCCGAGCGGCTCGATCGTTAATCAGCCGATTCGGGCTGACCGCCGGCCCGCGGGGCCATGGGCACCTCGGCGGCCCATTCAAAGTGGCATTGGCGGCACCGCATCGCGACTCGAATCATGTCGACGCGACCGACCTGGGTGGACGCCTGGTAGGGAAATCCCGCAGTAGCCTTGCACGAAGGGCAGCCAGTCGGATAGGTCGCGTTGTCTACGGTTGGCGGCGGCACTGCAGAGTGTGCGCATGATAAAGGACGCTCCCCCACGCAGCCACCGCCCTATCGTAACGTCCGTGCTTAGAACATTTCGCCGAACAGGTTCCAGAACCATTCCTGCAGCTTGCTGTCGATCGAGCGGGCCTTGGGCCAGGTCGCCGCGTCGAGACGTGTCGACTGTTGCAGGTCCGTGTCGAAATCCCGGGTCAGGACCGCGGCGAGGTCGGCGTCGAAGACGCCAATCGTGAGCTCGTCGTTCAACTCGAACGATCGATTTCCGAAGTTCGCCGAGCCGATCAAACTCAGGACGCCGTCGACGATCACCGCCTTGGTGTGCATCATGGTCGGCTGGTATTCCGCGATCTCGATACCGAGATCGAGGAGCTCCTGGTAGAACCGCCGGCTGGCGTGCTTCACCGGCATCGCGTCGGTGATATATCCCTCCGTCAGCATGCGGATGCGCACCCCGCGCCGGCGCGCCTCGATCAGGCTCCACTTCGTCGAATCATCGAGTGTGATGTACGGCGACTGAATGTCGAGGGTGCGGCGCGCACCGGCAATGGCGAGCAGGTACAGCAGCTTGACGTTGCTCGCGCCCACCGTCGGATTGCTCCACAGCACGATCGACCGCGCGCCGGTGGCGCGCGGCGCCGCCGGAGTGTCGAGCACGGGCGCCGACAAGCCGCCGGACTCGAGCCAGTTCTCGTAGAACGACGCTTCGAGCGCGCGCACCGAAGGCCCGGTGATACGAAAGTGGGTATCGCGCCAGTGATCTTTGTCCTGCGCGCGGCCGAGCCAGTGGTCTGCCACGCCCATGCCGCCGATGAAGGCCACGTCGCCGTCGACGACCATCGTCTTCCGATGCGTTCGATAGTTCAACTCCTCGAGCGTGAAGAAGCCAAGCGGGTTGAACCACCACAGTTGTGCGCCGGCATTCGTCAGGCGATCGCGATTCTTCGGCTTCATCAGCGAGCCGACAGGATCAAGGACGATGCGGACCTGAACGCCGCGCTCGGCGGCGCGCGCCAGCGCGTCGGCGAAGCGATCGCCGATTTCGCCGTCCTTGAAAACATAGGTCTCGAACACGATGCGCGTGCGGGCTTTCTCGATCGCCTCGAGCATCGGCGGGAACGCCTCGTCACCGTTGCGCAGCACGGTGTAAGCGTCCCCCACCTCGATCGGCGCGTTGATCAGCGAGCTGACGTAATCGGCAAACTGCGGATCGATGACGGCGAGCGGACTCTCGACTCGCAGCGTCTCCTGGTCGTGCGCGAGGTAGATGATCAGCGCCAGCACGCCGATGGCGATGCCAATCCAGGTCAGCGCCTTGCGGTGCTTTCTCCACGTGTGCTGCCAGCGTCGGGAGAGGTCAGTTGGCTGCGCGTCTCGCGCGGTGTCAGGCACGCCTCAGCCTTGTGCAAGTTCCGCGCCCTGTTGGCGACAGGAGCAAGCGCCGGGGCCATCGAACCGTACGTTGTCGTATACTGATTGCTTACTGCCTTCGAAGAAATCCCCTCCACGTGCGGGAGTGGCGGAATTGGCAGACGCGCTAGCCTCAGGAGCTAGTCCGGGCAACCGGGTGGAGGTTCGAGTCCTCTCTTCCGCACCAACCATGACGGCCGCTCCACCACCGTCCCTTTCAGGCCCTAGCTAAACCGTTGGAACAGCTGAGTTTAGCGGGATTCGCCTTGTAAATTCGGCGATCCGCTCCTTACACTGCTAGGCAATGTCGTCGTCAGCCCCCCCAGGCAACGAAGCGAAAAATCCCTGCCCCCAGTGCCCAATCTGTCGTGGCGTCATGGAAGTCGTCTACCACCGCTCCAATCAGTTAGTGTGCGTTTGTGTCGACTGTCAGTCCGGATTGACGATTCCGACAGCGGCCTTCGAAGTACAGCGTTTGAAACGCGAGGGCGGCTGGAAAAGCTGAACAGTGAAATTGGCAAACGGCTTGCTCTAGCAGCCAATGTATGGCTGGTCCTCGCGATCCCAAGACCCCGGGTCCTTGCGACGTAATCGATGTCTGCCCGATTTGCGGCGGGTCAATGGAGGCCGTGTACAGTCGTGCGCACCAGAAGGTGTGCGTGTGTACTGACTGCCACACGAGTATTACCGTACCTTCCGCCGCGTGGGACATCTCTCGCGACAAGGGTCATCTCCGGCGGTAGTCACCGTTCGGCGGCGAACGCGAAGCGCCCGCGTCGCAGCTCGCTTTGGGCTTCGACCACGGCAAGCAGCGCTTCTGCGGCGTGCGACAACGTGCCTTCGCGGCGGTGAATCAGCCGCAGCTTGCGATCGAACGCGAGCTCCGGGACCTGCACGCGTACCAGTTCCTTGTGCGCGACCTCGCGCTCGACGGTAATCGCCGGCAGCAGCGCGACGCCGTTGCCCATCGCGACGAATTTCTTGATCGCATCGATCGTCGGCATTTCGACCGGCATGCGCAATTCGACGCGCCGTTTGCGGAACGTCTCGATGACGCGCTGACGGTAGGGCGACGACACGTGATGCGCGACGAACGATTCGCGCGCCAGCTCGCTGATCGACACCTTGGCGCGCCGCGCCAGTGCATGCGATGGCGGCACCACGAACGCCAGCTCGTCGTGATAGACGACGATCGAGGTCAACGCATCGGTGTCGGGGCGGAACGTGATCACGCCGAAGTCGGCGCCGTAGTCGAGCACCTGCGCGGGCACGCGGCTGCCCAGCGCGCGCTGCACGGTAATGTGCACTTCCGGATACAGACGCCGGTACTCGTGGAGGATCGGCAACAGGTACAAACACGTCAGCTCGTTCGCCGCCATCGTCAGCCGGCCGGTACGCAGCTGGCGAATGTCGTCGAGTGCGGCCATCGTACGCTGCCGAAGGTTGACGAGCCGCTCCGCGTGATCCGCGAGCACGCGGCCGGCGTCGGTGAGGACGCCACGCCGGCTCGATCGGTCGAACAGCGGCCTGCCAATCTCGTCTTCGAGCTTCTTGATGGTCTGGCTGATTGCCGGCTGGGTCCGATACAACGCCTTCGCCGCAGCCGAGAAGCTACCCTCTCTCACCACCGCCAAAAATGCCTCTAGCTGGAACAGTTCCATGGGAGTCGACGGCGATACTATAAGTGAAGATCCACTCTCCTATAGATATTATTATTTTGACTTATTCTGGGTGCCAGCCCCACCATTAGCGTCAGGGTCCACAGCTGATGGCGACAACTTCCCGCATCCAGGTGTTCGATACGACGCTTCGCGACGGCGAGCAGGCGCCGGGTTTCAGCATGACCGCAGGCGAAAAACTGCGACTCGCCCACCAGCTCGATCGCCTGGGAGTCGACATCATCGAGGCGGGCTTTCCGATCTCGTCTGAGGGCGACTTCGAGGCAGTGCGCGCGATTGCCGGTGCCGTGCGGCGGCCGATCATCGCCGGCCTGGCACGCGCCATCCCGGCCGATATCGATCGCGCCTGGGCGGCGCTCGCACACGCGGCGCGTCCGCGTATTCACGTCTTCCTGGCGACGTCAGACATTCACCTCGAGCACAAGCTGCGCATCACGCGCGCGCAATGCCTTGAACAGATCGCATCGACCGTCGCTCACGCACGCGCGTACTGCGATGACATTGAATTCTCGGCGGAGGATGCGACCCGCAGCGATCTGGGCTTCCTCTGCGAGGTCGCGGATGTTGCAGTGCGCGCCGGTGCGACCACCATCAATTTGCCCGACACCGTCGGTTACGCCCTGCCGTCGGACATCGACCGGATTTTCCGGACGGTTGGGGCGCGGGTCGGCGCTCGCGCGGTCCTGTCCGCGCATTGCCACAACGATCTCGGCTTGGCCGTCGCGAACTCGCTCGCCGCCGTGCAGGCTGGGGCGCGACAGGTTGAATGCACCATCAACGGCATCGGCGAGCGCGCCGGCAATGCCTCGCTCGAAGAGATCGTGATGGCCTTGGAGGTCCGCGCCGACGCGCTTCCGCATCGGACCGGCGTTCACACGCCGGCGCTCGTGCCAACCAGCAACACGCTGTCCTCGATCGTCGGCGTGTCGGTGCCGCCGAACAAGGCCATCGTCGGCGCGAATGCGTTCGCGCACGAAGCCGGCATCCATCAGGACGGCATGCTGAAGTACGAGCTGACCTACGAAATCATGCGGCCGGAATCCGTCGGCGCAGCCGGCACGCGGCTGGTACTCGGCAAACACTCCGGCATGCGCGGGCTGGACGCCCGCTGCCGCGCGCTCGGGCACCGTCTTCGCCAGCCGGAGCTCGAGCAGCTGTACTTGCGTGTCACCGCACTGGCCGACCGCACCAAGTCCGTCGACGATGAGCAGTTGGCGCAGATTATTCGAGAGGAGATGGCGGCCGCGCTCGCGATGGGCGCCGGCGCGACACGCGGAGACGCGGCATGCCATTGAAGATTGCCCTGCTGCCCGGGGACGGTATCGGTCCGGAAGTAACGAACGAAGCCGTCCGGATCCTCAAGTACGTCTCCGAACACTCGGGCAAGTCTCTCTCGCTGTCGACGCATTTGATCGGGGGGGCCGCGATCGACCAGACCGGCTGCGGTCTGCCCGAAGACACACTCGAGGCGTGTCTTGGCGCCGACGCGGTGTTGTTGGGCGCCGTCGGCCATCCAAAGTTCGACGGACGACGCCCGCAGGAACGCCCCGAGGCGGCCATCCTCGCGCTGCGCCAGGCGCTCGGCGGGTTCGCGAACCTGCGTCCGGCGGTGTGCTACGGGGCGCTCGCCAAACGCACGCCGTTTCAGCCCGATCGCGTCCGCGGCGCCAACGTCTTGATCATTCGCGAATTGCTCGGCGGCCTCTACTACGGCGAGCCGCGCGGATTTGAAGCGTCGGGCAACACCGCGTTCAACACGATGATCTACTCGCGCCACGAGGTCGAGCGCGTCGCGCGCGTCGCCTTCGAACGCGCCCGTGAGCGCAAGAAGAAGCTCGCGTCGATCGACAAAGCCAACGTGCTCGAAACATCGCAGCTGTGGCGCGCCGTCGTCAACGACGTCGCTGCGGGCTATCCCGACGTCCAGCTCGAGCACGTGTTCGTCGACGCCGCGGCGATGCGGCTGGCGATTTCGCCGACCAGCTTCGACGTGATGCTGTGCGAGAACCTGTTCGGCGACATCCTGAGCGACCAGGCGGCGTCGATCGCCGGCTCGCTGGGTCTGTTGCCGTCGGCGACGCTCGGCGGCCGCATCGATCTGTACGAGCCCGTGCACGGCTCCGCGCCGGACATCGCCGGCAAGGGCGTCGCGAACCCGATTGGCGCCATCGCCAGCGTGGCGATGCTGTTGCGCTATAGCGCGCGCATGGACAAGGAAGCGGCGGAGATCGAGCACGCCATCGACGATGCGCTCGCAGCTGGCGCACGGACAGCCGACATTGCCGGACCCGGTGAACGCGCGCTCTCGACGCGCGAAATGGGACAGGCGATCGAGGACGCACTCCACGAAGTGCGCGATCGCAAGCACTCGTATCATGCCGTCTGAAGCCAGCAACCCGGTACCCGCCGGGCGGACCCTGCTCGACAAGGTGTGGGACGCGCATCTCGTCCGCGAGCTCCCGGACGGGCGCTCGCTGCTCTATATCGATCGCCACCTCGTTCACGAGGTGACGTCGCCACAAGCGTTTGAAGGCTTGCGGTTGAGCGGACGCAAGGTGCGCCGTCCCGACCTGACGTTCGCGACGGTCGATCACAACGTCCCGACCACGGCGAACCGCCACCTGCCGATTGCCGATCCGCTGGCGCGGCAGCAGGTCGAGGCGCTGCGTCACAATGCCGCCGCCTTCGGCGTGCCGCTCTTCGACTTTGCCAGCGGCCGGCAGGGCATCGTGCACGTGATTGGCCCGGAGCTCGGCCTGACCTTGCCGGGGACCACGATCGTCTGCGGCGACAGCCACACCAGCACCCACGGCGCGTTTGGCGCGCTCGCCTTCGGCATCGGCACGAGTGAAGTCGAGCAGGTGCTGGCGACGCAGTGCCTGGCGCAGCAGAAACCAAAGGCGATGCGCGTCAACCTGACCGGCACGCTGAGCGCCGGGGTCACCGCCAAGGACATCGCGCTGGCGCTGATGGGGCGCCTTGGCGTCCACGGCGGCAACGGCTACGCGCTCGAGATCGCCGGTCCGCTGATCGCGTCGCTGTCGATGGAACAGCGCATGACGATCTGCAACATGAGCATCGAGGCCGGCGCCCGCAGCGCGCTGATCGCGCCAGACGCCACCACGTTCGCGTTCCTGGAAGGACGCGCGCACGCGCCGAAGGGCGCCGACTGGCTGGCTGCGATGACCCGCTGGAAGGAATTGCAGAGCGACCCGGATGCGCGCTTCGACGCGGAGATCACGCTGGACGTGTCCCCGCTCGCCCCGCTGGTCACTTGGGGGACGCGGCCGGACATGGTCGAACCAATCACCGGCCGTGTACCGGATCCGAAAGCGGCGGCGAGTGACGGCGATGCGCGCGCGATCGAGCGTGCGCTTGCCTACATGGGCCTGACGCCCGGCACCGCCATCGACAGTGTGCCGATCGACCGGGTCTTCATCGGCTCGTGCACGAATGCGCGTCTCGAGGATTTGCGTGCCGCAGCGTCGGTCGCCAAAGGCCACCACGTCAACGGACGCGTGCGCGCGATGGTCGTCCCCGGCTCCCAGCAGGTCAAAGCCGACGCCGAACGCGAGGGTCTCGACCGCATCTTCACCACCGCCGGATTCGAGTGGCGCGAGCCCGGCTGTTCGATGTGCCTGGGCATGAACGACGACATCCTCGGCGAGGGCGAACGCTGCGCGTCGACCAGCAACCGTAATTTCGAAGGACGGCAGGGACGCGGCGGCCGCACGCACCTGGTCAGTCCGGCGATGGCCGCCGCAGCCGCCATCGAGGGCCGCTTCACGGATGTCCGCCAGTGGGAGTACCGCTGATGGGATCGCGGCCGCCGTTCACGGTGCATCACGGGCGCGTCGCGCCGCTGCGGCGCAGCCACGTCGATACCGATCAGATCATTCCGAAACAGTTTCTCAAGCGCATCGAGCGCTCCGGCTTCGGCCCATTCCTGTTTCACGACTGGCGCCGCGATCCTGCGTTCGTGCTGAACCAGCCGCGCTACGCCGGCGCCTCGATCCTCGCCGCCGGCAGCAATTTCGGTTGCGGCTCATCGCGCGAACACGCCGCCTGGGCGCTGCTCGATGCGGGCTTTCGCGTCGTGCTCGCGCCGTCATTCGCCGACATCTTCCGCAGCAACGCGATCGGCAACGGCATGCTGCCGGTGACGCTGCCGGAAGCGGCCGTCGAGCTGATCCTCGATCGCGCCGAGCGCGAAGACAACTATGCCGCGGACGTCGATCTGCAGCGCTGCGAAGTGCGCGATCGATTCGGCCTGTGCGAGACGTTCGCCATCGACAGTGCGTCCCGTCAGCGATTGCTGGCCGGCGCCGACGAGATCGACCTCATTCTCGAGCACGAGCCGGACATCGCCGCCTTCGAACAGCGGCGGGTCGACGTGATCGCGTAAACCGTCCGCCGCGCTCGCACGCGGAGGGCGACCACAGCGAATAGACAAAGGGCATATGAAACTCAAGGGTTCGGACATCATCTGGTCGGTACTGGTCGAGCACAACGTCAACACCGTGTTCGGTTGTCCCGGCGGCGCGATTCTGCCGGCCTACGACGCGCTGCTCGATCATCCGATCCGCCACGTGCTGGTCCGCCATGAACAAGGCGCAACCCACATGGCGGACGGTTACGCGCGCGCCAGCGGCAGGGTCGGTGTCGCGCTCGCGACCTCCGGCCCCGGCGCGACGAACCTCGTCACGGGCATCGCCAACGCGATGATGGACTCGATCCCGCTGGTCTGCATCACCGGCCAGGTGCCGGCGTCGCTGATCGGTTCGGATGCCTTCCAGGAAACGGACGTCACCGGCATCACGCTGACGATCACCAAGCACAACTTCCTGGTGACGACGGCCGCCGACATCGCGCCGACGTTGCGCAAGGCGTTTGCGATTGCCACGTCGGGCCGGCCCGGGCCGGTCCTCGTCGACATTACGAAGAACGCACAACAGGAAGAGGCGGAATTCGTAGCGGCCGAACCCTCGACGTCGCCGAAGCCGGCCCACCTGCCGGGCGGCTTCGAGTCGCGCGGCCCATCCAGGCCGCGAGCCACATCGATCGCGCACGCCACGGAGCTGCTCGCCAAATCCCGGAAGCCGGTAATCCTGGCGGGACACGGCATTCTCAAAAGCGGCGCGATGGCCGAAGTCCGCGAGCTTGCCGAGCGCGCCCACATACCGGTGGCGATGACGTTGCTGGGGCTCGGCACCGTGCCGGCGCACCATCCGCTCAACCTGGGCATGATGGGCATGCACGGCGAGCACTGGGTCAACGAAGCCATTCAGGAAGCCGACCTGCTGATTGCGCTCGGCATGCGCTTCGACGATCGCGTCACCGGCAAGCTGGCGTCCTACGCGCCGCATGCCAAGAAGATCCACATCGACATCGATCCATCCGAGCTGCACAAGAATGTGCGTGCGGACGTGGCGATCGCCGGCGATCTCAAGCGGGTGCTGACGGATTGGCTGCCGCTCGTCGAGCCGTCACGCCATGACGCGTGGCTGGCGCACATCGAACTGCTCGGCGGCGGCCAGACGGTGCGCGACATCGAGGAGCTGCCCGACAACGGCCGGCTGCTCGCGGCGCATGTCATCCACGACATCTGGAAAGCCACCGGCGGCGAGGCGATCGTCGTGACCGACGTCGGCCAGCACCAGATGTGGACGGCGCAGTACTACAAGGTCGCGGAGCCCGGCACCTTCATCACGTCGGGAGGCCTCGGCACGATGGGGTTTGGTGTGCCGGCGGCGATCGGCGCCAAGCTGGCGCGGCCGGACCGCGAAGTGTGGGCGATCGTCGGAGACGGCGGCTTTCAGATGACGCAGGCCGAGTTGCAGACGATCGCGCAGGAGAACGTCAAGATCCACATCGCGATCATCAACAACGGCTATCTCGGCATGGTGCGGCAGTGGCAGGAGTTCTTCCACCAGCGCCGCTACTCGGCGACGCCGATGTCGTCGCCGGACTACGTGAAGCTCGCCGATGCCCACGGCCTGGCTGGCCTCCGTGTGACGTGCCGCGCCGACATGGTTCACGCGCTCCGGCACGCGCGCGCGTCGGCGGGCACCGTGGTGATCGATTTCCGCGTCGAGCAGGAAGACACGGTCTACCCGATGGTCTCCCCCGGCGCGGCGCTCAACGACATGATCAAGCGGCCGGGCACGGTGTCGCTGGCCGAGACCGGAGCCGACGCATGACGCTCGACGATCTGCGCCCGCGCACCATCGTCGTTCGCTACGAGCACGAGATCGACGCCCTGGATCGCGTCGCGTCGGTGCTCAGAAGGCAACGCGTCCGCGCGGAAGCATTCACCGCCGTCGCCTCGCACGATCGCGCGACGGTGCAGGCGACGATCATGTTCGACAGTTCGGACAAGACGGCGGCGCGCATCGTGTCGCTGCTCGAACGGCAGATCGGCGTGCTCGCCGTCGAGGATTTCACTTCAGAAACCAAGGAGCAGTAGCAACCATCATGGCGAAAATGATTCACGACGCTGACGTTGATCTGGCCCCGATCCTGTCCCGCCGCGTGGCGGTGATTGGCTTTGGCTCGCAGGGCCATGCCCACGCGCTGAACTTGAAGGACAGCGGCGTCGATGTGCGCGTCGGCGTGCGGCCGGGTTCGCGGGGCTGGAAGGCCGCGCAGCAAGCGGGCTTTACGCCGCAGGAGCCGGCGGCAGCAGCCGCATGGGCCGACGTGGTGATGATGCTGGTTCCGGATCTCGTCCAGCCCGAGTTGTTCAAAGAGCAGATCGCCCCACATCTGTCCCCCGGCAAGATGCTGATGTTCGCGCATGGCTTTGCGATCCGCTTCGGATGGATCACGCCGCCCGCCGGCGTCGATGTCTCGATGGTCGCGCCGAAGGCCCCCGGTCACCGGGTGCGTGAGGTCTTCAAGGAGGGCGCCGGCGTTCCGGGGCTGATGGCGATTCATGTCGACGCCACCGGTACCGCGCGCGCCGCCACGTGCGCCTATGCCAAAGGCATTGGCTGCACGCGCGCCGGCGTCATCGAGACGACGTTTTCAGAGGAAACCGAAACCGATCTGTTCGGCGAGCAGGCGGTGCTGTGCGGCGGGGTCAGCGAGCTGATCAAGGCCGGTTTTGAGACGCTCGTCGAAGCGGGTTACCAGCCGGAAATCGCCTACTTCGAGTGTCTGCACGAACTGAAATTGATTGTCGACCTGATGTATCGCGGCGGCCTCGGCTTCATGCGGTATTCCGTGTCCGATACCGCCGAGCACGGCGACTATACCGGGGGCCCGCGCATTGTCACCGCGCAGACCAGGGAAGAAATGCGGCGGATGCTGGCGGAAATTCGCTCGGGCGCGTATGCCGAGAAACTGGCGCGCGAAACGAACAACGGCTGGTTCCACGCGGAGCGCGACCGTCAGCGTGAGCACCAGATCGAGCAGGTCGGGGCGAAACTGCGCGCGCGAATGCCGTTCCTGGAACCGGTGGCGCAGCCGGCGCCCGAACCGGTGGCCGGCTAGATCACGACTACAGCGCAGCGGCCTGCCTCGGCGCGAACCGCTGTGCTAGACACCGTATCCGTAACCGGCCGAATCCTGATTGAAGCCCGAATCGAACACGTCGACATACACCGGGACCGGCGTTAACGCCGGTTCCGCGTGCTTGACCTTCGGCTGATCGACCATCAGGATCACCGCCCGCACGCCTGCATCCTGGTGATCGCGCATGGCGCGTTCGACGGCGTGGCACAGCGACGACAACGCCGCGTCATTCTTGTCGGCCTGCTGGAGACGGCCATCTTTCCACACTCTTGCAGTACTTCCGGCTTCCATGATTTCCCTCGTATCGGTAGTTGCACCACAAAGCAAAAGGGCCATCTCCCCTGCGGGTGATGGCCCTTGAATCCCGGTGGTGGTTGTGGGCTACATCATCCCGCTCTGTTTCGATAGGCCAAGGCTAATAAGGCCAAGCCGGCCCGCCAGAATTCGAAACGAGGGAAAGACCACCCTGTTCATTACTTCAAAAGCTTATCACACGCCAAAAACTATTAGTTTCTTGGATAGCGCTCCAAGATTTCCTTCACACGCTGGATGGGTAGCGCCTCGGCCTTTCCTGATCGGCTGATGACCGACGTCGCCTTCAACAGCGAGTTGTAAACGGCTTCCTCGGTGGCTTCGAGGGCGGCCTGGAACAAAGGCGAGACGCCATCGGATGGCAGGACGGTGCGCGGCTGCGGCGCGGCCGCGCCGAAGCGCGTGCGCAGATCCGCGGCGGTCGAGAACGCGATCGCAAAGTCGCCGCTGCCGTTGCTGTACGACGATCCGGTTCGCGCCAGTCCGAACACGGCCCGCGCGGCCAGGCGCTTCAGATCGCGCGCGTCGATCGGCGCATCGGTTGCCACGACGATCATGCAGGAACCATCTCCGGCGTCCTCGGCGCGGCCGGATCGGCCAGCCGCCTGCGGTTTCGGCTGGTACGCGTATCGGCCGAGGAGTTTGCCAATCGGTGCGCCGCCCATCGTCAGAACGCCACCGTAATTCGACTGCACGAGCACGCCCACCGTGTAGCCGCCATAACGCGACTCGAGCCGTCGTGATGATGTACCGATGCCGCCTTTCCAGCCGAACGACTGCGTACCGGTGCCCGCGCCGACGCTGCCTTCCCGCACCACTCCGCCACGTGCATCCTTGATCGCGTCGAGCACGTGCTGCGGACGAACGTGCTGGCCGCGGATGTCGTTCAGGCCGCCGTCGTTGGTTTCCCCGACCAGCGCGTTGACCGACCGCACGTTCTGGTTGCCGGGCTGCTCGATCGTCCAGCGCACCAGACCGTCCATGACGGCGCCGACACTCAGCGTGTTGGTCAACGCCACCGGCGTTTCGATCGTCCCGAGCTCTTCAACCTGCGTCGAGCCGGCCAGTTTGCCGAACGCGTTGCCCACGAACACCGCACCCGGCACCTTGTCCTGGAACACATTGCCCTGATGCGGCACGATCACCGTGACGCCCGTCCGTACGTGATCGCCCTCGTTCAACGTCACGTGCCCGACCGTGACGCCGGTGACGTCGGTAATGGCATTCAAGGGTCCGGGTGTGAACACGCCGGGCGCGAGACCGATGTCGCGCGCGCGCGGCCGAGCTTCGTCCTGCGCCGTCAGCGTCGCAACGACGCCGAGGGCTAACGACAGAATGGCAAGCGATTTCATGGCTGAGGGGGCATGATACGATCCTTCCGCCGTATGCGGCAGATTCCGCTCGACGCCATTACCGAGGCCGCACAACACGTTTACAAGGCCGCCGTTCGCACGCCTCTCGTCAAGCTCGATCTCCCCTTCACCACCGGCGCGGCCGCACCAGAGATCTATTTGAAGCTCGAGTCGCTGCAGCCGATCGGCTCGTTCAAGATTCGCGGCGCATGGAATGCCGTCCGCAAACTCTCGCCGGAACAGCTGCGCGACGGCGTGTGGACGGTCAGTGCCGGCAACGCGGCACAAGGTGTCGCCTTTGCCGCGCGCCTCGCCGGTGTCCCGTGCTCGGTGATGGTGATGGATACCGCGCCGCAGATGAAGTTGCGCGCCATCGAGCGCCTCGGCGCGAGCATTGTTCAGGCGACCTACGACGAGTGCTGGCGCACGGTCGAAAGCCACGCCTCGAATCGCATGCGCGGGCACTTCGTGCATCCGTTCGACGACGATGATTTCATTGCGGGCAATGCGACCGTGGCCCTCGAGATTCTCGAAGACTTGCCTGACGTCGACGCCGTCGTTGCGGCGCTTGGCGGAGGAGGATTGCTGGGCGGTATCGGCACGGTGATGCGCGCCAGGAAGCCCGGCGTCCGCGTCTATGCCGCCGAACCGGCAACCGCCGCCCCGCTGGCCCGGTCGTTCACGCGCGGCGAGGCTAGCCGTTTCGACGCCTGGCAGCCATCGTTCGTCGACGGCGCCGGCGGCAAGTCGGTGCTGCCGACCATGTGGCCGCTGTTGAAGGAAGTCGTCGACGGTTCGATCGTGATGCCGCTCGACGAGATCGCGGCCGCGATGCGCAAGACCGCCGAGCGCGTGCACGTCGTCGCCGAAGGCGCTGGCGGTACTGCAATTGCAGCCGCGCTCAGCGGCCGCGCTGGAACCGGAAAGATCGTCGCCGTCGTGTCCGGTGGAAATATTGACCTGAGTAGATTTGCTGAACTCGTGAGCACCCACGCCAATGTCTGAAGAACGTTTCTCGAAAGCCGCGCCGCTGCCTGCGCGCCTGCACCGCCTGCATGAGCTTGCCGTCGATCTGTGGTGGAGCTGGGACGATCGTGCCCGCCAGGTATTTCGGCAGTTGGACTATTCGCTGTGGCGCGCCACCGCGCACAACCCGGTGCAGATGCTGCAACGGATCACGGCCGAGCGTCTCCACGCGGCCGCGGCGGATCCGGAATTCATCAAAGCCTACGACGAGGCCATCTTCGGCCTCGACGATGCACGCACGCTCGCCCACCCCTGGTGGCGCGACCAGAAGTCGATGCTCGGCGAAGGCTCGATCGCGTATTTCTCGGCGGAGTTCGCGCTGCATCAATCGCTGCCCATTTACGCCGGCGGTCTTGGTGTGCTCGCCGGCGATCATTGCAAGGAAGCTGCCGATCTCGGCTTGCCGTTCGTCGGCGTCGGCTTCATGTATCCGCAAGGCTACTTCCGCCAGCGCATGACCAACGACGGCTGGCAGGAGGAGCGTTACGAGAAAATCAGCTGGACCGACGCGCCGATCGAAGCCGCGCTGACGCCGGACGGCCGGCCGTGCATCACCGCCGTGCCGCTCGGGGAACGTACCGTGCTGGCGGCGGTGTGGCGGGTGCGGCTGGGCCGCGTCAAGCTTTACCTGCTCGATACGGATCTCGCGGAGAACGCGCCCTGGGATCGCGAGTTGTCGGCGCGGCTCTACGGCGGCGATCGCGAGACGCGCATTCAGCAGGAGATCATCCTCGGCATCGGCGGTGTCCGCGCGCTGCGTGCGCTCGGCATCGCGCCGACCGTCTGGCATCTGAACGAAGGGCACGCGGCCTTCGTCGCGCTGCAGCGGATTCGCGAGATCATCGAGAAGGGACGCTCGTTCGACGATGCGCTCGAAGAAGTGAAACGATCGACCGTGTTCACCACGCATACACCGGTACCCGCGGGCCACGACGCTTTCCCGTTCCATCTGGTTGAGAAGCACCTGGCGGGCACGTGGGGCGAGATCGGCCAGCACCGGCACAGCTTCCTGGCGCTCGGCGAGTACGACAACGGCTCGGGATCGCTGTTCAACATGACGGCGCTCGCGCTGCGCACGTCCGCCTATGTCAACGGCGTCAGCGCGCTGCACGGCGAAGTGACACGATCGATGTGGCGGCCGATGTGGCCGGAGACGCCGGCCGATCAAATTCCGGTACGCAGCATCACCAATGGCGTTCACGTGCCGACGTGGATGGCCGGGCCGGTGTTCGCGCTCCTCGATCACCATTTCGGCCCCGGCTGGCTTGATCACGTCGACGATCCGCAGTTGTGGGAGCGCCTGAACGACATCCCCGACGCGGAGATCTGGCAGATGCGCCAGGGTCTTCGCAACGATCTGTTCTCGTTCATTCGCGAGCGGCTGCGGGCGCGTTTTTCCCAGGAATACGCCGGCCAGAGCCGCATCGTCGCCGGCGGCGCCATGCTCGACCCGGAAGCGTTGACGCTCGGGTATGCCCGGCGGTTCACCGCCTACAAGCGGCCGGAGCTGATTTTCCACGATACCGACCGGCTCGCGCGCATCCTCAACAAGCTCGACCGGCCGGTGCAGATTGTGTTCGCGGGCAAGGCACATCCCGCCGACGAACCGGCCAAGCATCACCTGCAGCGCGTGTTCAAGCATGCCCTCGATCCGAAGTTCGGCGGGCGTCTCGCGTTCATCGACGATTACGACATGCACCTGGCGCATTACCTCGTGCAAGGCTGCGACGTCTGGTTGAACAACCCGCGCAAGCCGCTCGAAGCCAGCGGCACCAGCGGCATGAAGGCGTCGCTCAACGGCGTGCCGCATTTGAGCATCGGCGACGGGTGGTGGGCGGAAGGGTTCAACGGGCGCAACGGCTGGCTCATCGAGAGCACCGCCAATCCCGAGGATCACGCCGCCACGGACGCCGCAGATGCGAACGCGCTCTACGAGCTGCTGGAAAATGAAGTGGTGCCGGCGTTCTACGATCGCGACCGCGGCGGCCGCGGCCTGCCCCGCCGCTGGATCGCCATCGTCCGCGAGGCGATGCGTTCGAACGTGCCGCGCTTCTCGACGCGCCGCATGGTCAAACAGTACGTGACCGAGATGTACGGCCCGGCGGCACGCGCGACGGTCAATTCGTCAGCCGGCTGACGCTCGCCACGGCTTCGTCGTACCACTTGCGCCACGCCTGGATGATCTCCGGCGTGGCGTTGTTGCGTCGTTCGGTCTCGAGGCGCGCGTCTCGCGCCGCGACCATCAGGCTGGTCATTGCCGCCGCATCGCTGCCGTCTGCGGACGCTAAAAACGTCGCTGTTGTGGCGACCAGCACCGCCACGTGTTGCATCTCGGCCGCGCTCACCTTGTCAATGGTGTCGAGGTTGGTGTGATAGTAGCGATCGGTGAAATGCCAGTTGAGCACGGCCGGCACGCCGGCGCGCATGAATACCGTATGGTCGCTGCCGCCCTCATACGGATTGGTGCGCACGACCCATTGATGGTCGCGCGCGCGCCGTAACGCGACCGCTAGGTGAAGGTCGTTGAGAAAACTGCCGCGCAGCGACGCGGCCTCGACCTTGCTGGCGCCCCATTCAGAATGCGGGTCGGACGGCCGCTCCCACACCGCCGATGGATCCGGTTCCTTCTCGATCAGGAATGTGCCACCGGTCTTCGTGGTGTCTTGTCCCGTCATGTCGAGCGAGAACATCGCGACAACGTCCTTGACGCGGCCCGGGTCGGTCCTGATCCAATGCTCGCTGCCGCGGATTTCATCGACCCACATGAACGTGAGCGTGCGAGCGGGCGCGGGCAGCCGTCCGCTTCGGATGCTGTCGTGAATCGCGAGCGCCGCCGCGAGCAGCGTGCCGCAGCCGCTCGCGTTGTCGTTCGCTCCGGGCTCCTGTACGTGTGCCGCGAGAACGACGCGCTGCTGCGGATGGCGGCGGCCGGCAATTTCGACAATCAGGTTGCGGTTCGGACGGCGATGGAATGTCGACTCGATCTCGACGTGGACGACCACCGGTCCTTGCTTCAGCTCGGTGCGCAACCGGGTCGCCACCCGTGAGGTGGCCTTGAACCCGAAGGCGCGCAGCGTGTCGTCGGCCGGGATGGTGCCCCACTGAAGGACGTCCGGAGTGTGGTCCGGCCGTGTGTACGGCGCGATCTCTGAGGAAATCACGCCCGCCGCCCCACGCTCGCGGACCGCGTATTGAAAGACCTGGCCAATCGGCCCCGTGGCAAGAACGACGGCGCCCTTGACCGGCGGCCCCGTGTAGTCCGCCGGCGACGTGCCGGCGCCGACATCGATCAGCGGGAAGGACTCGCCGCCGGGCACCGTGCTGTACGAGTTGATGGCGAGCGCGACGCGATGCGTGTCACGCGACAGCAGCACTTCGCCCGTGCGATCGCGCAATCGCAACGTGCCCGTAACGTGCTCCCAGCCACCCTGCGCATTCGCAAATTCCTCGTAACGCGGCGACAGTCCCGCAGCGATCAGACGATCGAATATCCATTGTTGCGAACGCTCGAACGCGGGATTGCCGGCAAGCCGCCAGTGCGGCGACATGAACTCGACCACCTCCATGGCTACCTTGGCCTCGATGGCCGTCGAGAGCCGCTGGTAAATCGTTTCCGCACGAGGCGGCAGCGCGCGATCGAGCGGCGGCAGGTGCAACGGCGATTGCGCATGAGGCCTCGTCATTAACAGCGCAGCCATGGCAATGGTTGTGGCAAGTTCCCGCATCGGTGTCACCTGTCTTCGTTGCACGATGTGCACATTGTGCACGCCGTGCTGCCGCTGAAGTAAAGTAGTTGGATGTCCCGGAAGTCAATCGGCAACAAGAAAGGCTGCGCGCTGTGCGGAGCCAAGGACATCTCGGAACCGCGCGGCGAAGAGCGCTATTGCCGCGAGTGCTGGGACAAGAAGATCGCGGTTGAGGAGATCGTCGCGAGAGACTTCGCGCTGAAGCGCTACATCCGCGCCCACAGCGCGGAGAAGTATCTGGTCTACCACTCGACGCAAAAACGCCCGATCGGCCAAATCATCGTGGTCGACGACGGCTACGATCTGTTCCTGACGATGACGTTGTATCCCAACTTCGCGTGGGACGAGCCTGCCTATCAGCTCGAGGGCGATCCCGAAGGCCGGACGTTCGGCGAGCTCCTCGTCGACGTGGTCGCCACCGAGGTCATCGAACCATGGGGCGGCGGCAAGTGGCATCTCGAAGTGTTCCGGTCCACGGCCGCCGAGCCCGAGGATTGGAACGGGGAAATGTAGCCGCGGCCTCGCTCGGCCGCCCGGAAAGGAGCCCGGACGCTGGAGCCCGCAGCCCCGATATATACCCGCAGCCCCGATATATAATCGTCGCCCGGAGGATCTCGTTATGAAATTGCACCAGCGGACTGTGGCCATGGCTGCGGCCCTCGGGTTCTTGTTTGCCCCGGTGGCGATCGCGCAGACCCCTGCGCCCGCCGCTCAGGCCGCCCCCCGTAAGCTGATCTCGCCGTTCCGCGGTGACGCGACCGTCGAGTTCACCAAACCCGTGTCCAAGCGCGTCGGCAACAACATCGTCACCACCATGACGATCAAGAACACGTCGCCGGGTCCGCTGGCGGGGTTCAGGCTGGAAGAAAGCTGGTCGGACAAGACCGGTAATCTTGCCGGCGGCGATGTGTATCGGCACCCGCGCCCGTTCATGCCGGGTGAGGTGATCAACGTCACGCTGACGACGCCGTTCACCACGCGGATGAACGCCAACAGCTACAACTTCATCCACGCCAACGGCAACGTCAAGCCGAAGGCGGTGCCGAAGATCGACGTTCCCAAGACGAGCTAGCGCGAATTCGTGGTTGGTCGTTCGCGGTTGGGTTCGGCCGACCGCCAACCACCGACCACGATCTTCTCGCCGCTACGTCTTGACCACCAACCGGTCCGCAAGCCCGCCGGCGATCGGCACGCGCCAGGTCTCGCCGCGCCACGTCTTCACCAGCAGGAACAGCCACAGCAGCACCGCGCCGAGCCACACAACGTTGCCGATCGACTGCAGCATCGGAAAGGTCGGCAGCGCGACGAAAAAGGCGACGGCACTCGCCCCGCCGCAGAGCAGCAACGCCACCGAGACGATCCCGAACACCACCAGCGATTGCGCGGCGTGGAAGCGGACGTTGGCGTCGCGCCGCTCCGCAAATAGAAACACCAGGCCGGTGATCCACCAGCCGGCGTAACACAGTACCGACGCGAGACGTGCGTCCACGCCGGTGCTGGTCGCGTGCTTCACGGCGCGACCTTTTGGAACCTCACGTCGCCGCCAAACCTAGGCACCGCTGCGAAATGCGCCGGGCTCGTCATCATCTGCGCCGTCATCGCGTCACGCGCGGGCTGCCGCTCCTGATATTCGACGATGAGAACGCCATTTTTCTGCCGCACGCCGGTGATCTGGACATTGAAGCCGGCGCTCGGACGCGCTCCGAGAAACACCGCGACCACCATGTGCTTCGTCAAATCGACTTTGGGCGGGTCCGTCAGCGCGTGTGATTTCCACAGCGCGGCCCATTCCTGTTCCGTGCGCGCCACCGCCTGTTTCGGCGCATCGACCATGCTGATCGCGTCGTTGGCAATGCTCTGCAGCGGCGCCGGCGCCGGCTGCGTGAGCATTGCGAGCGCCAGTACCCAGGCCGTCATGGCCTGGTCTCCGGCGCCGGCGTGCCGACGCGGAACACGACCTCTCGTGCAACCGTCGGCCGGTCGGCGATCTGGGATGTGGCTTCAACGCGCAGCACATACAGACCGGCGGCAAATTCCTTCAAGGGGACGCGCGTCTGGAAGCCATAGCCGCCAGCCGACCCCGCCAGTTCCGAACTGTCGCGCTCCTCGCGCGTCTGGAACACGGTCTGGCCTCCCTCGGCTTTGACGGTCGCGCTGATCGCAACTTTGTGGGGTTGCTTGTTGTTATCGTAGATCTCGGTAAACAGCGCCACTTCATCGGCAGGTGCGAATTCACGGAACGTCGTCAAAGGCCCCGGCAGGATCTTCTCGAGCGGATCCTTCGGGCGAATCGTTGGCGCCACCCCGCTCAACGCGGACGTCAACGCGATGTCACTCATCGTCAACGGCGCCTTGGTGAACTCCGGCACCACCAGATCGAACGTCACCGACCCCGCCTTGCGGGTGTTGCCTTCGCGAACGGCGACGCGCAGGTTGTAACGCCCGGGGTCGAGCTCGAGGGCCTGAATCACACGGAACCCGGTCGCCTGCAGGCGCTTCGCGGTATCCGGCTTCATGTTCAGGTTCACCGTATTTCGCCCGGTGTTGAAGCTCTTGCCTTTTCCATCGGACGCGATCCCCAGCACCTCGAGATCGTTCTTGAACATGCCGTCGCTCTCGGCAAGCGGGATGGCACTGCCGGCGATATACGTCGAGATCACGACGGAGCCTTTCTGGGACGGCCCTTTGAATACCGACGCCGTCATTGCCAGCGGCAGCGTCGGCAGCGGCAACGGGCTGTCGAGCGCCTCGCGTAGCTCGGGAGACGCAGCATCCTTC
>DASPNQ010000067.1:0-6258 GCA_035626435.1 Vicinamibacterales bacterium
TTCTTGAGCGTGTCGTCGGTGAAGCCGCGCCGCTTCAGGCCAATCAGGTTGAGCCCAAAGACGCGTGCCGGACGGCTGCCGACCGTGCGTCCATACGGCAGCGCATCCTTCGTGATCACCGAATAGCCGCCGATGAAGGCATACGCGCCCACCCGGCAGAATTGATGAACCGCCGAACCCGCGCTGACATTGACGAAATCCGAAATCGTCACGTGACCGCCCAGTGTCGCGTGCGGTCCGAAAATCGTCTGGTTGCCGACGTGGCAGTCGTGCGCGACATGCACGTAGTTCATGAACAGGTTGCGGTCGCCGATGGTGGTCACGCCGCCGCCGCCAGCGGTGCCGCGGTGAATGGTGACGAACTCACGGAAAATATTGCCGGCGCCGATGTCGAGCCGGGTCGGCTCGCCTTTGTATTTGAGGTCCTGCGGCGCCAGACCGATCGACGCATACGGAAACACTTCGGTGCCGTCGCCGATCGAGGTGTGGCCCTCGATCACCGCCGCCGCACCAATCTGACAATTACGGCCGATGCGGACGTGCGGGCCGACCACGGCGAATGCGGCTACGGTCGTGCCCGGCCCGATCACCGCATCCGGATGGACGCGCGCCAGCGGATCGATGGTCGCCACCGGCGCGACCGCCAGCAGCAGTTCCGCCTCCACGACGACCTGCCCGCCGACTTCAGCAATGCCGAGGGCCTTGACCAGCGGACCGCGGCTCTGTCCGATCGTCACCATCAGCTTCAACTGATCGCCCGGCACGACGTGTTTGCGGAATTTGGCGCCGTCGACGCCACGGAGGTGGACACCGCAGCCGGCGTGCTGTTCGAGCAGCAGCATTGCCGCCGCCTGCGACAACGCTTCGATCATGAGCACCGCCGGCATCAGCGGCTTGCTCGGAAAGTGTCCCTGGAAAAAGTCTTCGTTGACGGTGACGTTCTTGAACGCGACCAGCCGCTTCCCCGGCTCGTGCTCGGCGACGCTGTCGACGAGGAGCGAAGGAAAGCGGTGGGCCAGGCGATCGAGAACCCGCGGCGAACCGCTCACTGACCGGGGGGCTTGGTCGGCGCCGCCGGTTTCGGAGCGGGCTTGCCGGACGAGGAATCCAGCTTCTTGATCACCTCACCGGAAATGTCGAGCGCCGAGTCCGCCCATACCAGGCCAGCATCCGGACCGTTGAAGACGAACTGCAGCCCCATGTCTTCAGCGACCTGCGCCAGCACCGGCTCCAGCCGCTGCTGGAACTCACCTTGGAGCTGCTGCTGCAGCTCCTGGACTTCGGCCTGCGCGTCCTGCGTGAAACGCTGCACGTCGACGTTCAGCTTCTCGATCTGCTTCTGCAGGTCGGCGGCGGCGTTCGCGCTCATCACCGACCCCTCCTTCTCGAGCCGCTGCTGCAGCGCCGTCAGCTGCTTGTTCTTTTCGGTCAGCTCCGCCGCCTTCTTCTGCTGAAGCGCCTGGATGCGGGTCGTCGCCACACGGCCGTCGGCGGATTCATTCGCGATCCGCTGCAACACCACGTAGGCCACCTTCGCGCCCTGCGGGAACGGCTTCGGGGCGGGCGGCTGCGCCGGCGCCTGCGTCGGTGCCGGGGCGGGCGCGGTCGGCGCCGGCTTGGCCGGCGGCTGGCCTGCCGGGGCCTGGGCGAACGATGGTGAGGCCGCGAGCGAAATGCTCAACGCCACAACGACAATAAGCGCTTTCATTACAAAATTCCTTTCAGGGGATGAACCGAAGTCCCTGATTTTATACCAGTTACGGATGCGAGACCGTGATCGTGTAGTCCACCGGCCCGGTCAGTTTGCCGACGTCGAATATGCGCACGCACAGGCTGCCGGCCAGCGTCGAGACGCTGCCGCTCAAGTAGCTGGTGACGACGGCGTTGTCGTTGTGCAGCACGACGGTGCACGTCGCGCCGGCCAGCGTCCCCATGCTCAGGCCGACTTTCTCGGGAGGGTTTTCGCCCAGCGATGTCAGTGTCGCGGTCACCGTCCCGGTCGCCGACAGGAACACGTTGTGGGTCTGCGCGCCATTGACCGTCAGCGTGCCGGTGAACGTTTCGGTCACGATCACCGGATCCGGGGTCGTCGGCAGCTTGTCGAGCTCACCGGAGCAGCCGAATGCCGCCACGGCCAGCGGCACCACGAGAAGACGAAGCATCAGTGATCGCATCAGAAAGTGGACCCCACCGCGAACTTGAAGGTGAACCTCTTCGCTGGCTGGAGGTTGTTGTCGAGTACGCCGAAGCGTTGCGGGTTATGCGCGAAGATCAGACGGAACGGCACGTTCAGCACGGGCATGAAGAACCGGATCTCGGCGCCGGTTGACGTCTTGAAGGCGTTGGTCTCACCCACCTTGCGCAGGAACGGCTGCGGCGCATTCGGATCGACCAGGCGGGTCGTCGTGAACGGGTCGAGGATCGCCGGCAGGCTCGGGTCGACGCGCTCGTTGACATCTTCCTTCCAGCCGAAGGACTGGCCGATGTCGCGCACCTGGCCGGTGTCGTAGAACAACACCAGGCGCACCGGGCCCGCGATGTTGATCAGGAACTCGCCGTTGAACAGCATCGTCTTGTTGCCGCCCAGCACCAGGCCGGTCGCCAGATCGCGCGGACCGATCGAGCGGATGTCGAAGCCGCGAATCGTGTACTCGCCGCCGAGATACAACGTCTCGGTGATCGGCAAGGTCGTCGTGTCGGCGTAGGGCCGGATGTATTCGAGCTGGGCGCGATAGCCGATCGACATGCGCCGGTTGAGCGGCTTGAATTGCGCCAGCTCAAAACGCGGCTTCAGGAAGCTGGTATTGCCGCCGAGGCCGGCGAAGTCCATCGAACCGGTCAGGCGCATGCCCGAGTTCGGGAAAATCGGGTTGTCGACGGTGTTGTGCACGAAGCTCGGCACGATCTTGCTGACCGTGCGCCGCCCGCCTTCGCCGAGCAGCAACGAGTCACGCAGATACGGGTTGCGCTGGACGATCTCGGGCGCGTAATACACCGGGTTGAGATCCGACACCTTGACCGCTTCGTAGCTGTAGGTGAGGAACATGCGCGAGAAGCCGGCGAGCGGAAAGCCGCTCGTGATGTTGCCGCCGGTCGCGTTCTGCGTGAACTGATCGATGTAGCGCAGCGTCCGCTTGTAGACGTCGACGCCGCCGGTGATGTTGCGATCGAACAGAAAGGGCTCCGAGAACGCGAGCTGGTAATTCTCGGAACGCGAACCGGCCTGCAACGACACCGTCAGCGCCTCACCACGGCCGAGGAAGTTCGAGGTCTGGAACGACAGCTGGCCGAAGAAGCCTTCGAACTGCGATACGCCGGCGCCGAACGTCAGCTGGTTGCGGTTCTGCTCTTCGAGTTTGAGGGTGACGTCGACCTGGTTCTTCTCGCCGGGCGTTTTCTGAACATCGACGCCCTGGCCTTCTTCGAGCGGCTTGAAGTAGCCCAGCTGATTGAGGCGCTTGATGCTGTACTTCAGCGCTTCGGTGTTGAACGGCGCCCCTTCGAGCACCCGCACCTCACGCCGAATGACGTTGTCGCGTGTCGTGGTATTGCCGGCGAACGTCAGCCGGTTGACGAAGTACTGCTCGCCTTCCGTCAAGCGCATCGTCACGTTCACCGTCGGCGTGGCCGGCCCGGCCAGGGGACCTTTGGCCGCATCGAGCGGCTCGAGGTCGGGAAACCCGGTGAACTCGAAGTAGCCGAGGCTGCCGTAGATCTCCCGCGCCTTGACCAGGCCGTTGCGAATCGGCTTGTCGGAATACCAGTCGCCGGGCTTCAGCTTGAAATTCGGCTCGATGAATTCCGTTTTGATGATCTTGTTGCCGTCGAACGTGAACGTCCCGACTTTGTAGCGCGGGCCTTCGTCGATCGGAATGTTCAGCTGCACCCAGCGCGTCCCTTTGTCGGCGCTGTCTTCGAGCACCTTGATCTCGGGCTGGCCGACACGCGCGGTGATGTAGCCCTTGTTCCGGTAATACTCGATGACCTTTTCGGCGTCTTCGTCGAACTTGTTCTCGTTATAGGTCCCCTTGCCGGTGATCCACGAGAACATCCCGGTCGACTTGGTGTCTTTCATCTGCCGCTTCAGCGCGCGATCGCTCACGGCGACGTTGCCGGTGAAGTCGATGGTGCGGACCTTGACCTTCGGTCCTTCCTGCACGTCGAACACCACCTTCACCAGCTTCGGGCCTGCAGGCAACGGCTCGACCGACGACGTCACCTCGGCAAACTCGTAGCCCTTCTCCGCCATGAACGATTTGACGATGCCCTGGACGCGGCGGACGACGGATTGATCGAGGAAGGAATCGAGACGCAGCTGGATGCCGAGTTCCTTCATCTTCTCGTCGATTTTGGTGCGCTCGACCTTGGTGGATCCGGTGTAGTCGACGATCTTGACGCGCGGGCGCTCCTCCATGTGGTAGATGATGCGGTGGCCCATCACCCCGTTGGGGAACGGCTCGTCGAGCTTTTCAATCCACAGGTTGTCGAGGAACTGCGTCGCCCACAGCCGTTTGAAATCCTCCTGCAGCGATCGCTCGGTTTCTTCGTTGTACGGCGTCCAGATGCCCTCGGCCGGACGGCTCAGCGGCGTCTGGATGTAATAGAGATACGTCTGCGCTTCGATGATCGATTCGTTGACCGGATGGAAGCGAAGCTCGGTGGTGCGGATGACCGGCCCGCTGCCGGCGGGCGGCTGCCGGACAGGTGCCTGGGCGGCCGGCGCGGCCGGAGTCTGCCCAGCCGCAGCCGCGACTACCGACCAGCCAACAAATGCAAGAACGCTAAGAATTCGAGACATCAGGACGTACAAACTCGTGGGGCGCTGGCGCAAACAACCCTTAATGCTACCCCACTTCAGACGTTCGAGGTGAGTCGGCGGCCTGCGACGACCGGTTGACCGGCCGGCCGATAGGCCAGCTGGCCGCCCTCGAGGTACACCTCGATCTCGCCGCCCTGCAGGTGGCCGCGAATCAGCTCCTCGGCCAGCGGATCCTCGATGTAGCGTTGAATCGCGCGGCGCAAGGGGCGCGCCCCGTACGACCGATCCTTGCACGTGATGTCGATGATCCAGTCGGCGACATCCGGCGACACCAGCACCTTCATGCGCCGGTCCTGCAGGTTGATGTTGAGCTGATCGACGAGCAGCGACAGGATCTTGCGCAGCTCGTCGTCGTTGAGCGCGTCGAACACGATCAGCTCGTCGACACGATTGATGAACTCGGGGTTGAAGGTGCGCTTCACCTCGCCGAGCACCATTTCCTGCACGCCCTTTTGATCGGCGGCCTCGCTGGTCTGGAAACCGAGCGACGCTTTCTTCTGAATGAAGCGCGCGCCGATGTTCGACGTCATGATCAGGATCGCGTTCTTGAAGTTGACGCGATTGCCAAGGCCGTCGGTGAGGTGGCCATCTTCGAAGACCTGCAGCAGGATGTTGAAGATGTCCGGGTGCGCCTTCTCGATCTCGTCGAGCAGCACCACCGAATACGGATTGCGCTTGACCTTCTCGGTCAGCTGGCCGCCCTCTTCGTGGCCGACGTATCCCGGCGGCGAGCCGATCAGCTTCGAGACCGAATGCTTCTCCATGTATTCCGACATGTCGAAGCGAATCAGCGCGCTTTCGCTGCCGAACAGGAACTGCGCCAGCGCCCGCGCCAGCTCGGTCTTGCCGACGCCGGTGGGGCCGAGGAACATGAAGCTGCCGACCGGGCGATTCGGGCTCTTCAAGCCGGCGCGCGAGCGGCGGATCGCGCGCGAGACGGCGGAGATAGCGCGCTCCTGGCTGATCACGCGCTTATGGAGATCCGCCTCCATGCGAATCAGCTTGTCGCTTTCGTCCTGGTTGATCGACGCGAGCGGCACGCCGGTCCACTTCGAGACGACCTCGTCGATTTCCGCGCGCGACACCACCACCCGGCGGGCGCTCGATCGCACGTCGAACTTCTCGCGCACGAACTGCAGGTTCTCGCGCGCCACCTGCTCCTGCTCGCGGTAGAACTGCGCCTTGTCGAAGTCCTTCGCCGAGACCGCGCTTTCCATCTGCTCGACGGCGACGCGGATGCTCTTGTTGATTTCGCCGAACTCCTCGCTGTAGCCGGCTTCGCGCAGCTTCGCGCGCGCGCCCGCCTCGTCGACCAGATCGATCGCCTTGTCGGGCAGGAAGCGATCGGTGATGTAGCGGCTCGACTGATACACCGCCGCCTCGATGGCTTCGCGGGTGTACTCGACATGATGGAACGACTCGTAGCGATCCTTGACGCC
>DASPNQ010000068.1:0-6052 GCA_035626435.1 Vicinamibacterales bacterium
CAGACCGCTTGCACGGCCTTCTCGATGCCGCGCTTGAGGGCCATCGGGTTGGCGCCGGCAGCCACGGTCTTCACGCCTTCGCGATAGATGGCCTGCGCCAGCACGGTGGCGGTGGTGGTGCCGTCGCCGGCCACGTCACTGGTCTTGCTGGCGACTTCGCGCACCATCTGCGCGCCCATGTTCTCGAGCGGGTCCTTGAGGTCGATCTCCTTGGCGACGGTCACGCCGTCCTTGGTGATGGTGGGGGAGCCGAACTTCTTGTCGAGCACGACGTTGCGGCCCTTCGGGCCGAGGGTCACTTTGACCGCGTCCGCCAGCTGGTTCACGCCACGGAGAATCGCCTGGCGCGACTGCTCGCCGTAAATAATCTGTTTAGCCATGTGATTGAATCTCCGTCCTTTACTTCTTCTTGCCGCCCTCGATCACCGCCAGCACTTCGTCTTCGCGCATGATCAAGTAATCCTCGCCATCGACCCGCACTTCCTGCCCCGAGTACTTGCCGAACAGGATGGTGTCGCCGTCCTTCACGTCGAGGGGAATCCGCTTGCCGTCTTTGTCGGCCTTGCCGTTGCCGACGGCAACGACTTTGCCCTGTTGGGGCTTCTCTTTGGCGGAGTCGGGGATGATGATGCCGCCGACTTTCTGTTCGTCTTCCTCGATGCGCTGCACGAGGATGCGGTCGTGGAGCGGTCTCAATGCCATAGGTGGTGCTCTCCGTCTGCTTACTGGTTGAGGTGTTGCGTGTTTTCGTCCGCCCGGCCATCCGGCCGGCCGCGCCCTTCGGGCGCTATCTGTTAACTGAAGCGTACGACTGCTGGCACTCGACCGCGCTATTAGCTAGCAGTCAGAGTGCACGACTGCTAATGATAGGGGCGCCGCACGGGTGTGTCAAGAGGTCGCCCCGACCGAGGCGCCCAGGCCCGCTGGCGCGATCGTTGCAGCCTACCGGCGTAGAAGGAGGCCGTATGAATACTCGTACTGCGGCTCTGTTGTTCGGAATCGTGTTTTTGGTCGTGGGCTTCCTCGGCTTTATGCCGTCGCCGCCGCCGCCTGATGCGCCGCCACTGACGGTCGAGCACGGCCACGGCCTTGCGCTGGGTCTGTTCCCGGTCAACACCGTGCACAACGTCGTGCACTTGCTGTTCGGCCTGATGGGTCTTGCCGCCTGGGCCAGCGGGCATTGGCGTGGTTACTTTCAGCTGCTCGCCGTGTCGTATGCGCTGCTCGCGGTGCTCGGCTTGAATGCCGCGACCCACACCACGTTCGGGTTCGTGCCGATCTGGGGTGCCGACGTCTACCTGCATGCCGCGATCGCGCTGGGCGCGTTCTATTTCGGCTTCGTGCACGGCTCGGTCGACGTGCACCATCGCCACCCGACGCCGCACAGCGCCTGACCGCCGTGGTCCGCCGCGGGCCGACCTCACGACCCTCGCCGGCGAGGGACCGTGGGGTGCCCGCGTCAGGCGGACCGCGCCTTGATCTTCAATTCCTTGATCTTTCTGGCGAGCGTGTTCCGGTGGACGCCGAGCGTGTCGGCGGCCTTGGACAGATTGCCGTCGCTTTTGTCGACGACCTCGGTGATGAAGCGGCGATCGAATTCGCGGATCGCGTCCTCGTAGTGAATCCCTTTTTCGACCATCTGTGAGACGAGCTGATCCAGCAGCCTATGCACGCTCGAACTCCAGCTCTCGACCCGTCAGGCGCCGGAAGGCGTCGAGGTATTTCGCCCGCGTCTGCTGCACCACGTCGTCAGGCAACGACGGCACCGGCGGCTGCTTGTTCCATCTGATCGATTCGAGATAGTCGCGCACGTACTGTTTGTCGAAACTCTGTTGCGGCCCGCCGGGCGCGTAGCTGTCCTTGGGCCAGTAGCGCGACGAATCGGGCGTCATCATCTCGTCGATCAACAACAGCTCGCCATCGCCGGTCAGCCCGAATTCGAATTTGGTGTCGGCGAGAATAATGCCCTTCGACTCTGCGTGCGCGACACCGTGCGCGTACAAGTCGAGCGTCAGCTGTTTCAGCCGCTGTAGCAGCTCATCGCCCACGACGTTGGCCGCGGCACGCTCGCTGATGTTTTCGTCGTGACCGGAATCCGCTTTGGTCGCCGGGGTGAAGATGGGTTCCGGCAGCCGGTCCGACTCGCGCAGGCCTTTCGGCAGGGCGATGCCGCAGATTTCTCCGGTTGCTTTGTAATCCTTCCAGCCCGAGCCGGAGAGGTAGCCGCGCGCCACGCACTCCACCGGCAAGGGTGTCGTTCGACGCGCCAGCATCGAGCGGCCATCGAGCTGCGCGGCGTACGCGCGCGCCACCTCGGGGTAGTCCGCGACATTCGTCGCGAGCAGATGATTGGCGATGATGTGACCGGTACGGCCGAACCAAAACGCCGACAGCTGATTGAGGACGCGGCCTTTGTCCGGAATGCCGGAGCCCAGCACATAGTCGAACGCCGAGATGCGATCGGTGGCGACGAGAATCAACTGGTCACCGGCGGCGTAGACGTCGCGCACCTTGCCGCGGCGCACGAGGGACAAGCGGTCGAATTTGGTTTCCAGTAGAACGTGTGAAGGCACGGGCGCTCGCGTGAAGGCCTGCCTCGGCGCAGCGGTGTGCGAAGGCGGGAAGGCACATAGTAAACGCCAGACGCAGACAGTGCAACCGGCACAGCGCGGTCCATGCGGCGAGGGCGGCGTCCGTGGCCCCAGCAGTTGGGTGTGTCTGCACGGAGACACTTCCGGTAGTATGGAAACGAGTTGCGCAACTTCATACGGACGGTCATCGTCATCGGCCTTGCCGTTGGCCTCATTGCCGTCTTCTTACGCAATGCGGATCTCGAACAGGTCTGGGGATCGGTCAAAGCCGCGCGCGCGGATTATCTGCTGCTGTCGCTGTTGCTGACCGTGTTGACGTTTGTAGTGCGCGCCGAGCGTTGGCGGTACCTGCTCGCTCCCCTGGGCAAGACCCGCTTCAGCACGGTGTTCCGGACGACGGTGATTGGATTCGGCGCGTCAGCGGTGTTGCCGGCGCGTGCCGGCGAGGTGATTCGGCCGTATCTGCTCGCGCGCCGCGAGCGGCTCAGCGCGACCGCGGCATTTGCCACGATCCTCGTCGAGCGCATTCTCGATCTGGTCGCCGTGCTGCTGCTGCTCGCGGCGTTCCTATTGCTCTTCGATCCGGGCCTCGAGAGGCGCGATTCGGCGGTGTTCAGCGCGATTCGATTCGGCGGCCTGGTGATGGCGCCGGTTGCGATCGGCGCCTTGCTGGTGATGTTCTTCATGGCGGGACATCCCGACACGTTGCACCGATGGCTGTTGAAGGCCGAAGCGGTGCTCCCGGAGCGCGTGACGAAGATGCTGGCAGGCGCGGCGCGAACGTTCGCTGAAGGGTTCGCGGTGGTGCGCCAGGGAGAACGCTTGGTGGCCGCGCTCGCCTGGTCGCTGGTCGTGTGGATCCTGATCGCGGCCGGCATCTGGACGACGTCGCTGGCCTTCGGCATTGCCATGTCGTTCACCGGATCGTGGTTGATGCTGGCGCCGCTGGTGGTTGGCGTCGCCGTGCCGACGCCCGGCGGCGTCGGCGGCTTTCACGAGGCCTATCGCATCGGCGCCACGGCGTTTTTCGGCGCCGACAACAACACCGCGGTCGGCGCGGCGATCGTCCTGCACGCGATCTCGGTCGTGCCGGTGACGATCGCCGGCTTGCTGTTCATGGTGCAGGACGGCTTGAACTTCCGGGAATTCAAGATGGACGAGGGAGCGACCGAGTGAAATGTCCGTTCTGCGGTGACATCGGCGACAAAGTGGTCGACTCGCGAGAGAGCCGCGAGGGCGACGTGATCCGCCGGCGCCGGCAGTGTCTCAACGAGAAATGCCGGAAGCGCTTCACCAGCTACGAGCGCATCGAGGAAATTCCATACATGGTCGTCAAGAAGGACGGCACGCGCGAGCGGTTCGAGCGATCGAAACTGGTTGCCGGCCTGCTCAAGGCGTGCGAGAAGCGGCCGATCAAGCCTTCGGATATCGACGACATTGCCGATCGCGCCGAACAAATCCTCAACGATCGCCCCGAGCGCGAGATTTCCGGACGCGAGCTCGGCGCCCACGTGATGTCGGAGTTGAAGAAGCTCGATCAAGTGGCCTATGTCCGCTTCGCTTCTGTCTACCGCGACTTCCGCGACGTCGACGACTTCGCCCACGAAGTGCGCGCGTTGAAGGGCCACAAGGACTAATTCCGCGTGGCCACCGGCAAGCCCCTGAGCTCGGCGTCGCGTCCCGCGGTCAAGGCGGCGACGGTCCCACTCGACGCCCGGGCGCGGCGCCGGCCGTTCCGCGACAACCCGCCGCTGATCATCGCCGGCATCGTGCTGCTGCTGGCGATGCTGGGCGGCATCGTGTGGCTGGCCGATCGGACGTCGACGCTGTCGCCCGATTTTCTGACCGAAGTGGTGTTGTTCGCGTTGTCGGCGACGAACATCACCATGCTGGTGGCGCTGCTGTTCGTGCTGGCGCGCAACGTCATCAAGTCATTGATGGAAAGCCGGCGCGGCGTGCCGTTCGGCCGCTTCCGCGCCAAGCTGGTGCTGGCGATGCTCGGGATGACGGTCATTCCCGCGGTGCTGGTGTTGATCGTCGGCAGCCGCGTCGTGCTGACGGCCGTCGATCGCTGGTTCAACGCGCCGATGGAGGAGATCCTCGCCGGCGCGAACAGCATTGCCGGCGACTACTACCAGGAGCGCGAGCGGCTGGTCGCCGATCAGGCCTCGCGCATCGCGCGGTCGCTGAGCCGCATCGATCTGGCGACCGTCGATGCCACCAGCGTGCAGAACATCGTCACTCCGGAAATCACCGGGCAGCGCATCGGCATGGTGCAGGTCTACAGCGCCGTGCGGGTGCCGAACCAGCCGCTCTCCGTCGTGTCGCTGGTCGACGTCGCGTCGCCCTCGATGCCACAAGGCTGGGCGCGCGGTTCCGCCGATCGGCTCGCCGCGCGCGCGGCCAGCGGCGAGTCGGCGCCGAGCATCGAAGAGCCGATCGGCCAGGGCGGCGTCCTCAAACATGTCGCGACGCCGGTGCGCAACAGCGCCGGACAGATCACCGGTGTGGTGGTGGCCAGCGATTACCTGACCGGCGAGCTGGCCGAGCGCGCCCGCCGAATGTCGCAGGCCTACGAAGACTATTCGCAGCTGCGCGTGCTGAAGCAGCCGCTGGCCGGCGTCTACATTTCGTTTTTCGTGATGGTGACGCTCCTGATCCTGGTCGGCTCGACCTGGATGGGTCTCTACCTCGCCAAGCGCATCACGCGTCCGGTGCAGATGCTGTCCGAGGCCGCCAAGGAGATCGGCGCCGGCCATTACGACCACCGCATCGAGCACGAGGGCAGCGACGAATTCGGGTCGATGGTCGAGGCGTTCAACGCGATGGCGGCGGAGGTCGCGCAAAGCCGCCGGCGGCTGGAGCGCGCCAGCATCGATCTCGAGCGGAAGCATGAAGAAGGCGAGGGCCGGCGCCGGTATATCGAGGCGATCCTGGAGCGCATCGCGACCGGCGTCGTCTCGATCGATCGCACCGGCCGGATTGGGACCATCAATCCGGCGGCGCTGCGACTGCTCGAGTTGACCGACGAGGTGATCGGCCGCGCTGCTGTTGACGCGTTCGCGCGGCCCGACCTTGCGCCGATCAACGACGTCCTCGATCAGGCCGCGCGGGCGAAGATGGATGCCTTTGCGCAGGAGGTGGCCCTGGTGCGCGACGGACGCGAGCGCCACGTCGTCGCCGCGGCGACACGCGTCGCCGGCACCGATGGCAGCTTCGACGGCACCGTCCTGGTGGTCGACGATGTGACGCCGCTGATCCGGGCGCAGAAGGTCGCCGCCTGGCGCGAAGTGGCGCGGCGGCTGGCGCACGAAATCAAGAACCCGCTGACGCCGATCCAGCTCTCGGCCGAGCGCCTGCAGCGGCACTTCGCCGGAGCACCGGCGGCGACGCGCGCGCTGGTGGATGAATGTGCGACCGCGATCGTCACCGAGGTTGAGGCGCTGAAAGGGCTCGTCGAC
>DASPNQ010000069.1:0-16067 GCA_035626435.1 Vicinamibacterales bacterium
TGAACACCGTCTCGACCTTCCTGATGTCGCCGATCGTCGCGGCCGGATTGCCGTCGATGACAACCAGATCGGCTTGTTTCCCGACGGCGATGGAACCGACGGTCTTGTCGCGGCCCAGGTACTTCGCGCCGTTCAATGTCGACATCGAAATCGCTTCGAGCGGCGTAAAACCGGCGTCGACGAACAGCTCGACCTGCCGCTGGTTGGCGAATCCCGGAATCACGCCGCCGCCGCCGGTCGGATCGGTGCCGGCGATCAGCAGGCCGCCGGCCTTGGCGAACGCGCGCTCGAGCGCCATCGCTTTCGGGAACAACGTCGTGTAGATCGAGTCCTTGTTCTGCGACGTGCGTGCGTAGTTCTGCTCGAACTGCTCCCGCAACTGTGGGGTCAACACTTCGAGGCCGGGCGGCTTGGGACGGCCGGGCGTGAACGTTTCGAACACGGTCAACGTCGAGGTGATGGCGACGTTCTTGTCGATTAGTAGCCTGACGAGATTCCTGAACGGTGCGCCGTTCTCGTCGAGTGCCGCGATGGTTTTCTGTCCGACGCCTTGTCCCGGGCAGACATCGGGCTTCTTGTCTGCCACGAAGTCGGTGGCGGCGAAGAAGCCGTGCTCGAGATTGTCGATGCCGAGGTTGGCGGCCTCCGCGTAGGTGACGGAGCACAAGTGTCCGGTCACCTTGATGCCGCGGCGGTGAGCTTCGTTGATCGCGGCCGCCAGCTCGCCGCGCGTAATCTGCATGTAGGTCTTGAGCGACGTTGCGCCCTCGTCCGTCCAGTACTGCACCTGACGCCGCGCGTCCTCCGGCCCCTTCAGCGTGCGCATCTGAATGAACGTGTTCGGACCGTTCAAGTACGGCGCGGTCGCATCGATCGCCGGGCCTGCCTTCTGGCCGGCTTCGACCAGCCGCATCATGTTCAGGTCCATGAACCCGTTGACGTTGCCGCCCGTGCGCATTGTCGTCACACCGCCTGACAGATACAGGCGCGAGAAGCTTTCGCCGAGCTGGCCATAGACGCCCGGGCCGTTCGGATAGTAGAGGTGCTCGTGGACCATCACGAGTCCGGGGATGATGCTCTTGGCCGTCAGATCGATGATCTGCGCGCCGGCGGGTAGCGGTGTCGCGGCATCGCCGAGCGCCGTGATCATCCCGTTGTTGATGATCAGCGTCTGATCCTCGCGGGGTGCGGCTGCAGTGCCGTCGATGACGCGAACATGCGTCAACGCGATGATCGGCGCATCGACCGAGACGTAGGCGCGAACCGCTGGCGACAGCGCAGGTCGTTGCGGTTGCGCAGCGGTCGCGGCACCGAGACACATCACCACCGGAAGCCAAGCGAATCGAGTCATCAGGCGCACAGTGTATAGTCCCCCCGAGGAGATATCCATGGTCACCAGGGCAACCGGCCTCGTGCTGTCACTCGTGTTCGCGACCGCGGTTTTCGCGGAGCAGGGCGCCGGCCGCCCGCAACGGGCGCCGTTGACACCCGAACAGGAAGCGGAGCAGCAGCGCCGCGCCGCCGCGACGGCGATCGCCGACGGCGTGCGCCCCATCGACATGCTCGATTCGGTATGGATGGAGGAGCTGTCGTGGATGGAAGTGCGCGACCTGATCGCGCAGGGCAAGACGCTCGCGCTCCTCGGATCGGGCGGCGTCGAAAAAAACGGCCCGTACACCGCGACCGGCAAGCACAACTACGTGCTGAAGACCACCCTCGAAGCCATCGCCCGCAAGCACGGACAGGCGCTGGTCGCTCCAATCGTGAGCTGGGAACCGTGCAACCCGGATAGAGAAAACCTCACGCCAGGTTCCTTCTGCGTAACGCAGGAGACCTACCGCGCGCTGCTCCGCGACGCCGTTACCAGCCTGAAGAGCATGGGCATGAAGGACATCGTGATGGTCGCCGACAGCGGCGGCAACACGCAGGGCATGATCGACGTGGCGAAGGAGCTCAACGCCAAGTGGAAAGGCAATCCGTCACGCGTCTATTACGTTGCGGAGTACTACGATGAAGATCGCTGGAGCTATAACTACCTGAAACAGACCCTCGGGATCGTCCAGATTCCCGACGTGCAGTCGGCGACGCGATGGGACATTCACGACGACTACCATTACGAGGCGCTCGTGGCCGTGCAGGATCCGAAGCTGGTGCACGCCGAACAACGCATCAAGGCGAACAAGTTCAGCATCTACGGCGTCGAGATCGGCTCGGTCGCGAAGCTGGTCGAGAACGGCAGGAAGCTGGCCGATTATCGCGCCGCGATCACCGTGGAGGCGATCAAGAGGGCGATCGCGTCTTTCAAAGTCGAATGATTTCACGCGGATCGCCGGCCGGTGATCCGCCTCCAGATCCGTCGGATTTACTCAGGCAAGTCCTCGCTCTTCGGTTCCGGCAGGAAGAAGCTGCAGGTCAGTCCGGCGACGTACACGAATGTGCCGACAATCGTCGCCGCGAACGCCAGCCGCGTCGACGGGATGTCGCCCGGCGCGTAGGTGGCGATGGTCGTCGTAATGAACGCGAAGCCGGTTCCAAGCATTCGGCCGCCGATGTTGGCCGCGAACCCTTCGCCGGTGCCTCGCAAGTGCGTCGGATAGACGCGTGGCAGGTAGTTGCCCCAGAAACTCAGTTGTCCGACGGTGAACACACCGGCGAGGAACATGCCCCATTGCGTCAGCGTGAGGCTGTTGCCCGGCGCGTAGTAAAACACGAACGGCATCACCAGAAGACCGGGGATCTGGAACGTGCGAATCAGCTTCTGCCGCGAGACGATCCGCAGGGCGAGCACGGCGAGCAGGAAGCGTCCCGCCAGGCCGCCGAATTCCTGGTAGGCTTGCGTGGCGCTCGCGGTCTGCTGAATCTGCGCCGGCGGCAGCGTGCGGACTTCGGGGATGCCGGGGACAATGCGCGGCATCTGCTGAATCGCTCCGAACGCCGCGCCGTATGCGAAGGCGAACATCAAGGTCGTGACGATGGTCGTGCGGCGCAGCTCGGGCGTGAACAATTGCGCGATCGACGGCCGGCGCAGGGTGCCGGCGGCTTTCTTCTGCTGCCACGCCGGTGATTCAGGCAGGAACGGCCGGATGATGATCAGCGGCAGGGCGGGGATCACACCCGAGATCAGCGTGTAGCGCCACGGCGCATGGCCGCCGGCGATTTCCGGCAGCAACGGTCCGTAGGTGACGGCGATGTAATACGCGCCGGTGACCATCAGCCCGCCGATTGACGAGAACGCCTGCGTGTAGCCGAGCGCCGCTTCGCGCTGCTTGGCATCCGGGAAGATCTCCGCGATCCAGGCCACCGCGGCGACGAACTCGACGAACACGCCGATGTAGGTGGTCGAGCGCAGGATCAGCAGCATCTGCACGTTGGTGGCGAACCCGGCCGCCATCGCGGAGAATGCGTAGAGGAGAATCGACCAGACCAGCACGCTGCGGCGGCCGAAGCGATCGGTCAGGTAGCCGCCGATCAGGCCGAACGCGCCGCCGACGAGGGCTGGCACCCAGAAGAACAGCCCGGTCCACAAATTGAACTCAGGCGTGCCGGGCTTGTAGCCTGTGAGTTCTGCGATGGCCGGCCCGACGACCAGCGGCGCCATCAGGATTTCGTAAATATCGAAGGCGAATCCGAGGGCGGCGATGGCGCAAATCAGCCACTGCAGCGAGGTCAATCGGCCAGGCGTTGTCGTCATACGTCTATGTGTAGCGGTCGGTCGCCGCCGAAACGCCCCGGCGTGCTTGTGAAGCGATGCCGCCTGTCACGGGGACAAACGGCGAAACGTCCAGCGTCTGCCGCGCGTAGTATACGAAATTGGAGTGTTAATGGTGCGTTCGATTACGGTTCTGATCTCGAGTTTCGCAATAGCGCTGGCGTCGACCGCCGCCGCCCAAACCTCGGCGACCCTGTCCGGGCGCATCACCGACCGGACCGGTGCGGTGTTGCCCGGGGCGACCATCACGGCCCGGCATGTCGATCGCAACATCGAGCGAACCGCGGTCAGCAACGAGCGCGGCGTCTACGTGATCGCGGCGCTGCCGGTGGGCGTCTACGATCTGACGGTCGAATTCCCCAGCTTCACCACTGAACGCCGCGACGGCGTCACTCTCAGCGTGGGACAGACGGCGGCTTTCGATTTCGTGCTCGAGATCAAAGTCGGCGAACAGGTCGAGGTGCTCGGCGTCGCGCCTCCGGTCAACACGCGCACGGGAGAATTGAGCTATCTGGTCGACAGCAGCGCGATCGCGCAGTTGCCGCTCAACGGCCGCAACTACACCGACCTGGCCTTCCTGCAGCCGGGCGTCACCCCGTACCCGTTTCGTGACGGCGGCTCGGTCGTCGCGCACGGTCTCGGCATGAGCGTCAACGGCCAGGATCCGCGGGCCAATGTCTATCTGCTCGACGGCACGCTGCTGAACGACATGACCAACGGCCCTGCGGGCAGCGCCGCCGGTACCGCGCTCGGCACCGAGACGGTGCAAGAGTTCCGCGTCGAGACCAACGCCTACGGCGCGGAATTCGGGCGCATGAGCGGAGGGCAGATCAACGTCATTACCAAAGCCGGCAGCAACGCCGTTCGCGGCAGCGCCTACGAGTTCCACCGTAACGACGCGTTCGACGCGAAAAATTATTTCGATACGGGCGGCAAGCCGCCGTTCACACGCAACCAGTTTGGCGCGACTGCGGGCGGTCCGATCCGCCACGACAAGGTGTTCTATTTCGTCGGATACGAAGGCCTGCGCGAAAACCTCGGCAAAACGATCACGTCCGCCGTTCCCGATCTCAATGCCCGTTCCGGGCTCTTGCCCGATCCAGCCAATCCGGGCCAGTTCGTCAACGTCGGCGTGCATCCCGCAGTGGTGCCCTACATCAACGCCTATCCCACGCCGAACGGCGCCAGCCTCGGGGACGGCACCGCGTTGCACAGCTTTCAATTCGATCAGCGCATCGATCAGAATTTCATCCAGGGCCGCGTCGACTACAACCTGTCGCCGTCCAGCCAATGGTTCGCGCGCCACACCATTGACGACGCCGATCAGCGACTGCCGACGGACTATCCGCAATTCCCGCGCACTTTTATCTCAGCCAACCAGTTCTTCACCACCGAGCTGAAGCAGGCCTATACCGCGAACTTCCTCGGCACTTACCGATTCGGGTACAGCCGCACGCGCGTCGGTCAGGACGTCGAGGCCGACACGACCCTGCCGCCGTTTGCCGCGGGCCGGCCGTTCATCGGCAACATCGACGTCGGCGGCCTGCAGCGTTTCGGCACGCAAAGTTCGGGCAACCTGCGGCTGCGCCAGGACGTTGCCAGCCTGCAGGCCGATCTGGTGTGGAATCGCGGCCGTCACCTGGTGCGTGTCGGCGCGCTCGCCGAGCACTACACACAGGACATGGTGAACCCGACCTTCAGCCTGGGTACCTACAGCTTTGCCAACCTACGCGCGTTGATGTTGAACACGCCGACCAGCTTCATCGGCCTGACGCCGAGCGCGTCGTTCGAGCGTCATTGGCCGTTCTGGATCGCCGGCGGTTATGTCCAGGATGAAATGCAGATCCATCCGCGTCTGACGCTGACCGCCGGTCTGCGCTATGAGTTCATGTCGATGCCGGTCGACGCGGAAGGACGCGACGCCGCGCTGGTCAGCCTCGACGATCGCACGGCGCTGACGGGGCGATTGTATGAAGGACCCGACTACAACAATCTTTCGCCGCGGCTTGGCGTGTCATGGGACGCGACCGGCGACGGCCGCACCGCGGTGCGTGGCGGCTATGGGCTGTATTACGCGACCAACAGCTCGCAGAACCTGATCGTCACCGTGACCAATCCGCCGCAGACACCGCGCGTGGTGTACCAGGCGCCCACGTTCCCGAACCCGCCGTTCGATCGCGCATCCGGGTTATCGATCCGCCCAGTGCAGTGGGACATCGAGACGCCGTCGATTCACGTGTGGAACGTCAACGTCCAGCGCGAGATTGGCGCGGCGACGGCTGTCACTTTGGGCTACGCCGGGTCGCGCGGACTGCATCTGCTGCGCAGCAACGATCTCAATACGGCCGTGCCGACGACCGGCGCCGATGGCCGGCCGTTCTTCGCCGCGGGTCTGCCGCGCCGCAATACCGCCTGGACGACGATCGAGGCGAAAACCTCGGACGGCGACTCCTGGTACAAAGCCTTGATCGTCGATGCCCGCCGTCGGTTCTCCGGCGGCTGGTCGCTGCAGGGTTCGTACACCTGGTCGGATTCGGAAGACACGACGCAGGCTTCGACGTTCTTCTCCGATGCGACGAACGGGACCACGTCCGCGTTTCCGGAATTCATTCCTGACTACAACCGCGGCCCATCCGATTTCAACGTCCGTCACAACTTTGTGGCGAACGCGACCTGGGAGCTGCCGTTCGGCAACGATCTATCGGGAGTCGCAGGAGCCGTGCTGTCGGGATGGCGGCTCTCGGCGATCGGCAGTTACCGCAGCGGCTACCCGCTGACGGTGTTCGTGCAGAACAACCGCTCACGCTCGCAGTGGCAGCCATCGCTCGGACCCGGCATCGGTCGCGATCGTCCGAACTATGCGCCGGGCTTCGGCCCGGACAACGCGGTCACGGGCAATCCAAGTCAATGGTTCAACCCGCAGGCCTTCGCGCTGCAGCCGGCAGGCACCTTCGGTAACGTTGGACGCGGCGATCTCGTAGGACCGGACCTGAAGGTCGTCGACGTCGCATTCGTCAAAGACGTCAAGCCGACCAGCGGCACCGGCCTGGAGCTGCGCGTCGAAGTGTTCAACATCTTCAACCGCGCCAACTTCGGCGTGCCGAACCTGGTGGCGTTTGCGGGTTCGGCCGACGGCGAAGCGCCGCTCGGCAGCTTCGGCCGGATCCGGAACACGGTCACCAGCGCGCGCCAACTGCAAATCGGGGTGCGGTTTCGATTCTAGCCTTCAGCCTTCGGCTTTCAGCCTTCGGCCGATCAGCTATCAGCTGTCAGCTATCAGCTATCAGCGATCAGCTGGCAGGATGGCTGCGATTGAGGGACGTGATCAAGGCTTGAGTGGCCTTGATCACGTCCGTATAACGGGCGCATAGTTTCTGCGCGGTGTCTCGCGGCAACATTTTTAGTCTTGCCGCGAGATCGAGGAGATATCGAGTTTCCGTCGCCGAGCCTAGCGACACCTCGAGGAACTGGGCATACGCGCGATCGGACGTCCGAGCACTTCCTTCGACTATGTTTGTGACGGCTGATACCGCCGCGCGTCGAATCTGGGTCTGAAGACCGTAGCGCTCCGCAGGGGGCAGCGAACCGGTGAGTAAATACACATCAATGACCAATTGGTCGGCATTGGAAAGAACCGAAGCTTACGGTGGTCTCTGCTCATGTGACCGGCAACGCAAATTGAGTGCCCCTCGCTTGCGTTGCGGTTATCGCGAGAACAACAGACAATTCCTGCCGGCGCGTTTCAAATACGTTGCAAGGTATTGGGTAGTGGGTAGTCGCTACCCGTGATGGTAGCCAGTTGAAAGCTAAACGCCGACGGCCGAAGACCGAAGACCGAAGGCCGAAGGCTGACAGCTGATAGCTGAAAGCTGAAAGCTGATCGCTGATAAAAGGAGCGCAGAATGTCATGGATTTCATTGGCCCTTGGCGCGGCACTGTCGTGGGGTCTGTATGGGGCTTCGTTGCACCGCGGTCAAACGGCGCTCGGCAACCCGCTGAAAGCGATGTTGTGCGTCGGGGTGGCGTACTTCCTGATCGCTGTTCTGGTGCCGGTTGCGGCGTTGTCGCAGCAAGGCGACTTGAAGAACTTCAACCTGACCGGCACGGTCACGGCGACTCTGGCCGGCGCCCTTGGCGCGCTTGGTGCAGTGTGCATCACCTACGCATTTCGCAACGGCGGCACGCCGTTCATCGTCATGCCGCTGGTGTTCGGCGGCGCGCCGCTGGTCAATGTGCTGGCGTCGATTGTGATTCACCCTCCAAAGGTCGCGCCGAATCCGATGTTGTACGTCGGGTTCCTCCTGGCCGCGGTCGGCGCCGGCATGGTGTTGTATTTTCGACCCCCTGCCTGATCCGCTGAGTGGCTGAAGCAGACGATGCAGCGAGTGTCGTAAACGCGATCCGCGTAATACCTGTAAAGGAAGACGTATGCGTAAATTTGCTCTTGTCCTGAGCGTCGTGTTTGCCTCGGCCGGCGTCGACATCCTCGCGCAGCATTGGCCGGCGTGGCGGGGCCCGACGCATGATGGCGTCAGCGCCGAAAAAGGCTTGCCGGATACGTGGTCCGCAACGTGCGCCGATGCGCCAACCTCGGGCGGCGAGGCGTTGGCGAGCGGACCCTCGGCGATTGGCACCGACGAGTTTCAGCGTGGGGGACAGCGCCCCGCCGGTGCCAATTTCGAAGGGCGCCCGCTCGCGCCGACGGTCTGCAACAAGATCGAAACGAAGAACGTCGCCTGGCGTTTGCCATTGCCGGCATACAGCGGTTCGACCCCGATCATTTGGGGCGAGACCATCTTCCTCAACGTCGCCACCGGCACCAACACCGGCGAGCTCGAGCTCTGGGCGGTCGATCGCAACAAACAGAGCGTTCTGTGGAAGCGGCAGATCGTGCCGGCCAACCACATGGAGCGCAAGCAGAACATGTCCTCGCCGTCACCGGTCACCGACGGCAAATACGTCTGGGTGATGACCGGTCTTGGCGTGCTCAAAGCGTTCGACTTCGGCGGCAAGGAACTGTGGAAGCGCGACATCCAAGCCGACTACGGCAAGTTCGGCCTCAACTGGGGCTACGCCAGCACGCCGCTGCTGAAGGGTGACGCGTTGTACGTGCCGGTGCTTCACGGCATGAAGACCGACGATCCGTCCTACATCCTGAAAATCGACAAGCTCACCGGCAAGACGATTTGGAAAGTCGAGCGGCCGAATCCCGCGGTGCGCGAGTCGCCGGACGCGTACATCACACCGGCCTGGATCGAAGCCAACGGCCGCGCGGAGTTGATCATCACCGGCGGCGACGTGGTGTCGGGTCACGACCCCGCGACCGGCAAGGAGTACTGGCGCGCCGACGTGCTCAACCCCGATCGCAACGGCGCCTACCGCATCGTCGCCTCGCCGACGATTGTCAATAACCTGATCATCGCGCCGACGCGCGTCAACCCGCTGACGGCGATCAAGCCGGGTGGCAGCGGCGACGTCGCCAAGACTCACGTTGTGTGGCAGTTCGCGCAGGGCCCTGACGTGCCGACGCCGGTGAGCGACGGCAAGCTGCTGTACGTGGTCCGCGACAACGGCATCGTCCACGCACTCGACGTCAACACCGGTGCGCCCGTCTACGGCCCCGTGCGCCTGCCGTCGGGCACGTACAGCGCATCGCCAATTCTCGCTGACGGAAAAATCTACGTGACGACCGAGGAAGAAGGGCTGACGACGGTGTTTCGGGCCGGACCGAACTTCGAGATCATTTCATCGAACCGGCTGCTCAACGACTGCGCGCCGTACTGCCTGAGCACGGTGGCGATCTCCGACGGCCAGTTGTTCATGCGCACGTCGTCGTTCCTCTGGGCGATCGGCAATCGCAAGAAAAAATAGGTGCCAAGGATGCCAAGGTGCCAAGGTGCCAAGGTGCCAACGGCGGGGGAAGTCCGTGGGTGGCCCCTTGGCACCCCGTTGGCATCGTGGCACCTAGAACCCCCAGGCAATTAGTTTGTCGACATCCTTCACGATGATGGTTCGCCCGGTGAATGCCGGGTGGGCCCACATTGCCGAGTTCGCGACCGTATAGCGCTTCACTTCCTCGAACGCTGCGGGGTTGGCCTTGGCGACGACCAGCTCGCTGTTGGTGGTGGCCAGCAGCAGATAATCGCCGGCGCGGACGATCGACGCGTTCTCGGCTTCGCGGCCTTTCGTGACCCATAGCGTCTTGCCGGTTGCCGCATCGATGGCGAAGAACTGGCCCCGGTTCTTGTTCGACAATCCAAACAGCGTGTTGCCGCTGGCCGCCGGCGAGCTCATATACATCGACACTTGCTCGTTTCGCCACAACTCCTGCGTGGTCCACTTGCCTTGCGCATTGACGACGCGGACGGCAATGGTCGGATTCTCGAGCCCTGCGTAGATCAAACGATCGCCGACGACGATCGGCGTCACCGAGTTTTGTTCGTATGGAGTTTTGATGGGCAATTGCCAGAGCAGCCGGCCGCTCACCGCGTCGAGCCCGACGATCTTGGTTTGCGATTGCGTGACAATCTGCCGCGTGCCCGAAAAGGTCGCGGCAATCGGCGACGCATAGGCAGGTCCATCGCCGGTCCAGCGCCATTTCTCCGCTCCGGTCGCCGCATCCATCGCGGTCAGTGCGCCGGCGCCGGTGCCGCCGAGAAACGCGATCACGTGCTCGCCATCGATCATCGGCGAGCTGGCCGTGCCGAACTCCGGCGGCGTCGGCGGCGCGTTCTTGCGCCACAGCAACCTGCCGGTCGCGAGATCGTGGGCGGAAAAGATGCCGCTGATGCCGAACGTGAACACGCGTCCGGCCGCAATCAGTGGTGTCGACTTCGGTCCCGGGCCATGACCGGCCGCCGCGGGGTTGACGCGATACGGCGCCTCGACGCCGTCCTGCCATAACTGCTTGCCCGACGCGAGGTCGTAGGCGGCGACGACTTCGCGAGTGCCTTGGCGCGTGTGCAGAATCACGCGGCTGCCGCTGACGACCGGGGAGGCGTGACCGGCGCCGACGTCAACCTGCCAGCGCCGCGTCAACTGTGCCGGCCAGTTTGAGGGCGGCGTGAACGCTGTGGCAACGCCGTCACGAGCGGGGCCGCGCCATTGCGTCCAGTCGGCACTGCCGGTGGCGACGAAACAGACGAAGCACACTAAAGCAAGGAAGCTGATGTTGCGCATGTTGGTCATTCACTCTTGATTGCGGTTGTCACCGGAACGTTCGACGTCATCTTGATCGCGAGCAACGATGCCAGGAGGCCGGTCATCAACACGCCGCCGACCAGACCAGCGAGGCTCGCCCACGGCACGGCCTGCGCACGATCGCGCAGTGCAGGAATAATCGCGATTACCGCGCAACCGCTGCCGAGCAGCAGCCCCGCGATTGCCAACGTCATGCCCTCGGACAACACCATCTGCCTGATGTCGCCAGGCGAGAATCCGACGACGCGCAGTAACCCGATCTCTTTCCGTCGCTCCAGGACATTGCGGGCGAGCACGGCGCCAAGACCAATCGTTCCGAGCAGCAGCCCGAGCGATCCAAGCGCTTGAAACGTCGCAAGGTACGTATTCTCCACCTGATGGTACGCGGCCCAGCGCTCGTGCGTGTCGATCACGTCGACGCCGAAGTCAGAAAGACGATCTTCGAGGTAGGTGATGAGTACGGGCTTCTGGGCGGCAGCCGCCTCGATCATCCATACCCGATAGCCCTCGTGCCGCGGAAACAAGCGCGTAAAGGCGGCCTCGCCGATGACCAGCTCCGATTGTAGAAAGCTGTCGGCCAGAGCCCCGACGATTCGCAGCGTGACCGGCGCCTGGCCCTCCGGCGTGAAGACGAAGTCGTCGCCGACGCCCAGGTGCAATACGTACATCAGCGTCGTTTGATCGGCAATCGTCGCAATCGCGCCGTCGTCGAACGTCCGCTCGAGCAGACGCCAGGGGTTCTGCCGTTCGTCGGGACTCGCCGCCAGCGAGGACGCGAAACTGAAACGCGGCTGGTCGAAGAAACGGCGTTCCGGGGCGATGATGCGAGGGTTGGTGGGGCGATACAGCGTCAGGCAGCTGGTTTCGTCGCCCGGACGCAGCCGGAAACGGACGATCGATGCGTGCGCGAGCTCCGCGGCATCGGGTTCGAGTCCGAGCCCGTCGCGGCCCTCGCGGGCATTGGGGTCGTGCATCAATGGCGCTACCGACTCCGACATCAGCGCGAACCCGCCCGTACCGGATTGACGATCGTGTTCGGACGCGCCGGCGTCCTTCCTGAACGCGCCGACGCTGACCAGCACGAAAGTCGCGAACGCGATGAGCGCCAGGCTCAAGACGGACCTCGCGGGCCGCACGGCAGTGTGCCTCAGGCCGAGCGTCAACAAGCCGCGCAGCCCGCGGCGCAGTACCGTTGACGAGCGGCGCCTTCGCAACAGGACAGATGCCGCGAACAACCCGCCGACGAGCCACGCGCCGCCCGCCGCGAAAAAGCCCGCTGTCGGATCGATCGCGCGCGCAAGAGCTGCGGCCAGCGATCCGGCACCTGCCAGCATCATTGCCGCCGCCGCGATCTTCGCCGCCGCGCTGGCGCGCCTGCTCTGATCGACGCTGCCGCCTTTGAGCAGTGCCCGCGCCGAGCGCCGGCTCATGGCGCGGATGCCGAGCCAGAGGGCAGCGAACCCGACGATGAACGCACCGAGCGCCCCTGCGGCGAGGAATGCAGGAGCGATGTGCAGCCGCAGATCCGTGGTGCCAACGGCGCCGACCCACCAGGTGCGCAAGCCGTACAGAATCAGTGCGCCGTAGCCAACCGCCGCAACCGCGCCAATCAACGCGCCGGCGATCGCCAGAACCGCGCCTTCTCGAACGAACACGCGCCGGATCGCAGACGTCGAGAATCCCATGGCAGCGAGGATCCCGACTTCGGTGGTGCGCTGTTCGAGCCCGACTGCGAAAAACAAGTAGGCAAGCAGCAGCGCCGATACGACCAGGAAAAAGCTGAAATACAGAAAATACTCGCCGAAATCGGTCGTGCCTTGCGCCGCAGCCATCGCGTCGCTGCGCACATGCCGCACGGTCAGGCCCGCAGCGGCCGGATCCAGGGCTTGCGCGCTGATCGCGACCTGACTCGAGAGCCGCAACGACGAAACTTTGCCGTACCGCGATCCCCACAAACGCTGACCGTCCTCGAGCGAGATGATCGCTTTCGGCGCGGCGCGGTAACGATCCCAATACTCTTCGTCCTGCGGGCGGATGCGTTTGAGATCGACGGGAAACGGCGGATCCCACGAGGTCATGTCGGCGGCGTCGCTGATGCCGGGGTAATCCGGCGTCAGTGTCGGATCGGCGCCATCGCCTGTCATTGGCAGGATCGCGCTGACCGTGAACTCGGCGCTCGACGTCGTCAGCCCGTGCTCATCCGACCAGAGGAAGTATTCGAGTGTGACACGGTCGCCTGGCTTCGACTGCAGTTCGCGCGCCGCCCATTCATTGAGGCGAATCTCGCCGCGTCCTGGACCTTTTGCCGCCACGACCGAATACGGCACCGCTCGCTCGCCGACCCGAATGGTATTGGCGACATACGCGAGGACGGCCTCGCCGCGGAGCCCGTTGTCGGCTGCGACGGCTCGAATGCCTTCGGCAAGTTCATCGGTGAGCAGACCCGCCCGAGTTTCGACGATGGTGTTGCCGTCGGTGGTCTGGCGCAGGCGTAACCCAAAGTCATCGAGATCGGCGGCCGGTGCAACCACCTGCGCGACGAGATCGTCAGCCGGCTCGTTCAGGGCGATCAGCAGCGTATTGGCGCGCTCCCCGAGAGCGAGATCGCGCTGCAGGCGATCCATCGCGACATAGACCGACAGCACCGGTCCCTGTGATGGCGCCAACGAAAATTCGCCGAGCGAGCCGCGCTCGATTACCCGTGCGATCGTCAACCGGATGCGTTGCCCGGTGGCTTCGCGACGGCCCTGGAGGGTCGAGAGTGGGATATCCGTCGGCTTGGCAACGCGCAGCGTAATGGTGTCGCCCGGCTTCGCCCCGAGTTCGGCTGCCAGCGCCGTGGAGATCAGCGCGTCGCGGCCGGTCACCGAAAAAATCGACGGGTCAACACCGTGGAAGCGCGCGAACGACTGATCGATGCCGTAGACCGCGATGCGACCTGCCGATCGGCGCGATTCGTCGTGGCTGACGGCGCCGCCTGCCGCAATCAGCGCGGTCGCCGCACGCACATGTCGCGGTGATGTCGCCAGCACATCGCTCGCCAGCGCGGCGCGGAAGAACGTCGGTGCCGTGACGATGGCATCCGTCGCGCCGAGACGGCCGAGTGCAATTTGCCGCAGGCTCTCGCGCACGCTGGCGCCGACGAGCAGAGCCCCTGCCAGCACCGCGACGGCGACGGCAACGCCGAGCACGACCAACGCATTGGTGCCTGCGTAATACCTGAGGCTCGCGCGCGTCAGCATCGGGCGCTACACCGTGAGGACGCCGCGCTGCATCGACCAGCGGCGGGTGAACCGCGCTCCCAACGCCTCGCTGTGCGTCACCAGCACCATGATCGCCTGGTGGCGAGCGTGCATCGCGATCAGCAGGTCGGCGACGGTCGCGGCAGTTTCCGCATCGAGGTTGCCGGTGGGCTCGTCGCAGAGGATGACGCGCGGATTGCGTATCAGCGCTCGCGCGATTGCAGCACGTTGCTTCTCGCCCCCCGAAAGTTCGGCCGGCCGGTGATGAAGCCGCTCGCCCAGGCCAACCTGTTCGAGCAGCGCGCGGGCGCGCTCGGCGGCGCCCGCATCAACGTCGCCAACCAGCGTCGGCACCATCACGTTTTCGAGGACGGTGCACTGGGGCAGCAGGCAATGATCCTGCAAGACGAAGCCGACATCGCGATTCCGAAACGCGGCGAGCGCATCCGCCGACAATCCGTACGGATCCTTGCCGTCAAGGGTGACGCGCCCGCTCGACGGCGGCTCCAGGCCGCCAAGGATGTAGAGCAGTGTGCTCTTGCCGGAGCCTGACGGGCCCATCACGCATGCCGACTCGCCGCCGGCCAGCGACAACGTCACGTCACGCAGGACGGTCAGCTCACCTGCCGGTGTCGCGTACTGCTTCGAGAGGTGGCTAGCGGACAACATCCTGGTACGCCTTGATCACGCCTTCGGCCATGTGTTGGACAGTGTAATGACGTCGCACGCCCTCGGCGGCCTGACGGCCGAGGGCGGCGCGCCGCTCCGGCTCGCGCCAGAGGTCATAAATCGCATCGGCGATGTCCGGGCCCGCCGCGGATCGAGCGAGCACACCGCCACCCGTCTTGCCGATGATTTCCGGGAACGCGCCGTGGTCCGGCTGCACCGCCGGCACGCCGCACGCCATCGCCTCCATGAGGTACAGGCCCTTTGGCTCATGGTACGGACTAGGCACCGATAGGACGTCGATATCGTGGAAAAACTGCACCTTTCTGGCGCGGTCGAGGGTCCCGCGATAAACGAACTCGTCGGCAATCCCTGCCGCACGCAGCGAGTTGGCGATGTCGGCGAGATATTGCTTGTGCTCCGGAGGAAGGTACCCGCCAACCAGCAGCCGCGATCGCGGCAGGCCCTTTTCCGTGCGCAGAATTCGATACGCGTCTGCGAGGTTGTGCAGGCCTTTCTCCGGCGCGACCCGCGCAAAATATCCGATCGTGAAGGTCTCGCCGGGCGGCCGCGCCCTCACGGTCAGGTCGCTGACGTTGACGCCGAGCGGCGCGACCCGCATCTTCGCGTCCGGAATTCGCAGGTAATCGCGCATGAACCGCGCGTAGTACTCGCTCACCGCGATGAACAGGTCGACGTCGGCCACCTGCTCGCGGACCAGTCGCAGCGCCTCACTCTTGTACGGCTCGGGGAGGGCCTCGAGAAACAGATCCTCGCCTTGCAGCGTCATCACCACCGGGCGCTGCAGCGTCCGCTTGATCGGCGCGGCCAGCGCGATCAACAGCGTGTAGGGGATGTTGACGATATCGGGCGGCGGCTCGTCGATCAGGTACTCGAGCAACTTGTCGATTTCCTTGCGCTGATGGCCCTGCAGGCCCTGCAACGTCGACACCGTCATCGCGCCGAGCTGCTTCGGGTCGACGGCGATCGACCCGGACGTGAACGCCCGAATCACATCGGGGGCGTCGAGCAGACGATCCAGGAACCGCGGCGAACGGCGGAACCATGGCATGTGCTGATCGAGGTAGACGCTGATGCCGCCGAAGAACACCTGATCCGATCGACTGACATTTTCTTCGTCCGTCAGCGTCGGCGTGTAGAAGGGCAGCAACGTAACGTCGTGCCCCTGCCGGATCAATTCGGCGGCAAGCGCGTTATCGCGCATGCAGCTGCCGCAATACATGTTCGCG
>DASPNQ010000070.1:0-22256 GCA_035626435.1 Vicinamibacterales bacterium
CGCAGCGCTGCCGCAGCGACTCGATACGGTGATCGGCGATCGCGGCATTCTGCTGTCGGGTGGGGAGCGTCAACGCCTGGCGATCGCCCGCGCGCTGCTGCGGCAGCCACGCGTGCTGATTCTCGACGAGGCAACCAGTGCGCTCGACGCCGACAACGAGCAGCGGATCCAGCAGGCGATCGAAAGTCTTCACCACCGGATGACCATCGTCATCATCACGCACCGGCTGTCGGCGATCCAGCATGCCGACGTGATTCATGTCATGCGCGGCGGCCGGATCGTGTCGCGCGGCACCTGGGCCGAATTGCGGCGCGAGTTGCTGCTCGAGGAGCTGCTGCCGTCATGAACCGTGCCGGTCGTGCCTGGCGTCGTCTTCAGCGCGCGCTCGATCCTCAGCAACGCCTGATTGCGCGCGTGCAGGCCCGCAAGCGCGAGCGCGCCGAGCAGTTTGCCTACATCGAACACCCGAAGCTGTCGCTGATCGTGCTCTCGTTCAACCACCGCGCCAACATCAACCCCATCGTCGACGGACTGCGCCGTACGATTGCGGAAGAGATCATCGTGTGCGATGACGGATCGATTGATGGCTCGGAGGTCGCATGGCAGCGGCGACTCGAGCGCCCGAATGACTTCCTGATTCGTTCGAACGATATTCACGACAGCCGCGCCTACAACCGCGCCGCGGCGTTGGCGCGCGGCCAATTCATCTGCGTCCTCCAGGACGATGACATCCCGCCTGATTCGGGAGCGTGGGTTGAGCAGGCGCTGGCGTTGTTCGACATCTATCCGCGGCTGGCCGTGCTCGGCGGGCACCAAGGTTGGATACTGGATCTGGCGACGCCCTCACCCAAAGTCAACGCGCGGGCGGTCTACGGTTATCGCGAGGCGAAGAAGTGGGCCTACGTGCGAGACATTGCCTATCAGGACCCCGAGACCGCTATCCCGATGATGTTCGTGCAGGGCGTCAGCATCGGGCCGATTTTCTATCGCCGCGACGTGTTCAACCGGCTTGGCGGATTCAATCTGGCCTATAGCGCCGCGGGCGAAGTCGGGATGCTCGTCGACCACGAACTGTCGTTGCGAGCGTGGAACGCCGGGTATCAAGTGGCAGTCTACGGACCGGCGCCGTTTCGCAGATATGTCGGGGGGCAAGGCACTGTGATGTTCGGGCGCGAGACGCGGGAGCGAAACCTCACGCGCAGCTTCGAGCGGATGCAGCGGGAATACCGGGATTCCATTATGAACATCGACGCGGCCGCGGCGGCATTGAACGCACAGTTGGCGACGGTAGCGGCGACGTCATGACGGCGATCACGCCCGGGCTCGTGACGACGGTCATTCCGGTCCGCAACCGGCCACGGCTCGTCGCCGAGGCCGTGAACAGCGTCCTCGCGCAAACCTATCGTGCCGTCGAGATCATCATCATCGATAGCTCGACGGACGAAACGATACAGGTATGCGAGGCGCTTGCGCTGCGTCATCCGGACACCATTGTTCATGTTCAGCAGCCGGCAGCCGGGATACCGGCTGCGCGGAACGCCGGCATCACACGGGCACGTGGCGCCTACATTCAGTTCCTGGATTCGGACGACCTGATCGCGCCGGAGAAATTCGAGCGACAAGTCGCCGCACTCGAGAACCATCCCGCCTGCGGCATCTCGTACTGCCGTACGCGCGAGTACCGCGTCGGCGGCACATGGCATGGCGGCCCGGCGAGGCGCACGGGCGAGCGGATGGCCACGCTGTTCCCGCACATCTTGCGCGGCCGCGTGTGGCCGACCCCATCACCGCTGTACCGCCGCGCAGTCGTCGACGCCAACGGTCCGGTGCGGCCGCTGGCCATCTATGAAGATTGGGAATACGAAGCGCGGGCGGCGGCTCGACACGTGAAGCTGCACTACTGCGACGAATTCCTCGCTGACAAGCGCGATGTCCATGAACTCGAGGGGCTGCGGAAAGGTGCGATTTATCCGCATCAGTGGCGCGACTACGCGGCGGTTCATCACCATGTATTCGAGCACGCAGTGCGCGCCGGCGCCGGCCATGATGCTCTCGATCGGTTTGCGTGGCGTGTGATGCATGCCGCCAGACGATGCGCGTCGGAGGGATACCACGCCGAGGCAGCAAGCCTGATCGCGCTGGCGCGAGCGGCGGCGTCGGGTGCGGGCCGCCGGCTCGGCATCACGGCGCTGGAGCTGTCGATGCGGCACGCAGGATGGCAGCCAGTGGCGCGAAGCATCGACTGGTTCGACCGTGCTGCGCCGCTCAACGCCGCACGACGCGTGCGCGCCGTTGGTGGTTTTGCCGCCCGGTGGCGGCATCGCGCGCAGCAGGCCAGGCTCGCCGTCAGCGGCCAGCGGCTGTCCGCCTGGCCCGACCTCCTCGCATCGCGGTGGGCAGCCCGCCAATCGCGGCCTCGAATACCGTGAACGCCGTCAGCGTCATCGTTCCCAACTACAACTACGGCCGCTACCTCGACGAACGGCTGCAGTCGCTGTTGAACCAGACGTTCACCGATCTGGAAGTGATCGTGGTCGACGACGCATCGACGGATGACAGCCGTGAAGTGGTGAGCCGCTATACCGGTGACGCGCGCGTCAAGACCGCGTGGTTCGATCAGCAATCAGGATCCGCCTATCGGCGTTGGAACGACGGCGCGCGGCAGGCCAGCGGTCGTTATCTGCACTTTGCCGGCGCGGACGACGCCTGCGAGCCGGCGCTGATCGAGCGATTGGTCGAGGCGCTGGAACGCCATCCGCAGGCCGGCCTCGCGTATTCGCGTTGCCAGGTGATCGACTCGGACGGCAGGCCGCAGTCGATCATTCCTTCGCATCCTCGTTGGGAATCCGATTTCGTCAGCAGCGCGGAGGAAGAACTGCCCTTTCTCCTCGACCAGCGCACGATCCCGACGGCGAGCGCGGTGCTGGTCCGTCGCGACCTGTTCGAGCGGTGCGGCGGATTCGACACGTCGTTCGAGCTTGCCGCCGATCACATGCTGTGGGCGCAGGTACTTCGCCAATCCGGCTTCGCCTACGTGGCTGACGCGCTGAGCCGATTTCGCACGCACGACCGGACGGTTCGCGCGCAAGCCAAAAGCACAACCCGCGTCATGGAGCGCTATCGGGTCTACGGCTTCATCCTGCGCGCGTTTGAGGTCGACGACAACGCACGGGAACGAACGCTGGAACGGCTGGCTCGACACTGGATCGAGTGCTGGCGCGGCGATCGCCAATCAGATCGTTGGCGACGGCATCGCGCGATCTATCGAGCAGCAACCCTCGCCGATCCACGTCTGCGCGCTCGCCTCGCGCGGCTGGCGATTGAAGCCTCGACTGGCGTGCGGGTTCGCAGTCCGCGCGCTGTAGCCCGCTACGCGTATCGCCGGTATCGAGATGAACAGTATTTGCTGGGCGGCCGGCGCATATCGTGGAGATACACGGCGCACTACCGCAGCGCGAAGCGAGCGTTTCAGCGCGAACGGCCTCAGGTCGCGCCCGTCCACGGCCCTTACGCTGTTGGCGTCACCGTCATTGGCAGCAACGATGCGGCGACCGCACTTTCGCTGCCATCGTCGCACGCTGCCAGCGTGCGTCGGGTTGCCGCCGCCGCGAATGGCGCGCTTGCCGATGTGCGCCAATGTCGGTTCGTGCCGGCGTTGTCGACGCCGTCGGCGACCGTAGATACCGCGGCGTTGGATGACGTCGTGCAGCGGCGGATTATCGCCATTCAGGTCTGCGATCCGCTGCAGCTCGATGGGTTGCACGAGCTGGGTGAGCCGCTGCTGCAGCAACTCGAGGATCGTGTGTTTGGCTGTCATCTCATTGCCGACAAGGTCTACGTCTACCGCAGTCCGATCAGCCGTCAGCAGCCGCGCGCGTCGTGGCTCTGGCATTTCGACAATCACCCGCGAGAAGTGCTGAAGGTGATGGTCTACCTGAGCGACGTCGATGACGAGGGTGCGGCGCCGTTTGAGTATTTGCGGGGCTGCGATGGGCGTCCGCTCTACGGCTCGCCGCTGGCGCCGATGCACCATCACAGCCGGATTACGCCGGAATTCGTCGAGCAGTCACTCGCCGCGGGCGCAACGCGGCAGGCGGTGATTGGTGCGAGCGGCACCACCATCGTCTTCGACGACAACGTCATTCATCGCGGCACCATCGCGCGGACCAGGGCGCGGGATGTCGTGGTGTTCCAGGTCCGACCCGTCGCGTTTCGGGCGTGGCCGCGCATCGACCGGCGTTGGACGGGATCGTTTCTGCATCACAACATCAACCGCGATCCGGCGGACGTGAGGCCGCACCTGCGGGCAGCGAGCGAGACGCAGTGACCCGGCGCGACCGCGTGAAAGCGGTCCTGCGTGCCGCGGGTCTCGATCGCGTGATCGGCGGCGTCCGCTATGCCGGCCGGCTGGCGCTCAATCGCGAATTCAGACGTCTCGAATCGATGAATGCGCGTGAATATGCGAACTGGAAGCGCTATCGTCCGATCCTCGAGCCGCGGTTGACGCCGACGGCAGCGCCGCGACGCGCGCTGATTGTGACGAAAGGGACGGTGACCGGCGCGAAAATCGAAACGGCGCTGATCAAAGGCCTCGAGCTTGGCGGCTTTGTCCCGGTCGTGCTCACGGATCGCACGCTCGCAAAGTACTTCCGCATCGCCGGGGTGCGCGACATCGTTTACTGGGATCAGTTCCTGCACGTCGAACCGCGTGTCGACGCGGAGCGGCTGGTAGCCGCCGCGCACGGCATCGATGACGTGCAGCCGTTCACGCACGGCGGGGCCCGCGTTGGCCGGTTCGCATTGTCGACCTCATTTCGATCGCTGCGCGTGGGTCGGCTCGACTTCACGAGCGCCGACACGCGCCGCACCATCGTCGATCACCTCGCCGCCGGCATCGCCCGGGCCGAGGCGGCGCACCGTATCGCGGATCGCATTCGGCCGGACCTGGTCGTCTTCATGGGCAACCGCTATACGGGCCACGCCGAAATCATGGACGTGTGCATCGAGCGCGGCATCGACGTGATCGCCTGGTTTGACGGCCATCGCAGCAGCTCCCTGGTATTGAAGCGTTATCACCGAAGCAACCGCGATCAGCACCACGCGTCGTTGTCGGATGCGACCTGGGAGCTGATGCGGTCGATGCGCTGGACCCATCGCGAGCAGGAGGCACTGCGCGCGGAGTTGGCCGACAGCTATGCGGCCGGCGACTGGTACAGCCGCGGCGGCACACAGGTCAACAAGGCGATCGTCGATCGCACCGAGTTGCGCGCGCGGCTCAACCTGCATCCAGCAAAACCAACCGCGGTGGTGTTCCCGCACGTCATCTGGGACGCGACCTTGTTCTGGGGATCGGATCTGTTCGACAACTACGAGGATTGGTTGATCGAGACCGTACGCGCCGCGGCGGCCAACGACGCGGTGAACTGGATCATCAAGATACACCCCGTGCACGTGGCGAAGAGCGCGATGGAGAAGATCTCCGGCGAAGCCGGGGAGATCGCGGCGATCAGCCAGCGCATCGGCGCCCTGCCGCCGCACATCACGCTGGTGCCGCCCGATACGGACATCAATACCTACTCGCTGTTTCCCCTGATGGACTATTGCCTGACGGTGCGCGGCACGATTGGCATCGAAGCCGCCAGTTTCGGCGTTCGCGTGCTCACGGCAGGCACCGGCCGTTACGATCATCGCGGTTTCACAGTCGACAGTGCCACCGCGGCCGAATACCTGCAGCGCCTGGCGACCCTGCAGTCGATGCCGCGCATGACGGTCGCGGAGCGCGACCTCGCGCAGCGATACGCGTACGGCGCGTTTCTGCTTCGGCCCCTCCCGCTGCGAGCCATCGTGATCTCGCACGATCGCGACATCGAAGCGACGACGCGTGTGCGGGTCGACGCCCGGACCAGCGCCGAGTTGCGCCGCGCACCCGACCTGTGCGCCTTCGCCGCGTGGGCCGCGGGCGACGACGAGGATTTCCTCTGGATGACTCCGGAGCGCGAGGCGGCAGTGCCGCTCGGCGTGGCACAGCACGCGTGATGGGATTGACATCACGCATGGGTCGCCGCATCGCCTATGAGCGGGCCCGCCAGCAATTGCGGCTGGACCTCGAACGCATCGTGGCGACGGCACCGCGGGGGTACGCCGGCGGCGCACGTGTTGGCATTGCCACCTTGAGCAGCGGGCCATGGCACCTCGCCATCGAGATCCTGCTGGCACATGCGTTGCGGCTGCGCGGCGCGCAACCGGAACTGCTGTTGTGTGACATGCCGTCGCTGCCGATTTGCGACGAACGCACGATCATGAGCCGTTCGATCGATCGCTGTGACGGTTGCGTCGACGACAAGCGAGCGCTCCTCGATGCCGGGGCGGTACCGTGGCACGGTCTCGGCAGGTTCGCCGGCGCCGGCGCGCTCGATCGCGCGCGCGCGGCTGTCGAGGATCTGGACGACGACGCGGTAACGTCGTTCGTGCGGGATGGTGTGCCGCTTGGCCGCTGGCTGCACGTGTCGGCTTGTCATTATCTCCGTCGCGACGAGCGTGGGACGGAGGCGGAGCAGATCGAGACGCGGCGCCGATTGCTGGTCAGCGCGATCGTCACGCACGACGCGGTGGCGCGCTGGCTCGACACGCAGCGGCCGGCCGTGGTGATCGCCGAGAGCGGCGCACATTTCATGTGGCGAATCGTGTTGGAGCTCGCCCGAGCGCGCGGCATTCCGGTTTTTTGCCGCGAGATGGGAAAGGGCGGCTGGGACCATCACATCTACGCGCTGAATGCCGACAGCATGTCGCCGAACCTCTCCGACGACTGGGCGATGGCGCGCGGACAGGAATTGACCTCGGCCGAAGATTTGGCCGTGGATGAATTTCTCGACACGTTGCCAGAGCGAACCTATCTCGCCGATGCATATCCCGGTGCCGTCGCGCCGCCGGAAGTTCCTCGCCGTACCGCCGTGGCATTTACAAACGTCACCTGGGATCTGGCGACGGCCGGCCGCGATGCGGCTTTCGACGGCCTCCTCGACTGGCTGCGGACTACGATCAAGACGATCGCCGGGTACCCCGACGCCCACTTGATTGTGCGGGCGCACCCGGCCGAGATGCTGCCATCTACCCGCGAGCGGATCGTCGATCAACTGCGCCGCGAAGGGCTCGACGGTCTGCGGAATGTCATCGTGTTGAACGGGGAGGATCGGACGCCGGCCGCCGATCTGACGGCACGCGCCGGTGTGACGCTGGTCTACACCAGCACCGCCGGACTGGAAGCGGCGGCGCGCGGCGCGACGGTCGTGGTCGCCGGCGCACCGCATTACCGCGGCCGCGGCTTCACCATCGACGCGCAGTCACGCGAGGACTATCAGGATCTGCTGTCGCGGTGGGCCAGTGGCGCGCCGATCGCGCCACCGGCGGACGCCGTCGCTCTCGCGCGGCGTTACTTCCATCTGTTTTTCTTTCGTTACACGATTCGCATGGGCTGGACGACGACACCGTTGGAGCCGCCGTTTGCGCTGTCGGTGCGATCGGTCGACGAGTTGCGGCCCGGCCACAACCGCAATCTCGATGTCGTCTGCGACGGCATCCTGACCGGCCGGCAGATGGTGCTGCCGCGCGCGGACGAGCAGGTGACATGCGCGCGGTGACCATCGGCCGCCATCGCATCGGCCCCGGGGAGCGCGTGCTGATCGTGGCCGAGATCGGCATCAACCATAACGGGAGTCTCGATCTCGCCTTGCGACTGGTGCGCGCGGCGGCCGCTGCTGGATGCCATGCAGTCAAGTTTCAGAAGCGCACGATTGACGCCGTGTACAGCGTCGAAGAACTGGCGCGACCGCGGCCGACGCCGTTCGGGATGACCAACGGTGATCTCAAGCGAGGGTTGGAGCTCGGGTGGGCAGAGTACACGGCGATCGATGCTGCCTGCCGGGACGCCGGGTTGATGTGGTTTGCATCCTGTTGGGATCATGCGTCGGTCGACTTCATCGCGCGGTTCGACCCGCCGTGCTTCAAGATCGCCTCGCCGTGCCTGACCGATCACGACCTGCTCCGTCATCATCGCCGGCTCGGCAAGCCGCTGCTGCTCTCCACGGGCATGAGCACGCTCGAGCAGATCGATGCAGCCGTCGACGTGCTCGGCACCGAAGCACTCGTGCTGATGCACTGTACGAGCAGTTACCCGAGTGCCGTCGATGAGCTCAACCTGCGCCTGATCGGCGAGCTGGCCCAGAGATACAACGTGCCGATCGGCTACTCCGGTCACGAGGTGGGATTGAGCACCACGGTCGCCGCCGTGGCCCTCGGCGCCGCTGTGATCGAGCGGCACCTCACACTCGATCGGGCGATGTGGGGCAGCGACCAGGCGGCGTCGGTGGAGCCGGACGGCTTTGCGAAGCTCGTCAAGTACGTCAACGCTGTCGAACGTGCGTTGGGGGATGGCGTCAAGCGCGTCTACGACTCGGAGGTCGCGGCGATGCAAAAGCTGCGACGAGTGCCTCGATGACGGGAATCGGCATCCTGCAGGGGCGGCTGTCTCCAGCGCCGGCGGGACGCCCGCAACGCTTTCCGATCGAGACGTGGCGGCAGGAATTTGCCCAAGCGCGCGCGATCGGATTCGACGCGATTGAATGGCTGATCACGAGCGACCACCTCGACGCGAATCCGCTCTGGCATGACGCAGGTCTGGAGGAGATTCGCACGCTCGCCACGTCAAGCGGCGTCCACGTCAGGTCGATCTGCGCGGACTGCTTTATCGGCGATCCGTTGGTCGATGCATACGGCAGGGCGAGACCAGCGCCGCTCGCGCAACTTCGGCGATTGACCCTGTGCGCCGCGCGGCTCGGCTGTCGCCTGATTCTGGTACCGGTGCTCGAAGAGAGCCGGTTGCGAGATCGACGTCACGCGCAGGCGCTCATCGATGCGTTGCAGCCGCTGCTCGAGCTTGCCGCAGATCACGATGTCGCCGTCGCGCTCGAGAGCGACTGGGATGGAGCGTCGCTTGCCGGACTGCTCAATGGCGCGAGCCGCTCGCGGTTGCGAGCCTACTACGACGTCGGCAACGCCATCGCCGACGGCCGCGATCCCTGCGCTGATCTTCATGCGCTGGCGGACCAGGTGGCCGGCGTGCATCTGAAGGACCGCAATAGCAGCGGCGGAAGTGTCCCGCTGGGCGAGGGGGTTGTCAACCTGGCGGCGGTGTTCGAAGCGTTGCACCAGATTCGCTTTAATGGGACGCCAATCCTCGAAACGCCGGCTGGCGACGACCCGACAGCAGCGGCAACCGCGGGCCTCCGTGCCGTTCGTGCCGCGACGTTACTGGTCAACACGCCATGAAGGTGCTCGTCATCGGCCTTGGCAGCATCGGACAGCGTCACGTTCGCAACATCCGCGCGCGCTTCGGCACGGCGATCGACATCCTGGCGTATCGCGTCCGCGGCGACTCACGCGTCATCACCGAACAGATGGGCATCGGCGGACACGACGTCGAAGGTCATTATGGGGTGCGCCGCTTTCAGCATTTGCGTGACGCACTTGCGGAGCAGCCGCACGCCGCGTTCATCTGCAATCCAACCAGCATGCATGTAGCGACCGCACTCGAATGCGCGCAGGCGGGTTGTCACCTCTTCATCGAAAAGCCGTTATCCGACAGCATGACCGGCGTCGAGCAGCTCGCGCAGCTCGTCGCCGCCCGAGGGGTTGCCGCAACCGTCGGCTATCAGCAGCGCTTCCACCCCGCCCTCGTGCGGGTGAGAGAGTTGCTGGACGACGGCGCCATCGGCCGGATCAACGAGGTTCACGCTGAATTTGGCGAGTATCTGCCGGATGCTCACCCGTACGAGGACTATCGCGAGTCCTATGCAGCGCGCGCCGCGCTCGGCGGCGGCGTCATTCTTTGCTACAGCCACGAGGTCGATTACCTGTGTTGGTTGTTCGGTCAGCCGACCAGCATCGACACGACGGTCGGCCGGTCCGGCCAGCTGGAAATCGATGTCGAGGATACGGCCCATTCGACTTTCAGGTTCGAGTGGCGCGGCGCACCGTTCGAGGCCAGGCTCAAGCTCAGTTTCTTGACGCGGCCGGCGAAGCGGTCGTGCTTCATCGTCGGCGACCGCGGCTCAATCGCCCTCGATTTGATTGCGCCGGAACTGGTGATCGCGACCCCAGCCGGAACGAGGCGTGACGAGTTCGAGGGGTTTCGCCGGAACCAACTGTTCGAAGCGGAGCTCGATCATTTCATCGGCGCCACGTCTGGCAGCCACCCGCCGGCGGTGTCTTTGGCCGATGCGATACGCAGTCTCGGTGTGGCGTTGGCCATGCGTGACTGCCTGGCGGCGGTACCACGATAAGCGTGGCAGGATGAAGGTCGAGATCCTCGCCATTATTCCCGCCCGCGGTGGCTCGAAAAGCATCCCGCGCAAGAATCTGCTGCCGATCGCGGGAAAGCCGTTGCTCGCGCATTCGATCGCCCACGCGCTCGCTTCACGCCACATTACGCGCACCCTGGTCTCCACTGACGATGAGCAGATTGCGAATGTGGCGAGACGGTTCGGCGCCGAGGTGCCGTTCATGCGTCCTCATGAGTTCGCCCGCGACGATTCGCCGGATGTCGACGTCTTCGCTCACGCCCTGCGCACACTTGCGGCAGCCGGGTACACCTGCGACGTTGTCGTGCACCTGCGGCCGACCGGTCCCGTGAGAAAAGTCGCGCTGATCGATGAGGCCATCGACGTGTTCCTGCGGCGGCCGGACGCCGACTCGTTGCGATCGGTCGTGCCGGCGGCGCAAAGCCCCTACAAGATGTGGCATGTCGATGGCGACACGATGCGACCGGTCGTGACGGCCGGCGCGGAATCCTTCAATCAGCCTCGGCAAACGTTGCCGCAGGTGTTCTGGCAGAACGGCTACGTCGATCTCGTCCGCCCACGCGTCGTCCTCGAGCGTCATTCGATGTCTGGCGATCGCGTCCTGCCCTTCGTGATGCACGAACCGGTGTACGAGCTCGACTACCCGGAGCACATCGCCGCGATCGAGGCGGCGCTGGCCGGCATCGATCACGCGCCGGCGCAGCCGCGCGAACGCCGTCACGCCGTTTGACGATGCCGACGACGCTCGATCGGTTTGATTTGTCGGGTCGCGTGGCCGTGATCACCGGGGGTGCGGGTCTGCTGGGCCGGCAACATGCGGCCGCCCTGACGGCGGCGGGTGCGGCGGTGGTGCTCGCGGATCAGGACGGCGACGCGGCCGTCGATGCGGCGCGGCAGTTGGCGCGCGACGGCAACGTCATCGGCATGGCGGTGGACGTCACCGACAAGGCGGCCGTCGAAGCGTTGAGCCGTGCAGTCGTCGATCGATTCGATCGCGTCGACATTCTAATCAACAACGCCGCGCTGACCGTCAAGGGCGGCGGCGATTTGGCGCGCGACTATTTCGCGGCCTTCGAAGACTACCCGCTGGAGCTGTGGGAGCGGGCCCTCAAGGTCAACCTGACCGGCGCTTTCTTGTGTTGCCAGGCGATCGGCAAGCGTATGGCCGCGCAGGGCCGCGGCGTCATCCTGAACATCGCCTCTGACGTCGGCACCATCAGTCCGGACCACCGCATCTATGAAGGTGTGATGAGCCCGCACACCGGGTTGCCGTTCAACACACCGGCCTCGTACGCGACGGCCAAGGCGGGGTTGATCAACCTCACCCGCTATCTTGCGACGTACTGGGCCAAGGACGGCGTGCGTGTCAACGCGTTGTCACCTGGCGGTGTGTTCACGGATCACGATCCGGTGTTCGTACGTAATCTGAGTGAGCGGATCCCGTTGGGACGGATGGCCGGCGCCGACGAGTATCAGGGAGCGGTGCTTTTCCTCGTGTCGGACGCGTCGTCCTACATGACGGGTGCGAACCTGATTGTCGACGGCGGCCGGACGGCGTGGTAGCCAGCGAGCTCAAGGACCGGGGTAGTGACCTGTGCGGCGGTTCCATTGCGCCGGCGTTACGTCTGGAACCCACGCCTCACGATAGTCAGGCCGCGCCACCGACCACTGCGCCGGCTTGACCACACGCACGCAAATCAACAGGGGATGTCCGGGGTCCGCATGGCCGCGCTCCGACGCGGTCAGCTCCTCGGCCGGCATGTTCATCTGATACGCGACGCGGGCGAACAGGTTGCCGTAGATCGCGATTTCGAAATCACCCGCCTGAAGACCCGCCCTGCGCAGCAGGTTTTCTACCTGCAGCGGCGTAAACCACCAGAACACGAACAACGGCTTGCCGGTGCCCATGTCGACGCCGCGGGCAAAGTTGTAATCCACGCACGGAAAGTTGATCAGCAGCACGCCGCCAGGCTTCAAGAGGCGAATCGCGTGATACAACGCGGCATCAACATCGAATAACAGATGCGCAGTGAACGGTACGACAAAGCAGTCATACGTATCGCTCGCGAGATCATCGGCTCGTGTCAGGTCGGCGACCACGGAGACGCCGGGGCGTGGCGCGATGTCCAGCACCTCCGCTGCCTGCACCGCGCCGTTGCCGTAGCGGGTCAGCGTCTCGCTCGAACCGATCTCCAGCGCCCGGCCGCGGACGTCCTGCCGATGCTGGTCGAGAAACACCCGCCAGTAATACCGAATCACCGGTTCGCCGCGCTGGCGTCCGCCACCCAGCGGATCAAGCCGCCGCAATTGCATTGCGCGGAGTTGTCGTAGTGGCGTCAGCGCGCGTAATCGAAGCCAGGTCCGTCGCAACCAGCGGTAGGGCGGCCCGATCCGGGCACGCAGCGGGCTCGGCTCGGAAACAGACATCGGTGCCGGCCAGTTTACCCACGATTTCGATCGTGATGCCGTCGCTCAATCACGGGGCTTACATCGAGGCGGCGCTCCGCTCGATTCTCGATCAGCCGTACCCGGTCGTGGAGGTGATCGTCGCGGACGGCGGTTCGATCGACGGCACCGCCGCTATCCTGAAGCGCTTCGACAGTCGCCTGTCGACGTGGTGGTCGCGACCCGATTCCGGCCCAGCCGCCGCGTTAAACGAAGGGTTCCGTCACGCGACCGGTGACATTTTCGGTGTGCTCAACGCCGATGACTTTCTGCTGCCCGGCAGCCTGCAGACCGTCGGCACGTTCTTCGCGGCGCATCCGGGTGCCGACGTCGCCTACGGGCATGGCTATTTTGCCGCCGCTGACGGCGCGTTGGGTGTTCCCGCGTTCAGCGATCGATGGGACGCACGCCGATTCCGCCACGGCGCATGCGTGCTGGTGCAGCCCGCGACATTTTTCCGGCGCCGCGCGTATCGGCACGCCGGTGGGTTCCGGCAAAGCGGGCGAGTGTGCTGGGACATGGAGTTGTGGGCCGACCTTGCAGGCAGCGGCGCGCAGTTCGCAGCGATCGACGCGCACCTGGCGGCGTTTCGTCTCCATGGCAATTCGATGACGGCGAGCCCGCGCCTTCGCGCGTGCCGCCAACAGGATGCGCGCAGCGTCGCATCGCAGTTTGCCGGCGCACCGGAGCGCGCCGGCGATCGCGCGCTCCATTACCTGTATCGCGCGATGAAGTTTGGACGCCATCCGATCCGAGCGCTTCGGCAGCGCTGGTACTTTCGGCAATCGATCGGCCGATGGTCGCTGTAAAGCGAGCGGCGTGGGTGCTGGTCGGCGTGTTCGCCGCGGCGGTGTCGCTGGAGGTCGCGCTCAAGGCACGTGCCGCGTGGCTGCAGTCCGATGCGAGGCAGCAATCGCCGCTCGCGAGGCGAATGCGCGAGTACGCGCCGTTCGCGGTGCAGCACCTCCATCCGCATTACCTGTTCTTTTTTCCGCTCGACCCGGCCGACCGGCTGCGCCTCGCCAATGCCGCGTGCAGTCTCGACGCCAACGGTTACCGCGAACCCGGACCCGCCCATGCCGGCGGGCGGCTGCTGGCCGTCCTGCTCGGCGGGTCGGCGGCGTTCGGGTACTACGCCAGCTCGAACGACGCGACGATCACGTCTCGCCTCAACGCCCTGCAGGATCGCTACTTCTTTATCAACGCCGCCGTGCCGTCGTGGAACTCGACGCAGGAATTGCAGCGGTTGACGCTCGAAATCACCGCGCTGCGCCCGGCGTTGATCGTCGCGTTTGACGGCGTCAACGACGCGGTGCTGGCGGGTCAGATTCGCCCAGGCCGAGAGGTGCCGTATGCGGCCGGGACGCCTGAACATTTCGCGGACCTCGAGCTGATCGTCGCGCGCGATGACGAAGGGTTTACCTGGCAGGTGCCCTCGTTATTTCCGGAGATCCGTCAACGCGTCGAGCGATGGAGCGGCCGGTCGTCCGGCGAGCCCGACACGGCCGATCCTGCGACGATCAACGCTGCGGCGTACCGCTACCGCGAGAACCATCGGACGATGAGCGTGCTCGCGCGCGGGCTCGGGGCGAGATTCGTGTCGGTGTTCCAGCCGGTCGCCAATCTGCATCGTCACGCGATCGCGACCCGATCGCGGCCTTTGATCGCGGCATTTCACCACCGCCTGCGCGGCCACGCCGACTATGAGTCCGCCGACTTCTCGGCGATCTTTGATCGTGACTTCACGCATGTGGCGATCGCGGGAACGGACTTGTCGGCCGACGCTATCTTCGTTGACGACGTGCATTTGACGGATCGCGGAAACGATCTTGTCGCCCGATACCTGGCGCAACGGCTGGGCTTGGGAACGCATCCGTAACCCGGGCGAGCCGAAATAATGGACACACAAAAAAAATATTTTCGGTCCAGCTTGATGCAAAACGTTACAGTTCCGGCCCAAAAACTGCGGTTTTTGTACTGTCCTAGCACAAGACACTAAAAAAACCGCCTTTGAACTGACTCTAAAGGACATTAACGTACCACCGGTCATTGCAAAGTACGTATAATGCGTTTGTGAAGCCCGCGACGAACCCGTCGTTCCTGCGTGCGATTATCGCGCCCGCTGCTCTCGCCATCGTCGTCGCGGCATCGGCCGTCGTCGTCGCTGGTCAACTTCCCGATGCGGGAACATGCGGCCTGCTTCCCACGCAAATGGACTGTTTCGATCCGGCCGCTGAGGGGGAAATGTGGCGCTCGGTCGAGCCGCCCCTCGGCAGCCGAATGCAGCCCGACGTCGATCACCTCGGCGCGCCGCAGAATGCGGATCCAGTTCTCGACGACGACAACAACATCGCAACGAACGAAGTTGGCGACGAAATCTGGACGACCAACATCTCGGACTACAACGCGCTGATCAACACGCTGTCGGTCGGCGAATGCACCTACGCACATCTCGGTGACGACGTCGAGGCGACGCGGCAGTGCGTACTGCAAATCCGTCAGAACGGCACGCGCGTGATGGGCATGGCCCCCGCCGGCAAGTTCTTCTATCCGACCGGTGTGGCCGTCGACGGCACCAAGGTCTACGTCGTCGATCGCATGAACCACCGCGTTCGCACCATCGCGTTCGAAAGCGACAACGTTGCCCAGATGCAGTTTCCGATCGGCAATGGTGTGCCGGGGAGCGGTCAGTACAGTTACAGCAACCTCGCCGGCGGCCAGAGCGGCTGGCAGCTCAACTCGCCGAACGGTCTGACCGTCGATGCGGCGCACCGGCTGCTGGTCGCCGACGGCGGCAACCAGCGTATTGCCGTCTTCAACGAGGACGGCTCGTTGTTTGCCGCGAAGACCATCCCGCCGGCCGTCGCGGGCGTCGCGCCGGTCCCGACGAGCATCGCGATTTCACCCGGTGCATCGGTGAACGACGGCAACCCCAACGCGCGAATTGTCGTCCTCGACCGCTACACCTGCTCGGCATGGATCTATAACTCGAACTTCAATCTGGTGCCGCTGGCGAATGGCGCCCCGAATCCGATGGGCGGCACGTGCGTGCCCGGCACGTCGGGCGCACCGCTCGATCAGTGGAGCATCCTTACCGGCGTCGCGATCGATGCGTCGAACCGCATCTACATCGCGGACTCGTACAACAATCGCGTCATCGTTCTGGCACCGAACGGACGGATCCTCGGCGACATTGGCGAGCCGCCTGCGGGCCTGGCGCCGACCGAACAGCCGCCGGTTGAAGCGCTCGAAACGCCGTCGTCCGTGCTGATCGATCATCTCGGACGCCTCGTCGTCAATGACTCGGACAATGTCCGGCTGGCGTTCTACGACGTCCAGTTTCCAATCGATCCCAACACCGGATTCGAAACGCCGGTTGCGACGTTTCAACTCGAAGTGCCGGCACCCGGTGACGATCACGAAGAGTTCCCGACCGGTCTTGCCGAGCAGTGGGGCACCGGGCCGGGTCTCGATCCCGCGGGCCGTTACCTGAAGATCGACACGGCGAACCATCGCGTTCAGCGACTGGAGCTTGCCGACCTCGCCATCGTGCAGGAAGCCGCGTCGTATACCGGCGACACCGTCGGCTCCGGGAGATTCGCTGTCGCCGTGCCGACCGAGAAGGCCGGCACGGTGAGGGACGTCCTCGTGACGCTGACGCCGAGCGTCGCCGGCGTGACGGTGAGCAATATTCGCTCGATCAAGCCCGCGGCGACCTACGCGAACCCGCTCAACATCTCGCGAGACAACCCGGACACGGATATCGTGCCCGGTTCATGGGTGCAGTTCGAATTCGACTTCACGACGCCGTTCGCCAAGATCCCGGTGACGTTCCACGTCACCGCGGTTGGCAACCGCGATGCCGCTCAGCCGGACGATCCACGGATCACGACGGAGGCGGACCCCGTCGACATCGATGTCCGCGGTCAGTGCGTCGGCTGCGACGCACAGCACACGATCTATAACTATCCGAGCGTTACACCGGAGAGCCCCACGCCTGCTACCGGGTACCTCGTTGACAATGTCGTTTGGTACAACAAGCGCGTGTTCGTGCGGCTCACGCCCACGGCGAGCACGCCGCCGGTGAAGTACATCGAATGGAAGGTGCTCGGCACCGAAATGCCGCGGTACGGCTCGCAGACGCGCGTCACGGAAATCACCGAGGAGGTGCCGCATGTCGACGTGTCGTTCGTCACGGCCGACAGCATCATCCAATACTGGGCTGTGACCGAACAGCCCGATGGCGGCTTGAGCGTTGGTCCGGTGCACGTCGTGCCCATCCTCATCGACCAGGATCCGCCCACGGCCTCGTTCAGCGGCTGGCCGGCGTGCGCGGCATCGGATACCTCTTTGAGCTCGTGGTGCAGAGAGCCGTTCTCCATTTCGTACACGCTGTCGGACGGTGAGGGCTCCGGCGTCGTGCCGCACGCGACTCCGCAGTTGTCCTTCTTCAGCGAAGGCTCGAACCTGCGTCAGGAGCTGGCGTCCGTCGACCGCGTAACCAATGCCGGTTCGGCATGGACGTCGGATCCGGCGAGCAACGGCCGCTGGGTCAACCTCGACATGACGGCGCCAATCGTGACGCCGCCGCAGGAGCGCGAGTTTTTCGTCAATGTCGGTGAGCAGCGAACGCTGGCGGATTGGCTCAGCGCCGCGTCGGCGACCGATGCGCTATCAGGAGTAAATGCGACCGGCCTCGAAATGTTCCAGGGCGCGACGCCGGTCACTGCCGCCACACTCTTTGGTGTCGGCCAGCATGTCGTCACGTTCAAGGCGACCGATCGGGCCGGCAACAGTGCGAGCATCAACGCGACGGTCAAGATCACGGCGAAGGCCGGCGCCGCTGCGATCTACACGGGTGCCGTAGCGTTCAACTACGGCGATCCGATCGTTCTGTCGGGCACGATTACCGCGACCCCCGACGTCAATGTCTCGGGCGGCGCGACGATTACATTGCGGCGTCAGAGCGACAACGTCGTGGTCGGAACAATCAACGACACCGATATCGACAACCCGCTCGCGAATCCGGGCGCGACCGAAGGCATCGTCGCCGCCGCGCCGGCGCTGACGGTCGGTGCGTATGCCGTTACGATCACCTACCCCGGCACGGACTCGGTGTCGCCGGCCTCGACGACCGCGACAATCAATGTCGTCAAGCGCGTCATTACGATCAAGGCGGACGACAAATCGAAGGTGATCGCTTCCGTTGATCCGGCGCTCACCTTTGCCTACGCTCCGGGTTCCCTGCAGACCGTGTACGGTCATGCACTCACGGGGACCGGCGGCGTTCTGGCGGGCGCGATCACGCGGCCCGGCGCGGGCACGCCCGCGGGCGAAACCCTCGGCACCCACGCAATCACACAAGGCACCCTTGCCATCGCGGCCGCGCATCAGGCCAATTACGCGCTGCTGTTCATCGATGGCGTGCTGACCATTCAGCAGACGACCATTACGATTCGTGCGTATAACCAGTTCAAGGTCTACGGTCAGGTCGACCCGCCGTTCACCTATGAGAGCAACGCGTTCTATTGCTTGAGCCCCGTGACCGGTCTGGAAGTCGCGTGCGGCACGCTGCTTGGTCCCGGCGTCAGCTTTAGCGGTGCGTTGACTCGCGAGCAGGCCAACACCGTCGCGGGCCAGGGCGTCGGGTCGTATGGCATCCGCATCGGCACGCTCTCCCTGCCAGCCGGCTACCAGATCAACTTCAACGAGGGACTCTCGACCTTCAGCATCCTGCGGCGTCCGGTCGTCGTCCGGCCGCAGGCAAAGTCGAAGATGTATGGCGAGGCCGTTCCGGAATTGACGGCGATCATCACGGCGCCAGCGGGCGGCACACCCGATAACAGCGGCCTGCTGCCGGGTGAAGACATCCCCTACAGCCTGACGACCTCCGCTACGGTGACGAGCCCTGCGAACACCAGCCATGCGATCAGCGTGGTGCTGCCGCCCAACATCCTGACGCTGCGGCCGAATTACGACATCGGCGTGGATACGGCGACGCTGGTGGTCACGCCGCGTCCGGCGACGATCACCGCCAACAACAAGTCGAAGGTCTACGGCGACATCAACCCGGCACTCGACGCGGTTGTTACCGGCATTTACGGCGAAGACACGCTGAATTACTCGCTGGCGACTACAGCCGTGACGTTGTCCGACGTTGTGCCCGGCGGCTATCCGATTAGCGTCGTGCCCGGTCTCAACCCGAACTACATCATCACGGCGGTGGCGGGGCGGCTTGATATCACCAGGAAGCCGGCGACGGTCATCGCCGCCGATGCGACGAAGGTCTACGGCGCGGCCGATCCACCGATTGCCACGACGACGGACGGCTTCATTGCCGGCGACCTGATCACCGTGACCGGCGCCCGCGCCGGCGCGGAAGTCAACGTCGGTGATTATCCGAACGGCACGACCGCGAGCGTCACCGGTGCCGACGCGGGCAATTACGAAGTCACCGTTGTCAAGGGCACGTTCCGTATTACGCCCAGGCCCGCGACGGTCATCGCCAATAACAAATCCAAGATCTACGGTGACCCGGAACCGGCGCTCGATGCGGCGGTCAGCGGACTGGTGAGCGGCGATGCGCTTGCCTACACGTTGAGTGCGCCCGTCAACGCCGGCGCGGGCGTTTACACCGGTGCGATCGTGGTGTCGCTCGGCCTCAACCCGAACTACTCGATCACGGCGACGAACGGCACGCTGATCGTTCACAAGCGTCCGGTGACGGTGCAGGCCTCGACGCACGTCATCAAGATCGGCGACGCGGTGCCGACGCCCACCTACACCGTGACCGCCGGGTCTGTGGTGAACGGCGACACGTTTAGCGGCGCGCTGACGATTGTCGGTCTGTCACCCGCCGTCGGTGTTTACCCGATCGTGCAAGGCACCCTGACGCTGGGAGCGAACTACATCCTGACGGTGCTGGAAGGCTCGTTGACGATCAAGTCGTTGAACGCTCCGCCGGTTGCGGTGGACGACGCCGCGACGGCAACCGGCGCCGAACCGATCAACATCAACGTGTTGTCGAACGACATTGACCCGGACGGCGATGTGCTCACGGTCGTCAGTCTGACCCAGCCGACGACCGGCGGCACGGCGACCACGTCCGGCAACCTCGTGGTGTTCACGCCGACGCCGTTCTTCAGCGGCGTCGTAACGTTCACTTACACGATTCGCGACGCGCAGCAGCAGACGGCGACCGCAACGGTCACGGTCACGATCAAGCAGGCGACGTGTTCGCTGCGCGGGTTTAGGACGCAAACACAGGGTGGCTGGGGCGCGGCGCCAACCGGCGGCAATGCCGCGTCGTTGCTGCACAACAGCTTCGCGCAGGTATTCCCGACCGGCATTCGGATCGGCGGTATCAACACGCTGACGTTCACGTCGGCGGCATCTATCGAGAGGTTCCTGCCGGCGGGTGGCACCGCGGGTGTGCTGAGCTCGAGCGCGACGGATCCGCTGCTGTCCACTGGCGGTGTCTTTGCGGGTCAGGTGCTGGCGCTGCAGATCAGCGTAGGCTTCTCCGACGCCGGCGTCACGAAGCGCGGCCTGGGGCAGCTGATGTATCAAGGCCGATCGGTCAACGACATCCTGGCGATGGCCAACACCGTATTGGGCGGAAACGTCGCGGCGCTGTCGCAGTGGGGCTGGTCGCTGTCGAAGTTGAATGACGTCGTCGATGCCATCAACAACAACTTCATCGACGGCACGACGAATGCGGGCGCGTTGACGTGCCCCGTGAAGTAACCGCGCTCGCGCGGTAGGTTCGAGCGGGCCTCATGCGGCTGCATGAGGCCCGCTTGTTACGTACGGCGCGAACGGTTACGAAGCCGCGTAGCGAATGGTCCCCATCGCAGCGCGAACGACTGAAACAGTCTGTCTGGTAGTCGCTCCGCGCAGTGCAACGGCAATTCAAGAAGGCGGCCGAAGATTCGCCGGACGCGAAATGGCTCCTGGCGCTTCACAATGGTGTTGCGTGAGATGAGCTCGGCGTTCAAGCCGCCGAAGTCGAGCCGCAGGCGTTGGTGCGTTCCCCCGGCCCGTCGGCCGACAAAATAAAGGTCCTTGGAAACGTCGTTTCGAAAGAAGACGTGACCGTCGAACAGGGCGGCGAGATCGAAATGTCTGGCGAAATCGTCGCGGTTGAGGTTGCGGTAGTAATGCCATCCGAGTGCCGTCGTTCCCGGAGACTCGTGAGGCGTGGTCCTGACGGTGCCATGTTCCTGACGCCCGCGCGCCGCGCAGGTGATCAGCACGACGCCGCCGCGCCGCGTCATGCGGTGCATGTTACGGAAGGTGTCGGCCCACTTCGGGTTGTGCTCGAAGCACTCGCACGACAGCGTGAGATCGAATGTCTCGTCCGGGAATAGCGGTGCGTCGCCGGACGCCACCAGGTCGACGCCGTCGCCGGCGACCAAATCGATGCCGGTGTAGTCGCTACCTGGAAACAGCGGCCGCACGGACCCATTGACGGCGAGCGAGCCGACCTCGAGGACGCGCAGACCGGCCCAGTCGGACGTCAAGTGCTGCGCGACGATGCCGACGAACTGTAACTGCTGATAGTGCGCCATGCCGTAAGCGGTGTGTCGAACCGATAAGAAACGTAACCGGAAGCAGGTGTTTCGCCTAGCCCGGATCACGCCCGACGGCCAATATGGCTGGTAAAGTCATATTGAGTCTGCAAGGACGAGATCGTTTACGTCTCTACCATGTAAGCGAGAGGGCGAAGCCATGCCAAAACGCCGCTGTGGAAAAATGCTCGTCCTTCTGTTCACGTACGGATGCGATTCCGGAGGGCAGCCCGAACGGCGCGTGGTGCCGAGCTACGACGCATTCACCGGCAAGCTGGTGGCGCTCTATGCCGATCAGAATGGCGATGGCCGCGTCGATCAATGGACATACGTGGACGGCAACCGCGTCCTTCGTGGCGAGAGTGACACCGATGGCGATGGACGGGTCGACCGCTGGGAGTACTTCGACCGTGACGGGCGGCTGAGCAAGGTTGGCGTGGCGGCCAGCGGCGATGGCGTCGAGGACACGTGGACGGTGACGGACCCGAACGGCGACCGCCGCGTCGAGCGCGCGCAAGGACGCGATCGTTATCCGGACCGCCGCGAATATTTCAAGGGCGACGTCTTGCTGCGCGCCGAAGAAGACACGAACAACGACGGCCGCATCGATCGCTGGGATCGGTTCGAGAATGGCGTACTGCGCCAGGCCGAGTTCGACACGACGCTGCGAAGCGATCGCCCCGACCGGCGCCTCGTCTACGACGCTGCCGGGCGGTTCGTGCGTGTCGAGGCGGATGACGACCGGGACGGCACCTTCAGCGTCCTGGTAGGCGGCCGGGAGACCGACGTGAGAGGTGTGAGGAAATGATTCGATTCCAGCTGGCGTTCTTTGTGATGGTCGTGATGATGCTGCCGCCGGCCGCGGACGCGCAGAACTTCGGCGCCA
>DASPNQ010000071.1:0-5777 GCA_035626435.1 Vicinamibacterales bacterium
GACGCGGTGCGCCGTATCCGCCGGGACGCGGCGGACCGCCGGGTCCGCGATCCTCGCGCGCGCGCGCTTCGCTGACCGCGAGGGGACGCCCCATGAACAACTGGCCGTCGAACTGCTTGATGGCCGCCTCCGCTTCGGTACGTTCGGCGTACTCGACGAACGCGAAGCCTCGCGCGCGGCCGGTCTCGCGATCGAGCGGCCGGACGATCTGCGTCGGCTTGCCGACTTGCGCGAAATGCGTACGCAGGTCGTCTTCGGTTGCTTGGTAGGGCAGGTTGCCCACGAACAATCTGACTGGTGGCACGGTTGAACTCTAGCGATAAGCGGCTGAGGGCACTATGGGGTTGGAGAACGTTTCCCGTCGATCAATGGTGGGTGTCCGCTTCTTTGGGCGAAGCTTAACAAATCTCCCACATCGTCACAAGCCCTCGATTTGCGCCTTGATGGCGTCCAACCTCAGCTTGAGCATCTCGCGGTGCGCAGGCTTGCACGCGGCGGACATCTCCGCCTGGGTCTGCGCGAGCGCCAGTTCGAGACCGGCTCTGCGACCCTCCCGTGCGCGCTCCTCGGCCGAGAGCGCCGGCCGAACAACGCGCGCACGCTGCGCTTCTTCCTGCTGTGATTCGACCGACTTGCTCTCGAAACCGCGAGCCATACCTTCGACCATAGCAGAAACCGCGCCAACCGACGCGGCTGATGGCGAACCGGCGTCCATTTGGCTAAAATAAGCGGCGTTCCTAGCGGGGTAGATCAGGAAATCGCCATCTCTTGGATCGCCAGATCTCAAGATCTCCAGATCACGAGATCTCAAGATCAGATCACGAGATCACGAGATCACCAGATCGCGAGATTCCCCTAGCCCCTACTCGATGGTGCGCCTCGCACACCATCGTGGAGGTCACGCGAGCAACGCTAGGAGTGTCTCTCATGACGCGCTTTCTCTCGATCACCCCGAATCTTCTCGTCAAGGACATCAACAGGAGTGTGGCGTTCTACCGCGACGTGCTCGGTTTCCAGACGGGCGAGACCGTTCCCGACCGGGAGCCGTTCGTCTTCGTGTGGATGAAACGTGACGAGGTGTCGGTGTTTCTGAACGATCCCAGCGCCGTCGCCGAGGATTTACCGGCGGTGCAGGGACGGCAGCCCGGTGGAACCAACACGATGTTCTTCATCATCAGTGATGTCGACGGCTATCACGCCGACGTGGCGCCGAAGGCCACGGTCGTCATGCCTCTGAAAACGCAGTTCTACGGCATGCGCGAGTTCGCGGTGACGGATCCCGACGGCCACCTCATCACCTTCGCGGAACGCGTCGCTGCCGCTGGCGATCCCGACGCTTCCTGATCGCGCGCGGCACGAGTGATCTTCGTTCCCTTGCTCTTGATTCTGGCGGGCACGCAAGCTGTGCCCGCCAATGCTTCGCCGGATCGCGTTGCCGAATGGCAGGTCGCGGCGGGCTTTGCGCGGAGCGTCAGCCTGCTGCAGTCGGCAGCGGGGCGCACCTACGCGCTGGGGACGGTTGGGTGGGGGCGCGAGCTGACCGACGATCTCGCCCTGGGCCCGTTCCGCGGGCGCTTCGCCTGGGCGATCGAGGCCACCCCGGTGTTCGTGCAGTTCGAGCCGGCCCGGATCTACGGCGTCGGCTTCGCGCCGCTGGTGTGGCGCTGGAATTTCCCGGCCCAGCCGAAATGGTCCGCGTTTGCCGAGCTCTCGATGGGCGGTCTGTGGACGACGGATCGGATTCCGGAAGACACCGCCCGCGTCAACTTCACGGCCCACTGGGGCGGCGGCATTCGCGTCCGCCAGCGCGATCGTCACTCGCTGCTGCTGGCGTATCGCTTTCAGCATTTCTCCAACGGCAATCAGTTCAGCGCGAACCCGGGCGTGAACAGCCATGTGGTGTTGGCCGGTTGGTCGCGCCGCTAGCGTGGGGCAGCCACGCCGCGGCTATCTCTCGTAGCTCTCTCTCTTTGCCGACGCCGACAGCTTCACCAGATAGCGCAGCGGGTCGTCGCGGAACATCGTTCGCAGTTCGGTGAGGCTTCTGGCGCCGCCGTAGCTGATCGACGAGCACAGGTGCTTGAGGATGTCGTGAATGATCGGCCGTACCGATCCGCGCGCCGGCACGCTGACTTCCGTGCCCTCGGCGCCAATCGCTTCGAGATCGATGACTTCGTCGTCTTCCACATCGAGGCGATCGCGGATCGCCTGGATGGACGCCATGCCGCGCAGGACCTTGAACGGCACCTTCACCGACCGTTGCTGGTCCGGCAACAGCACCGGTTTCTGGACGACGTCGCCTGGCGTCTCTTCGGTGCCGGCGAACATGCTGCCCAGCATGACGGTGTCGCCGCCGAAGAGCAAAGCTTCGAGGATCGCACCGTGGCGCTTGATGCCGCCATCGGCGATCAACGGCACGTCCGCCCGGGAGGCGCGCCGGCACTCGTAGAGCGCCTGCAGCTGCGGTACGCCGAAACTGGTCGTTAACCGCGTCGTGCACCCGCCGCCCGGGCCGATGCCGACCTTGATCGCGTTGACGCCACGCTCGGCGAGGAACGTCACGCCGTCGGCGGTGGCGACATTGCCCGCGACCAGCTCGACATCCGGAAACCGCTTCCTGAACGCGGCGATCGCGCGGTCCATCACGACCGAATGGCCGTGCGCGATGTCGATCACGATGACGTCGACGTGCGCCTTGACCAGCTCTTCGGCCCGCTCGATGAAATCGCCGGTCGCGCCAATCGCCGCGCCGACCCGAAGCCGTCCGTGCGCGTCGCGCGTCGCGAAGGGCAGCCGCTCCTGGCGGCGGATGTCCTTTGCGGTGATCAGGCCGATCAGCGTGCCCTGGTCATCGACGAGCGGCAGCTTCTTGATCTTCCGTTCGACCATCATCCGTTCGGCGACCGTCAGGGTCAGCTCGCCGGTGCCGGTGACGAGGGCCTCCACCGGCGTCATCCGCGTCGCCACCGTGCCTTCACGCGTGTTGACGAACCGCACATCGCGCTCGGTCAGGAGCCCTTTCAGACGCCGCGCGCCGTCGATTACAACCAGCGTGCCGGCGCGGCGGCGGCGCATGATCGCGACCGCTTCGGACAGCGGCGTCTCGGGAGTGACCGAGTACGGATCGCGGATGATGATGTGTTGCATCCGCTTGACCTTACCGACCTCACGGACCTGCGGCTCGATGTCGCCATTGCGGAATCCGCGGTCGATGATGCCAAGCCCGCCTTCCTCCGCCTGCACGATTGCCATCGGAGCGCGCGTGACGGTGTCCATGTTGGCCGACACCAATGGCCGCTGCAGCGTGATGTGAGTCGAAAAGCGGCTCGACAGGTCGATGACGGCCGGGTCGCGGCGCTCGATCACGCTGTGCTGTGGGCGCAAGAGAAAGTCGTCGAAGGTTGCGCCGCGCACGAGATCGGCAAGCGCATCAAAGGCCGAGGCCATGACGCTACTTTACGGTATCTTTAGTGACGTTCCATGCAACTCGCGTTCGATTTCACCGCGGACTCGGCCCGCCCGGTCAGTGGCGGAGGCGGGACCGTATTCACCCGCCATCGTCGGGCGCGCCGCTACATTCTTCGCGTGCTCGACGACGGCACCATACGCGTTACCTTGCCGCGCTGGGGGTCGAAGCGCGACGCGCAGGCGTTTGTGGCGCGCAGCAGCAGCTGGATCGAGCGGCAATTACGGGAGGGGCGCGCGCGGCCGGCTGCGGCACCTGCCAATCCGGCGCTGCGTGCGCGCGCCGGCGAACAGTTGCCGGCGCAGCTGCTGGCACTCGCCGCTGTTCACGGCATCGAGGTCTCGCGCGTTTCGGTCCGCAATCAGCGCTCGCGCTGGGGCGCGTGCTCGTCGACCGGCACCATTACGTTGAACTGGCGGTTGATCCTGGCGCCGGAGTTCGTCCGCGAGTACGTCATGATCCACGAGCTGATGCACCGCCGCGAAATGAATCATTCGAAACGATTCTGGCGGCACGTCGCTGCCGCGTGTCCGCGCGATGCGGAGGCGCGCGCCTGGCTGCGCCGAGATGGGCAACGCTTGTTCACCGCGCAGGAGAACGGGTCATGAAATCGATCGTGTTGGCGTGCATCGTGGTGGCGGTTACCGCCGGCGATGCCAGCGCGCAGATGACGATGGGCTCCTTCAGCGGATACCTCACCGGCCATCTTGGCGCGATTGGTGGCGGATCGCTCAGCGCGCCTCGGCTGACGGGCGGCGCGTCAGTCGCCGTGCACGAGGAAAACGGGTGGGGCGCGGAGCTCGATTTCGGCCTCACTCGCGACGCATCTTCGGGCCCGCAATTTCTCGACATCAAGACCTACATGGTCAACGCCTCCTGGGTGCAGCCGGAGGGTCTGATTCGTCCGTTCGGAGGAGCGGGAGCGGGCATCGTGCAGATCGACGGCTGCAATTTTCCCTGCACGCGCGCGGCCACCACCTACGACTTCGGACTGAGCGCCGGCGGCGGTGCATTCGCCGCCCTCAATGACGTGATTGGTTTCCGCGGCGATCTCCGCTACTTCTGGACGTCCGCCGACCATCGCGACCTGCAACGCGCCGACAATTTTGGATTCTGGCGAGCGGCAGTAGGCGTGACGTTCATGTGGGCGGTCGCTCCGTAATCGCGGAACGTAGCGCTTTCGCGCGCGGATGCGTGTGTCGGTGCGGCACAGCGTCGGGTGTCCGCTCGACGGACGAGTTGTCCTCTAACGCCTGTCGCGACCCTTGTAACGCGCTGTAATCGTCCCCGAATCAGTCCGATTTCCCGCCAAAACCGCTGGCATGGCGATTGTAGAACCAGTCTGCAGTCGAGAGTCGGCAGTTAAGAGTTGAAGTTGGGCAGTCGGCAGTTCAGTTAACAGTCTGCGTTCGCGAACTGTGAACTGTCCACTGAACTCTCAACTGTCAACTAGAACTCTTAACTGTCTACTCTCGACTGAAGACTAGGGGGTCGGATCATGATGAACACAGTAGTGGGATCGGCAATCGGTGGGCTCGTGGCAGGCGCGGTGGCGCTTGGTGCGGCTGCCGTGATGAAGCCGTCACCGGCTCCGGTCTACGCGCCGGATCCGAACGGCGCCTACGCGATGACGGTCGCGAACACGCATCCGCTCAACAACGGCGCAATGCTCAACGGCGGGCAGTTGCAGTGCCAGCCACATGAGGAGCCGGTGGTGCGGCGAGCAATCGTCGCGGGACGCGAAGTGACCGATGTCACGTGCATCACCCGCGCGGCCAATGGATACGCGCCGCACAGCGCGTATGCCCAACCGATCGGATACGCACCGCAGCCCGTCTATCGTGATGAGATCGTGACGCGGCCGGTCGTGCGTCGCACGGTGTCGCAACCTTCGCGGACGCGAGTCGTCGACCGTCGTGAGTCCGACCGCTCCTGGGGCAAGACCGCGATGATCATCGGCGGCAGTTCCGGGGCCGGCGCCGGGATCGGCGGGTTGATCGGCGGCAAAAAGGGTGCGTTGATTGGCGCGGCGATCGGCGGCGGCGCGGCCACCATCTACGAGTCCACGAAACGCTAAACGCGAGTCTGCGCTGACGAGGCGGTGCCGCGGGACGGTATGTTCCGGGCGCCGCTTTTGTCATTTAGAATGACGGTCGAATGCCACCGGGCCCGGATCCACCACCACTCCCGAACGTCCCGATCATCCACCGCCCTGGCGACACGGCGGTCGGCTCGTTGAAGCGCCCGCCTCTCGACGTGCGCAGGCGCGTAATGGTCGTCGACGATGAGGCCCCCGTTCTGAAGCTGGTGA
>DASPNQ010000072.1:0-4705 GCA_035626435.1 Vicinamibacterales bacterium
CGGCGATCAGCGCGACGACGACACAAGTGATGATCGTCGTGATGTAAGGCGTGCCGAATCGCGGATGGACCTTGCTGACGCCCGGCGGCAGCAGGCGATCGCGGCTCATCGAAAAGAAGATGCGCGGCTGGCTCATCAACATCACGAGCAGCACGGACGTAATACCCGCCACGGCGCCCGCCGACACCAGTCCGGCCGCCCAATCCTGGCCGATGTAGCCCAGCGCATACGCCACTGGTGCGTTGAGGAACTTCACCGACTCCGCGGCGTCGATCATCGCAACGCCGGGCAGCGCCGCTTCGTTGGCGCGGAACTGAATCACCGGGACGATGCCGCTTAGCACCGCGCCGACGGCAAGATAGAGGATGGTGCAGACGACCAGCGACGCGATGATGCCGATCGGCAGATCGCGCTGCGGGTTCTTCGCTTCTTCCGCGGTCGTCGACACGGCATCGAAGCCGATGTAGGCGAAGAACACGACCGCAGCCGCGGCCATGATGCCGGGCCAGCCATACGGCGCGAACGGCGTCCAGTTCGCCGGCTCGACATAGGCGACGCCTGCGGCGAGGAAGAACAGCACCGCGGCGAGCTTGGTCGCCACCATTGCGGCATTGAACCGCGCCGATTCACGGATGCCGATGACCAGCAGCACCATGATCAGCAGCACGATGATCACGGCCGGCAGGTTGATGATGCCCACCGGCGGCGCCGCGGCAATGGCTTGCGGCAACGTCACCCCGAAACCCGCGAGCAGCCGCTGCATGTAGCCGCTCCATCCGATCGCCACCGTCATCGACCCGACTGCGTATTCGAGAATCAGGTCCCAGCCGATCATCCATGCGACCAGCTCGCCCAGCGTCGCATACGCGTAGGTATAGGCACTGCCCGAGATCGGAATCATCGACGCGAATTCGGCGTAGCACAGCGCCGCGAACAGACAGGCTAGACCGGCGGCCAGGTACGACATGGTGATCGCCGGTCCCGCCTGGTTGGCAGCGGCCGTCCCGGTGAGGACGAAGATGCCGGTGCCGATAATGGCTCCGATACCAAGGAGCGTCAGGTCCCACGCAGAGAGACTGCGCCTGAGGGACTTGCCTCCATGTTCGACGTCGCCGACGAGCTGCTCGATCGACTTCGTCTTGAACAGATTCGAATCCATTCAGCCTCCAAACGGTTGATCGGACCCGGCCCTGCTACGAGGGGCGGGGGCAGGCAAACCCGCCAATTATACGGGGGAACGACGGGATTTATTCGAGAATGCGCAGGAACGCGCGGCAGCGCGTCTCGGGATCGCCATTGAGCAAATCCGTAATCACCGCCACCGCCGCGGCCCCCGCGTCGACCACCGACACCGCGTTTTCGAGCGTGATGCCGCCAATCGCCACCGTCGGCAGACCGTGGGCGCCAGCGACCCGCGATGCCTCGCGTATCACCTCCAGGCCGACGGGGTTGTAACCCGTGTCCTTCGTCGAAGTCCCGAATGCGGGGCCGATCGCCATGTACGAGATTGGCTCGGTGACAGCAGCGCTCCACTGCTCCGCCGTATGCGTCGACAAGCCGACCAGCGAGCCCGCGCCAACGACGGCTCGCGCATCGGCCGGAGAAAGATCCTCCTGGCCGACATGCACCCCGCAGGCCCCGGACAGCAGCGCCACGTCAGCACGATCGTTGATGATCACGGTCGCGCCCGCGTCGGATGCTTCGTAGGTCACGACGTTGGCGAGGTCGAGAAAATCGCGGCTCGACAGGCTCTTGCCGCGCAGTTGAAGACACGTTGCGCCGGCGGAGAAAAATGCGCGGGCCACGTCAGCGGGAGCGCGCTCGGCACGCGCGCAGGCCTCGACGTCGACGATCGCGTAGAGCCGTCGCGCCGGCCCAAAGAGCGTGTCGAGCCGGCTAGGCGGATTCAGCGAGGGGCTGGGTTTTTGGCTTGGCGGCAAAGCGTTCCATGAAATGCGTGCTGAGGCGCCCTGCGACGAAATCCGGATCGTTGAGGATCTTCAGGTGCAGCGGAATGGTCGTGCGGATGCCTTCGACGACCGACATCTCGAGCGTGCGCTTCATGCGCGCGATCGACTCCTGCCGGTCGCGGCCGTGGACGATGACCTTGGCCACCATCGAATCGTAATGCGGCGAGATCAGGCATTCGGAATGCGCGGCGGTGTCGACGCGGACGCCGGGACCGCCGGGCACGCTGAAGGCGTGGATCATGCCCGGCGAGGGCACGAACGTCTCTGGGTCCTCGGCATTGATCCGGCATTCCAGCGCGTGGCCGGTGAAACAGACTTCGCTCTGCTTGAAGCCGAGCCGCGCGCCGGCGGCGATGCGAATCTGCTCCTTGACGATATCGATGCCGGTCACCATTTCCGTGACGGGATGCTCGACCTGGACACGCGTGTTCACTTCCATGAAGAAGAAGTTGCCCTTGTCGTCCATCAGGAACTCGAAGGTGCCGGCGTTGGTGTACTGCACGGCGCGCGCGGCATCGACGACCACGCTGCCCATTTTGCGGCGGACCTTCTCGGATACCGCGACCGACGGCGATTCCTCGAGCAGCTTCTGGTGGCGGCGCTGGATCGAGCACTCGCGCTCCCCGAGGTGCACGACGTTGCCATGGTGATCGCCGAGAATCTGGAATTCGATGTGCCGCGGCGATTCGAGGTACTTCTCGATATACACGTCGCCGACGCCGAACGCGGACTCGGCCTCGCGCTGCGCGGTCTTGAACGCGTGCGGCAGATCGGCCGGGTTCTTGACGATGCGCATGCCGCGGCCGCCGCCGCCGGCGACCGCCTTGATGATCACCGGATAGCCGATTTGCTGCGCGATCTTGGTGGCGCGCTCCTCGCTCTCGATCGGGCCGTCGCTGCCCGGCAGCATCGGCACGCCGGCCTTCTTCATCGCGCGGCGCGCCTTGGCCTTGTCCCCGAGGAGGCGGATCACGCTGGGATCTGGACCGATGAAGCGGATGTGGCACGCTTCGCAGACTTCGGCCAGGTAGGCGCTCTCCGACAGAAAGCCGTAGCCGGGGTGGAGGGCGTCGGCGCCGGTAATTTCGGCGGCGCTGATAATCGCCGGCACGTTCAGATAACTCTCGCTGCTGCGCGCCGGGCCGATGCAGATGTCCTCGTCGGCGAATCGCACGTGCAGCGAATTCTCGTCAGCCTCGGAATAGACAGCGACGGTCTTGATGCCCAGCTCGCGGCACGCAAAAATCACGCGCAGGGCGATTTCTCCGCGGTTGGCGACCAGGATCTTCTTGAACATAGGCGCTTAACCCCGCCGCCTGCGGGGTGAGTCGTGTCGATGCCGGATCGGCCAAAGGGAATGCAACACGACTAGTTGGAGGGCTTGATGGAGAACAGCCGCTCGCCGTACTGCACGGCCTGGCCGTTCTCGACATAGATGCTGACCACTTCCCCGTCGTATTCGGAATCGATCTCGTTCATCAGCTTCATCGCCTCGATGATGCAGAGGACCTGGCCTTTGCGGACGGTGTCCCCCACCGAGACGAACGGCTTGGCGCCGGGTTCGGCGGCACGATAGAACGTGCCGACGATGGGCGACTTGACGATGGCCAGTTCACCGCCGTCTTCGTCGGCCTGTTCGGCGGCCGCTTTCGCTTCCGCCTTTGCGGCGGCAGCCTGCGCCGGCGTCTGCGGCGCCGCAAGCGGCGCGGCCGCGACCATCGGCAGCGCCGCGGGCACCGGCTGCACGGCGACGACCTGATGCTGTCCGCTCTTCATGCGGATCTTGACGCCGTCTTGTTCCAGCTCGAATTCACTGAGGTCGTGGCCCTTGATGAATTCCACGAGCTGCTTGATCTCATCCAGTGTCATTGCGCACTCATATGCAACGCGGCACGTCGGTGAGCCAGATGGCACCCGACGCAGTCAACGCCGCGTCATCTTCAATCCGTGCGCCGCCCCACTGCGGGAAATACGCGCCCGGCTCGATCGTGAACACCATGCCCGGCTGCAGCGGCTCGCCGGGCAATTCGGCGCGGAATGGTGCGACCCGCGGCCGTTCGTGCACTTCCAGTCCAAGGCCATGACCCGTACCATGACCGAACGCCTCGGCCAGTCCAGCCTGGGCCATCACATCCCGCGCGGCGCGATCGACCTCCGTCGCAAGGGTCCCTGCCCGAACGACACCGAACGCGGCGTCTTGTGCGGCCGCCACCGTTTCGAGCAGCTGCCGCTGGCGCGCGGTCGCGGGCCCGATGGTGAGGGTCCGCGTCAGGTCGACGGCGTAGCCGTCGAGCATCCCGCCAAAATCCAGGACAACGAGATCGCCGGTCGTCAAAACCCGATCAGCCGCGCGATGATGCGGCACAGCCGAGTTTGGACCCGAAGCGACGATGGTATCAAAGGCTGGCTTGTCGAACCCGACCCGCCTCAGCTCCGCCTCGATGAGCGCCGCGACTTCGCGCTCCCGCATTCCGGCTAAAGCTTTCAGGAGTATAAACTTAGCGGCATCGGAAAGTCTACGTCCCGCCTCCGCCAGTACCGCCAGCTCCCAGTCGTCCTTCAAAATCCGTAATCGCTCGACGAGGCCTTCGACGGGTTGAAGCACACAGCCGCACTTCATGCCCGCAAGACGACTTTGTAAGTCAGTGTGCTGCTTCACGGTGAGGTGGACACTCTCGAATCCGGCGCAGCCGTCGTCAACTGTTCGCAGGGCCTCGGCAAACACGGACTCGAAC
>DASPNQ010000073.1:0-4695 GCA_035626435.1 Vicinamibacterales bacterium
AAGCACTACCTGCTCGCCTACAAAGGCGTGACCCCAACCGACGTCCAGCGCGAGGCCTTGCGCGAGGAGTGGGCCGCGATCGTCGATGAGCTCGCCGCCGAGCCGCGCGTGCTCTGCCATCGCGACTACCACAGCCGCAACCTGATGCTGCATGGCGGCTCGCTCTACATCATCGATTTCCAGGACGCGCGCATGGGGCCTGACACCTACGACCTGGCTTCGCTGTTGCGCGATTCCTACGTCGACCTGACCCCGCAACAGGTCGACGAACTGGTGGCGTTCTTTCTGGCGGTCAAACGCGAATCCGTCCCCGAGGCCGAGTTTCGTCGGCGTTTCGACCTGATGGCGCTGCAGCGCAACCTCAAGGCGCTCGGGACCTTCGGCTACATGACAACGTCGCGCAACAACACGGTCTATATTCAATACATGCCCCGCACCATCGCCTACGTGAGAGCGAACCTCGCCAAGTACGCGCGGTTCGAGCGCCTCCGCGGGCTTCTCGATCCATGGTTGTGACATGTTTGGCATCTCGACGCACTTGTTCGTCGGCGACCGGTTGGATCGCGAGCACCTCGTCGACATCGCGGCTCATGGCTTCGAGTGCGTCGAGGTATTCGCGGTCCGCGATCACTTCGACTATCGCGATCGACGAGCGGCGCTGGCGCTCGCCGAATGGCTCGACGACACGCGGCTGACGCTGCACTCGATGCATGCGCCCATCGCCGGCAGCTACGCCTCCGGGCAGTGGCAGGATGGGTTGAGCCTTGCCGCCGCGGACGAGACGCGGCGAAAGGCGGCCGTCGACGCGGCATTGGTCACGCTGGATATCGCCGCCACCGTGCCATATCAGGTGCTGGTCGTGCACTGCGGCGTGCCGGTCCCCCACGCCCGGGCCGGCGACAACCATCGCGGCTCGCTCGTGCGAAGTCTCGAAGAGCTGGCGCCGGCCGCGCAGCGGCACGGCGTCCGCCTGGCCATCGAAGTCATCCCGAATGAGCTGTCGACAGCGGCGGCGCTGGTCGATCTGATTGAAAGCGACATCGACGCTGCCGGCCTCGGCATCTGCATGGATGTCGGGCACGCGCGGATCATGGGCGACGTCGTCGACGCCATCGAGACGTGTTCCGGCCACTTGGTCACCACGCATCTGCATGACAACCGCGGCCGCACTGACGATCACCTGATCCCCGGCAAAGGCGTGATCGATTGGGACGCTACCACCCTTGCCTTTCAAAAAGTCGGCTACGACGGAGTCTGGATGTTCGAGCTTGCCGTCGCCCGCGACGCCAAGCCGATACTGGAACAGGCAGCCAAAGCGCGCGAGCGAATTGAATCGCTTCTGCACATCGGTGATGAAATGATGGGCCTCGATGAAGGGTAGTACCTATATCGACAAGATCGGTGCCAAGGCCGGCCAGAGCGTCACCATCAAGGGCTGGCTGCACAACCGGCGGTCGAGCGGCAAGATCCACTTTCTCGTCGTCCGCGACGGCACCGGTTTTCTCCAGGTCGTGATGGGCAAGCGTGATGTCGACGAGGAGACATTCCGGAAAGCCGACCACCTCGGACAGGAAAGCGCCATCATCGTCACCGGCACGATCAAGGAAGAACCGCGCGCCATCGGCGGCTACGAAATGATTGCCAGCGGCCTCGAGGTGGTCAACGAGGCGACCGATTATCCGATAACGCCGAAGGAACACGGCGTCGATTACTTGATGGACCGCCGTCACCTGTGGATTCGCGCCGAACGGCAGACGGCGATCCTGAAGGTGCGCCACGAAATCATCAGCGCCGTTCGCGACTTCTTCAACGAACAAGGCTTCATCCTCGCCGACACGCCGATCTTCACGCCGGCCGCATGCGAGGGAACAACGACGCTGTTTCCTGTCGAGTACTTCGACGACGAAAAGGCGTTTCTGACGCAGAGCGGGCAGCTCTACAACGAAGCCAACGCGATGGCGCTCGGCAGGGTATACGCGTTCGGGCCTACCTTTCGCGCGGAGAAGAGCAAGACGCGCCGCCACCTCACCGAGTTCTGGATGGTCGAACCCGAGATGGCCTATGCCGATCTCGACGACGTCATTACGCTCGCTGAAGGGTTGATTACGTCCGTCGTTGCGCGTGTGCTGGATCGTCGTCCACGTGAGTTGAAAACCCTGGAGCGCGACACCTCGAAGCTGGAGGCGGTCAAAGCCCCGTTTCCGCGATTGAAGTACGACGAAGCGGCGAAGATTCTGCTCGACAAGGGCGTGCCGTTCGTCGTGGGTGGCGACCTTGGCGGCACCGACGAAACCGTGCTCTCGCAACAGTTCGATCGGCCGGTGTGCGTCACGCACTACCCCGCCGCGATCAAAGCGTTTTACATGAAGCCCGATCCGAATGAGCCCGACAAAGCGCTCTGCGTCGATGTCCTGGCACCCGAGGGCTACGGCGAGATCATCGGCGGCGGCCAGCGCCTCGATGATCTCAACCTGCTGCTGCAGCGCATCAAGGAACACAACCTGCCGCAAGAAGCTTTTGAGTGGTACCTCGATCTGCGACGCTACGGGTCGGTGCCGCATGGCGGCTTCGGCATGGGAATCGAGCGATGCGTCAGCTGGATCTGCGGCCTCGAGCACGTGCGCGAAACGATCCCCTACCCCCGCATGCTCTACCGCATCTATCCCTGAGCCGCCGGACTGTGCGCCCCCACGGCCCCGTGGGCCCCGGTAGCCCCTCGGCCTATCGGCCTATCGGCCCATCGGCCCATCGGCCCATCGGCGCATCGGCCCATCGGCCCATCGGCCCATTGGCCCGTGGCCCCCTTGGCCTCTTGGCCTCTTGGCCTCTGGGCCTCTGGGCCCCCGCGCCCTGCTACACTGGTAAGTTCCAATGAAGATCGGATTCGTCTCCCTCGGGTGTCCGAAGAACCTCGTCGACTCCGAGGTCATGCTCGGCATGGCCGAGAAGGAAGGCCACGAGATCACTGCCGACGCGTCGCAGGCCGACGTGCTGGTGGTGAACACCTGCGCGTTCATCGATCGCGCCAAGCAGGAATCCATCGACACGATCCTCGAGATGGCGGAGCTCAAAAAACACGCGGCCGGGAGAAAGCTGGTGGTCACCGGGTGCCTCGGCGAGCGTTATCGAGAAGAGCTGAAAAAGGAAATCCCTGAAATCGATGTCGTTCTCGGCACGGGTGACGTTGCCAACTTCACGGCCGCCATCTCGGGAACCGGGAACCCGGAACCGGGAACCGCTGCGCCGATGACCTTTTACAAGCGGGATTCGGCTCCCGGATCCCGGCTCACGTCTCCCGTCTTCGGCCAGGATTTACCAACATATATTTACGACGCCGACACACCACGCAAACGCGTTACGCCCGGGCACTACGCCTACGTGAAAATCGCCGAGGGCTGCGACTACAAGTGCGCGTTCTGCATCATCCCGAAGATGCGCGGCCACTATCGCAGCCGCTCGATCGAATCGATCGTGCAGGAAGCGACACAGCTCGCGGCTCAGGGCGTCAAGGAGCTGCTGCTCATCTCGCAGGACACCACGTTCTACGGCATCGACCGCGGCGAGCGCTGCGCGCTGCCGCGGCTGCTTCGGGCGTTGAACGGCGTGGACGGCCTGGAATGGATTCGACTGCTCTACCTCTACCCGACAACGATCACCAGCGATGTGATCGATGCGATCGCCGACCTCGACAAGGTCGTGAAGTACATCGACCTTCCGCTTCAGCACGCCTCGGACGCGGTGCTCAAGCGCATGAAGCGGCCCGGCACACGAAAGTCATACGGGCGTCTGTTGCAGAACATTCGCGCGCGCATGCCAAACGTTGCACTGCGGACGACGTTCATCGTCGGTTTCCCGGGCGAAACCGCGGAAGATTTCGCCGAGCTGGAATCGTTCATCGACGAAATCGGCTTCGATCACGTCGGCGTCTTCACCTACTCGCACGAAGAGGGCACGTCCGCGTACGACCTGAAGGATGACGTCCCCGCGGCAACAAAGACGAAGCGCCGGGAGCGGTTGATGGCGCGCCAGCGCGACATTGTGACGGCACGGCAGCAGGCCCGCCTGGGCGAACGCACGCGGCTGGTCGTCGACGGCCCTTCCTCCGAGCACGAACTCGTTGTGCAAGGACGACTTGCGGGCCAGGCCCCGGAAATCGACCCGGTCGTCTACCTGACCGACTGCGACCCGTCGACGCTCGCCAAAGGCGCGATGATCGACGTGGAAATCGTCGGCGCCCAGGAATACGACCTCGTCGCGCGACCCGTCTGATCCTTCGTAGCGAACCTGTTTCGAACGTGGGTCGAACCCTCCCGTCGAACCGGTGTTAGAATAGTGAGTCGGTTACTAGTCTGGGAAACCAGAGTGGGCCTGTAATTCAGCCCACTTTTTGTATTTATGGGCCCTTTGGAGCGAATCCGGGAATTGGCGGCCCGTGTCGCCGGCGCCTACGGTCTCGAGATTTTCGATGTCGAGCTGAAGCGCGAAGGCGGCCAGCAGGTGCTGCGCGTCATTGTCGACCGGCCCGGGCCGGCGGCGACGCCCGAAGAAAGCGTCAGCATCGACGATTGCGCGCGCGTGGCCGAGGAGCTCGGCACGCTGCTCGACGTCGAAGACGTGATGCCCGGCGGCTACACCTTCGAGGTGTCTTCACCCGGACTGGATCGGCCGTTGCGCACCGCCGACGATTATCGCCGG
>DASPNQ010000074.1:0-28393 GCA_035626435.1 Vicinamibacterales bacterium
TCAAGCCCGGTCAGTCCGCGCGCCTCCGGATCACGGAGACCTACACCGATGCGGCGCGTTATCGGCTGGATGGCGACGAGCTCGTATGGGATCGCGCCTTCGGACGGCCGCGAAACACCGTCGTGCTGCCCGCCGGGTGGACCGTCGTCGCCAGCGCCATTCCGGCGGTGATCTCCGAGGATCCCGACGGCCGCCAGCGGTTGTATTTCGAAAACAACCGCAATGACGAGATTCAAGTGTTGATTCGCGCGCGTCGCGTCGCCCGATAGAGGCAGGAACGATATGAACAGAACCTTCGCCGCCGTCGCTCTGCTCACCGTCACGCTGGTCTCGCCCGATGCGCAATCGCTCGATCCGGTGACCGCGGAGGACCTACTGAAGGTCACCACCGCACAAGTCCTGGACTTCAGCGAGGATGGACGGCTCGTGGCGATCGGCGCGCGTCGCCTCTACGACAACGCCGAGACGAATCATCGGCGCTATGGCGATCCGACGTACTTCGCGCCGTCAATGGTCGAATTGCAGGTGATCGACACCGCCAGTGGGACCACCGACAAAGTCGGTAAGGGACTGCTGAACATCCGCCAGGCTGCGTTCGCGCGTGACGCGAGCAAGCTGGCCGTGCTGACCGCGGCCGAGACCGCCGATGGTCTACCGGCGACGACGGTGTGGATCTACGACGTGGCTCGGAAAACGCTCCTCGAGGTGCCGCGCCAGCGCGGCGCCGAAGTTGCGGCGAACTCCGAGCTGTCGTGGACCGGCGAAGGCAAGTTGTTCGTTGCGCTTCGCAGCCCCGCGGACGACGCCGCGGCGCAGCAGTCGTTCAAGACGCTGGTCTCAGGTCCGGTTGTCGTTCAGTCGTCGAAGCCGCTGCTCGACTGGGACGCGATGAGCCGTGCCAACCGCCGCCGTTCATTGGCGGAGCTCGATCCGGCAACCGGCGCCGCAACTGTCGTCGTCGCGCCGGCGACGATCACCAACTATCAGCTTGCTCGCGACGGCGCGCACGTCGCATGGCTGGAAGACGCCACTGAAAAGACGAATTACGACGTGATTTTTGGCACCGACAACGCCGTGCGGATGCAGGCGCGCGGCGCGCAGCCGAAGACTGTGCTCGACGCGAAAACGCTGAAAACGGCAACGCCGCGGTGGTCCGACGATCACCGAACGTTTGCGTATGCCGAACGCGGCGAAGTGTTCGTGCAGCGGATCGAGGATGCCAAGCCTCGATCGATCACGCCCAAACCGGCTCGCGACGCGGCCGCGACGGCCGGGACCAACGAGGAAGAAAGCGAAGCATTCTCGGTGCTGTCGTTCTCGCGTGATGGCGGCCGGCTGCTGCTGTCGAGCAAGAAGGGCTGGTACGTGGCGTCGGTCGCAGACGGCACGCGCGAACGCGTGCTGACGCTCGACGACAAGAACGAGGAAAAGAATCCGAAAGTGACGGCCGTTGATTGGATGCCGGGCGGCAACGCTGTGCTCGTGCAGTACGGCGAGCCGGACAAGTGGGATCGCGGGTTGTCGCGCCTCGACCTCACGACCAAATCGATGACCGCACTGGTGCGTGATTCTGCCGTCTATCAGGGGTTCCGCCTGTCCCGCGACGGCAGCACAATCATTTTCCAGAAGTCGGACGGCACGCGTCCCGCCGACTTGTACGCGGCGGATGCCGCATTCACCAACGTCCGCAAGCTCACAGACCTGAATCCATGGCTGGCAAAGAAGGCGTTACCGGCGTCCGAACTGGTGTCGTACCGGGATGCGGACGGCAAGGTCCTTTACGGTGTGCTGCGCTATCCGATCGGTTACGAGAAGGGCCGGCGCTATCCCACGGTGTTCGAGATCTACGAAACGTTCTTCGACAACGGCTTCAACGGGCGCGCCGCACTGCTGGCGGGTCAGGGCTATGCCGTGTTCCACCCATCGGTGAATCTCGTTGTCGGCCGGCCCGGCGAGTCATGGGCGAAAGGCGTCACCGCCGCCGCCAACAAGTTGATCGACATGGGCATCGCGGACCCCGATCGGCTCGGCGTTCACGGCACCAGCTACGGCGGCTATGCCACCGTACTGTTGTTGACCGAAACCGATCGGTTCAAGGCGGCGGTGAATGTCTCCGGCAAGGTCGACATGATCAGCTTTTACACCGACAGCGAACGCCTCGGTGTCCGCAATACGCACGCGCCGGAGAAGAGCCAGGATCGCATCGGCGGAACGCTCTGGGAATATCCGGAACGCTACATCGAGCATTCGGCGATATTCCGTCTCGATCGCGTCAAGACGCCGCTGTTGACGATCAGCGGCGATCAGGATCCGAACGTGCCGGCAAGTCAGTCGCGGGAGTTGTATTACGCCTTGCGGCGCCTGGGCAAGACCGTGGAGTGGGTTCGCTACGTGAACGGCGGCCATCGCCCGCCCAACAGCGTGGCCGAGAGCATCGACTTCGAGAACCGGATCGTCGCGTGGTACGACAAGTACCTGAAGCCGAACCCCGCTACTTCAACATCGCAATGAGCAGTGCCTTTTGCGCGTGCAGACGGTTTTCCGCCTGATCGAACACGACCGACACGGGTGATTCGATGACTTCGTCGGTGACCTCCTCGCCGCGGTGGGCCGGGAGGCAGTGCATGAACAGCGCGCCCGGCTTGGCCATCGCCATCATCGCTTCGTTGACCTGGTAGCGCCGGAACGTGCGCTTGCGCTCGGCGTATTCGACTTCCTGGCCCATCGACGTCCACACGTCGGTGTAGATGGCATCGACGTCCCGCACCGCCGCCTTGGGATCGGTGAACTCCGTCAGTCCCGCGCCGTGCTGCGAGACTTCGGCCGCCTGATCGACGACTTCGTCCGGCAGTTCGAATCCCTTCGGCGTGGCGACATGCACGTGCATGCCGAGCATCATCGCCGCGTGCACCAGCGACGTGCACACGTTGTTGCCGTCTCCGACGAATGCGATGCGCTTGCCCGCCAGCGTGCCCCAGCGCTCGATCAGTGTTTCCATGTCGGCCAGCGCCTGGCAGGGATGCTCCTCGTTGCTGAGCGCGTTGATGACGTGCAGCTTCGGTGTGATCTCCGCGATCTGCTGCAACCGCTCCTGGCCGAACGTGCGGATGACGACCGCATCGACCCAGCGTTCGAGATTGCGGGCGACGTCGTTGATCGGTTCACGATCCGCGTGCATCACGTCGGCGGGAATCTCGACGATGTCACCGCCGAGCTCGCGGACGCCGATCGTGAAGGTGACGCGGGTCCGCAGCGAAGGTTTTTCGAACAACACGCCGACGTGCTTGCCGTTGAGGGCCGTCGCCGTCGGCGCCTTCATGCCCTTGACGCGTTGCCGCTTCAGCTGCGCTGCCGATTCCAGCAGTTTCGCGATGCGATCGGGATCGAGGTCCAGTATCGAAAGAAAATTTTGCACGTAATGCTCACCGCACCCGGCGCGTGACGAGAACAGCGTTGCTCGCGCGCCGCCGCTGTTGTGTCATGTCCGATATTCGGCGTTGATCTTCACGTACTCCGCAGACAGGTCGCAGGTCCAGACCGTCGCCCGATGCGAGCCGCCGGTGCCGAGGCCCACTTCGATCTGCAGGTCCTTGCCGGTGAGATAGTCCGCGGCCTGTGGCGCGAGCTCATCGAACGGTCGGCCATTCTCGAATAGCACGAGCGATCCGATCTGCACCCGCGCGCCGTCGAGCACGAACCGCGCACCCGACCGGCCTGCCGCTGCGATTAAACGTCCCCAGTTCGGATCGCCGCCATGGACGGCTGTCTTGACGAGCGGTGAATTGGCGATCGCGCGTGCCGCCATCCACGCGTCGCTATCTGTCTCCGCGCCGGTCACCGTGATCGCAATCAGCTTGGTCGCGCCTTCGCCGCCCCGAACGATGCCGAGCGCCAGCTCGTGCGCGACAGCACGCAAACCTTCGAACAGTGCTTGGTAGAGATCGTCGTTGATGGTGACGCCGCTCGCGCCGTTGGCCAGCGCAAAGACGCAATCGTTGGTCGACGGCTCGCCGTCCACCGTGATGGCGTTGAAGGTAAATCGCGTCGCTTCGGCGAGCGCCCGCGACAACACTTGCGGATCGGCATCGGCATCGGTCGTGAGGTAGCCCAGCATCGTCGCCATGCGTGGCTCGATCATGCCCGAGCCTTTCGCCATGCCGCCGACGCGAAAGCTGCCGGACGCCGTCGCGACCTCGACGGCATGTTCCTTCGGAAAGGGATCCGTCGTCATGATGGCGCGCGCCGCAGCGGCACCGCCGTCGGCGCGCAGTGCCGCGACCGCTGCGGGAATGCCGGACCGGATCTTGTCCATCTTCAGGTTGACGCCGATCACTCCGGTCGATGCCACCAGCACCTGATCGGCGCTGCACCGGAGTTGTGTGGCCAGCAACTGCGCCATTTCGCGCGCGTCGATCATGCCCTGCGGGCCGGTGCAGGCGTTCGCGCAGCCGCTGTTCGTGACGATGGCGCGGGCGCGCCCCGCCGTCGATGCGAGGTGGTCCTCGCACAGGAACAGTGGCGCCGCCTTCGCGAGATTGGTGGTGAACAGGGCGGCTGCAGCCGCCGGTGTGTCGCTGACGACCAGCGACAGGTCCGGCTTGCCGCTGGCCTTGATGCCGCAGTGCACGCCGGAGGCGCGGTACCCGGCAGGAGCCGTCACGCCGCCGGCAATCGGGCGAACGTTCGGACGAATGGTCGACCGTTCGCCCGAACCCTCGTGGCTGCCCTCGTTCATGTGCGTGCGGCCGCGCGCACGCTTGCCGGCACGCTCGCCTTGTCGAGGTCCAGGACGATCGCGTACTGGCCGCAGTTGCGAAACATCGGGCAGATATAGCAGTCGTGCGCGATCTTCTCGGGCACCCACGTATGCGGGACGATCGAGAAGCCGCGGTGGACGAAGAACACCGGATCGTGCGCGAAGGCGCACAGCCGGCGGTAGCCTTCGACACGGGCGCGGGCGTTCAACGCTTCAACCATCCGGACCCCGACGCCGAGACGACGAGCCTCGGCACCGACGACGAGCGACCGGACTTCGGCGACATCGGCCGACAGCGGCGCCAATTCAGCGCACCCGACGATGCGATCGCCGGATGGCGACGAGGCGACCGCGACGACGAAGCGCCCCGCGTGAACGGTGAGCTCCTCGAGCGTGCGCGGCAGCAGTTTGCCCTCTTCGAGATGCGCGGTAATCAGCGCGTGCAGTGCGGGCGCGTCTGCCGCCGTACCGGCCCGAAGCGAGATCTCCGGGCGCGCCGATTTGAGCGTCCCTGCGGACGCCGTGCGGCGCTTTCGTCCCGGTCCGTTGTCAACAACAACACGCATCGTCATGGGCTTACGCTTTCACCTCTGCTACCGGCCCCGGAAAGCGCTCCTTGCTTTCTGTACCCGCTGTGACCGACCGGAGCGCGCCGTCGAGAATCGCCGCCGCCTCATCGATGTCCGCCGCCGTCACGATCAGCGGCGGCAGCATCCTCACAACTTTTTCGGCGGTGCGGTTGACCAGCAACCCCGCCTGCAACGCCGCCTCGATTACCGGTTGCGCGTCGACCGCCAGCTCGAGCCCGCGCATCAGCCCGGCGCCGCGCACCGCGGTGATCACCGGGTGCTGTTGCTGCAGCGCCAGCAGCTTCGTCTCGAACAGCGCGCCCATCTCGGCGATGTGCGGCGCCAGGCGATCGAGCTCCTCGAGCACGAACAACGCCGCGCGCGTCGAGAGCACGTTGCCGCCGTAGGTCGTGCCGTGATCGCCGGCGAAGATTTCCTTCGCGACGTGCTCGGCGACGAGCGCCGCGCCGATCGGCACACCCGACCCGATCGCTTTGCCGACCGTCACCAGGTCCGGCGTCCAGCCGAACGACTGAAAGTAAAAGGTGCGGCCGGTGCGCCCGAGTCCGCATTGGATCTCGTCGGCGATCAGCAGCGTGCCCGTCTGCTTGGTGACCCGCGCAATCGCGGCGGCAAAATCCGCCGGCAGCGGACGCACACCGCCTTCACCCTGGATCGGTTCCGCGATAATCGCGGCCGTGCGATCGGTGACCGCCGCTTCCAATCCTTTGATGTCGCCCGGCGCGATAAATGTCACTCCGGGAATCAACGGCCCGAACGGATCGCGGTAGTGCGCGTTCGCAGTCACCGACAGCGCGCCCATCGTCCGGCCCGAGAACCCGTGCTCGAGGGCGACGTACTGCGTTCGATCGGTGATCCCCTTCGAGTACCAGTAGCGGCGAGCGAACTTCAGGCACGCCTCCACCGCCTCGGTGCCGCTGTTACAGAAAAACGCGCGCTGCAGGCCGGACATCGCCGCGAGCTTCGCGGCGAGCTGTCCTTGCAGCGGGTGGAAGTACAGGTTCGACGTATGAATCAACGTCGCAGCCTGCTCGGCGAGTACCGCCGCGAGCCCGGGATGCGCGTGACCGAGCACGCAGACGCCAATGCCCGAGATGAAATCGAGGTAGCTGCGCCCGTCCTCGTCGAACAGCCGTGAGCCCTCACCGCGGACGAACACCACGGGCTGCCGCTTGTAGGTCTGCAGCACGTGTTGCGCTTCGAGTGCCGGGACGTTGCTCATCATTCAGTAATCAGTTATCAGTCACACGATTGCTAGTTGACGACTTTCGTCGTCGCCGAGGTCTTGTCGCCGTTGAGCGCTTTGACGAGTCGCGCCGGGCTTCGTCCGTCGACCACCGCGACGCTCTTGGCGCCGCCTTTCAACGCCGTCTGGCAGGCTGCCAGCTTGGCGACCATGCCCGCATTCGCGGTGCCCGATTTCACCAGCTTCTCGATGCGGTCCTTGTCGAGCCGCGCAATCGTCTGGTTCTTCTTGTCGAGGACGCCGGGCGTCGTTCCGGCAATCACCAGCCGCCGCGCCTTGAGGCGCGCCGCCAGGCTCCCCGCCAACGTATCGGCGTTGACGTTGAACAACTTGCCTTTCTTCGAGGCGCCGATGCAGGCCACAACCGGGATGTAGCCGCCCTTCAGCAACGCCGCAATCAGCGCCGGCGCCTTGGCTTTGATCGGCATGCCGACCATACCGAGGTCGACCGTTTCGCCATTGGTGGCCTTGTGCGGCGCCGCTTTCTCGACCGGAGCCACGCCCGCGTCGGCGCCCGTCAAGCCCACGGCTTTGCCGCCGGCGGCGTTGATGGCGGCGACGAGTTTCGTATTGATCGAGCCGGCCAGCACCGACACGACGATGTTCAGCGTTTCGCCGTCGGTGACGCGCAAGCCGTCGACCTGGCGCTTCGGGATGCCGACTTGCGCCAGCGCCGCATCGATCTCGCGTCCGCCGCCGTGCACCACCACCAGGCGGATGTTTTTCGCCGCGCTCTTGATGGCCTTGCCAAGCGCCGTCAGCCGCTGATCGCCTTCCAAGAGCTCGCCGCCGATTTTCAATACCGCCACGTGCTTCACAGCAGACCGGCCTTCTGATCGAATCCGTACATCACGTTGAAGTTCTGGATCGCCTGGCCCGACGCGCCTTTGACGAGGTTGTCGATGACGCTGACGACGAACACCCGGCCCGCGCCCTCATCGACCTTCCAGCCCACGTCGCAGAAATTCGTGTGCGCGACGTGCTTGATCTCCGGCAGCGTTTCGCCGGTCACCCGCACGAACGGTGCGTCGGCATAGGCGCGCTCGAAGGCCTGCGCCACCGCGCTGGCGCTGGTGCCGGGCACAAGTCGCGCGTACATGCTCGACAGAATGCCGCGATCGAGCGGCACCAGGTGCGGCACGAACGTCACCGGACGGCCCAGCGCCTGCTCCATCTCCGGCGTATGGCGGTGGCCGAACGCGTTGTAGGCGGCGACGCTGCCATGATTCTCCGAAAAGTGCGTGCGCTCCGTCGCCGCTTTGCCCGCACCGGAGAGGCCGGACTTGGCGTCGATGATCACATCCGTCTCGGGCTGCAGCAGGCCGGCGCGCTGGAGCGGCAGCAAGCCGAGTAGCGATGCGGTGGGGTAGCAGCCCGGGTTCGCCACCAGCCGCGCCCGCTCGATCGCGTCGAGCTCGAACTCCGTCAGGCCATACGCGACTCCCTCCGGCAACGCCGACGTCGCGGGATACCACTTGGTTCGCGCCGCCGCGTCGCGAAGCCGGAAGGCACCCGACAGATCGATGACGCGCATTCCCTTCGCGAGCAACGATGGCGCCAACTCGGCAGAGGCCGCTTCCGGCAGCGCCAGGAAGACGGCATCGGCATCGAGAGCCGTGGCGTCGAGCGGTACGACCGTGCCGTCCCAGATCTTGGAGAGCGCCGTCAACCGCCGCGGGGCGCTGGTCGCCTGCGATCCGGTCGCCATCGTGATAGTGACGCTCGGATGACGTGCGAGCAGGCGGATCAATTCCTGACCGGCAAAACCGCTGGCGCCTGCGACCGCCACGCGCACGTTCCCCGGCGGAGTCGGCCGCTGTGTTTCGACGTCGTTGATCACCTGCGTACGCATCTGACCGTTTGCAACCTCACTGAGCGGTGTAAAACTATGCGCCCAGAGGAATAGTTATACATGTATAATTTTCCGAGTGTCAACACTAAATTGAGATGTTTGCCGGCGTTACTGTGTATACTGATTCACTTGACCGCATAAATATGAAGGCACGACGGCAATCAGCCATTCTCGAAGTCGTGGAGCACGAGCCGGTGCGCAGCCAGGAGCAGCTCCGGCAGCGGCTGGCTGCGCGCGGCTTCGACGTCACGCAGGCAACGCTGTCGCGCGACATCAAGGAGCTCGGACTGCTCAAGCGTTCGTCGGACGGCGCCTACCAGCCGGCCGGCGCGGAAGCACCGCATGCCGGCGCGCTCGATACCCTGGGTCGCGCGCTCACTGAATATCTCGTCACCGTCGAACCGGTCCAACAGCTCGTCGTCCTGAAGACCGGCGCCGGCCAGGCGCAGCTGCTGGCGCTTGCCGTCGATCGGGCGCGGCTGCCCGAGGTGGCCGGCACACTCGCCGGTGATGACACCATTTTGATCATCGCCCGCGACGCCAAAGCGGCTCATGCGGTGGCGACGCAGCTAAAGGACCTGGCAAGTTGAAAAAGACCGTTGTTCTCGCCTATTCAGGCGGCGCCCGTTCGGCGGCCGCCGTCTCGTGGCTCGCAGATCGCTATCGCAGCGACGTCGTCACCGTCACGCTCGACCTCGGCGAAATCAAGGAACTCGCTGACATCCGCGAGCGCGCGCTGGCGGATGGCGCGGCGCGCGCGCACGTCATCGACGTGCGCGACGAGTTCGTCAAGGATGTGGTGCTGCCTTCATTGAAGGCCGGCGCGCTTTCGGACGGCCGCTATCCGATGTCGACGGCGTTGACGCGCCCGATCATCGCGAAAAAGCTCGTCGAGATCGCGCGCATCGAAGGCGCGACGATTGTCGGGCATGGCTGCACCGGTCGGGACGCAGCGCGCATGACCAAGGCCCTGAAGACGATTGCGCCGGATATTCAGCCCCTGGCGGTTGCCGACGAGCCCGACTTTCGTCACCCCGAGGTCGACGCCGCGCGCGATCGCGTCGACGCGAATGTCTGGGGACGCACCATCGGCCGCCGCGATGACGACGGATCGAGCCCGCCGCCGGAGTCCGTATTCAAGCTGACCAAGTCACTCGACGAGACCCCATCGATTCCGGCGTACGTCGACATTCTCTTCGAGCGTGGCGCGCCGTCGGGGCACAGCGGCGTCACCATGACGTTTCCCGAGCTGATCGACAGTCTCTCGACGATCGCCGGCGAGCACGGCGTCGGCCGGCTCGATCGCATCAAGGTGCGGCCCGACGGCACACGCACGCGAGCGCTGTACGAAGCGCCAGCCGCGGTGGTGCTGCATCTCGCGCACGCCGAGTTATGGCGCTACGTCTCGTCTGAGTCGCAGCAGCGCTTCGACGTCGCCGTGTCCGCGTCGTACGTGGAAGCGATCGATCGCGGAGAATGGTTCGACCCGGTTCGCACCGGCATCGATGCCTACGTCGATGCGACTTCGCAGCAGATGACGGGCACGATTCGGGTCCGTCTGTTCAAAGGCGCCGCGCAGGTCGTTGGAAGGAAGATCAGCAAGTAATGTCGAAACCCCTCTGGTCCGGCCGGTTCGATGCCGCACCCGATCCCGCCGCCTTCGATTTCGGCGTGTCGTTCCCGTTCGATCGCCGGCTCTTCGAGGATGACGTCACCGGTAGCCTCGCCTGGGCCGAAGCCCTGGCGCGTGCCGGGGTGCTGACCGCGAGCGACGCGACAGCGATCGCCGGTGCCCTGCAGGCAATCCTCGAGCAGGGCAGGACCAATCCCGCCTGGGTCAGCGGTGACGACGAGGACGTGCATTCGTTCGTCGAGCGTCAACTCGTCGAGCGCATCGGCGACGCCGGCCGCCGCCTGCATACCGGCCGCTCGCGGAACGAACAGGTCTCCGTCGATCTGCGGCTGTACCTGCGGCGGCGCATTCCGCTGTTGCAGTCGAAGCTGCGGCAGGCGATCGCCGCGTTCGCGGATCAAGCGGAGCAGGCGGGCGATGCGTTGATGCCCTCATACACGCACCTGCGCCGCGCCATGCCGGTGCTGGTCTCGCATTTTCTGTTGAGCCATGCCGCCGCGTTGCGGCGCGATCACGCCCGCCTGGATGCCGCTCGCGAAGAAGCCAACGCGCTGCCGCTCGGCAGCGGCGCGATTGCCGGTACCGGCTACGCGATCGATACGGCGTTCCTCGCCGCACGGCTTGGCTTCAGCCGCGTCGTCGCCAACAGCATGGACGCATCGTCCGATCGCGATTTCGCCGCGGCGTTTCTGCACGCGGTGTCGCTGTCGATGGTCCATCTGTCGCGCATCGCGGAAGACTTCATTCTGATGACGGGCGAGGAATTCGGCTTCTTCGAGTTGGCTGATTCGTCGGCCACCGGCAGCAGTATGATGCCGCAGAAGAAGAACCCGGATCCGCTCGAGCTCGTTCGCGGCAAGGCTGGGCGCGCAATCGGGCATCTCACCGGCTTCCTCGTGACGCTGAAAGGCCTGCCGACCGGATACAACAAGGACCTGCAGGAAGACAAAGAGCCGCTGTTCGACGCCGAGGACACGCTGGCCGTCTCGCTCGACGCGACCGCGGCGGTGGTGCGCAACTTGACATTGCATCCGGAGCGGACCGGCCGGGCTGCCTCGGGATTGCTACTCGCGACGGACGTCGCCGACTACCTCGTGTCCCGGGGCATGCCGTTCCGGCAGGCGCATGAAGTGGTGGGAGCGCTGGTCCGGCAACTCCTCACGCAGGGTCGTGATTTTGAGTCGCTGTCGCTGCCGGAATGGCGCGCCGTCAGCGATCTGATAGGCGACGACGTCAAGGAGCACGTGACCGCCGCGGCGTCGGTGCGAGTCAGGAAGACCCCGCAATCGACGCATCCTGAGGCCGTCAAGGCCGCCCTGACCGAATTGCGGACGTGGCTTGCCCACAGCTCAAGCGTCTGATATATTCCGGCTTGCCCTGCGCCTCTGGGTTCGTCAACCCAACAAGCGCTTCCCGCAATCAACACGACCCTCGGCCGCTGAATTACATCGTGTGAACGTGCGGCCTTTGGACCACGGTACGAAGCAGTAGAAAATCAATACCGATCCGGCCTGCGGGAGGTCGAACGGTTTTCGGGGGAGTTGCATGCAAGAGCGCCGGTATCGGCCCGGCGACGTGTTGGACGACTATTGTCCGCGCGAGCGCCGCATCACCGATCACGCCATCGTCGCCATGATCGATGATGAAATCAGACGGACGCGTTGCGGAAGTTGCGACGCCGAGCACGAGTACAAGGAAGGCAAAGTCCCGGCGCCGCGCCGCAAGACCCAGCCGCCCGGGCTCTTCACTCAAGTCCTCGAAAACCTGAACGGAACCACGCCACGACCCCAACCGCCGGCGACGGCTGTGGCGATCGCGGAACTACCCGTCGACGACGGCGTCATCGAAGATGAAGACGCCGGGATGTCGGCGGACGACGTGCCGGCGCCGGAACCCAAGCCGATCGCGGTCCCGGTCGCCGCCGTCGCGGACGACGGCAACGGGGACAACGGCGATACTCATGATGAACCGCGCGAAGAAGGCGGCTTCCGCCGCTCGTTGATACGGGCAACGTTCCCGCGCCCGGAAGGCCAGGCGCCGCCACAGCGCACCGCTCCGGAATTCACGCTGCAATCGCTGCACAATCGCCGGAACAATCAGCGGCCGAATCAGCGCCGGCGCCGTCCCGCCGGGGGCGGATTCGACAACGTGGGTCCGATGCGATTCCGCGACAACGGCCACGGCCAGGGTCAGGGGCAAGGTCAGGGACAAGGCGGCGGGCGCCGCAGACGCGGCGGCAAGAAAAACCGTTGATGGATTTCTCCGGGAAAGTCGGGCTGATCGTCGGCGTCGCCAATCATCGCTCGCTGTCGTGGGCGATCGCACAGTCGACCGCGAAGCTCGGTGCCTCGCTCATCCTCACCTATCAGGGCCGGTTCGAAGAGCACGTCGGCGAGCTTGCCGCAACGCTGACGCCGCCGGCGACGGTGCTGCCGCTCGATGTCACCAGCGACGAACAGATCGCGGCGGTCTACTCGAAAATCCAGGAGATGCACGGTGGTCTGGATTTCATCGTGCACGGCGCGGCGTTCGCGTCGCGCGAGGAGATCACCGGCCGTTTTCTGAACACGTCACGCGACGGCTTCAAGCAGGCACTCGACATCAGCGCGTATTCGCTGATCGCGCTGGCGCGCGGCGCGCAACCGCTGATGGCCGGGCGCGGCGGCGGCAGCGTGCTGACGCTGACGTTTCTCGGCAGCGATCGCGTGTTTCCGAATTACAACGTGATGGGCGTCGCGAAAGCGGCGCTTGAATCGACGGTGCGGTATCTCGCTGCCGACCTCGGGCCCGAGAACATCCGCGTCAACGCCATTTCCGCAGGCCCCGTGAAGACGCTGGCGGCGGCAGGGATTGGCGGCTTCTCGTCAATCCTCGGCGTCGTCCGGGAGAAAGCGCCGCTACGGCGGGCGATCGAAACCTCCGAAGTCGGCGACGCCGCGGCATTCCTGCTGAGCGACGCGAGTCGCGGCGTCACCGGAGAAGTGCTGATGGTCGACGCGGGATTTCACATTCTCGGGATGTAGTCAGCCTTCGGCCGTCGGCTAAAAGCGTTCGATCAAGATTCGTTCTTCCGCCACGCCCAGCTGGCGTAATGCTTCGGTCGTCTCGCTGACAAGTTTCGGCGGGCCGCACACCAGGCAGATCGCATCTGCAGACGGCAAGGCCTGTCGCAACAGATGCTGATCGATCCGGCCTCGCCGCCCTGTCCAGCCAGGAGAATCACCGCGAGTCACCGTGAAGTGCACGGTCAACCGCTGTGCGGCGGCCAGCGCCGCCAGTTCCGTGCGAAAAGCGAATTCGTCTGACGACCGCGCGCTGTAGACCAGGACAATCGGGTCGCGCGCCGCGCGTGCCAGACGTTCCATCAGCATCGACCGCAGTGGCGCTATTCCGGTGCCGCCGGCGACAAACAGCAACGCCGCATCGACGCCTGCCGGCACGCCGAACGTGCCGAATGGACCCTCGAGGTCGAGCATCGTACCTGGCGCCGCGAGCTCGAGGTGCGGGTCAGGGCCACCGCCGTCTTCGACCTGCGCCAGCACCTGCAGCCAGCCGGTTTTCATCACCTCCCAAGGTGCCGAGGCGATCGAATACGGCTTACGCAATGGCGATCCGTGCAGACCGAGCATGACGGCCTGACCGGCAGTGAAGGCCAGCTGCTCCTGCGTCAAATCGAGGCTGATGATTCGCGTCCGGGGCGTGGCAGGCATTACCTGCCGCACAGGCACCGTGATCGTTGGCACGACCAGAGGATCTTATATGGACTGAAGGCTGAAGGCTGAACGCCGAAGGCTCTACAACACCCCGAACCCGGCGCGCTGGATTTCAATCTCGGTAATTTCCTGGGGCTGTTGCAGCGGGACGGCGACCACCGGCAGGCCGTCCGTGCCGGTCGCCGCCGGCTGCACCTGCACGCGCTGCTTGCGCCGGCTCTTGTCGCGGTACATCCGGCTGTCGGCAGTGGCGAGCAGCGCTTCGTAGGAGTCACCGTCCTGTGGATAGATCGCGGCGCCGACGCTGATGGCCAGCGGCAACCGCCGGCCGGGCCGCGCTTCGAACAGCATTTCGTCGACGGTGCGCTGCAGTTCGAGGCGCTTGCGCTCCGCCTCGTCCGTGCTGCAGCCCGATAGCACCACGATGAACTCGTCGCCCGCGTATCGCACGCAGATATCGTACGGACGGATTCCGGAACGCAGCACGGCCGCGACCTCGCGCAGGGCACGGTCGCCAATGTGGTGGCCGTGTCCGTCGTTGATCTCCTTGAAATTGTCGAGATCCATCACCAGCAACGCGACCTCGGACTTCAGACGCTCGGCGCGCGCGAGCTCGCGCGTCAGATGCATGAACATGAAGCGCGTGTTCGGCAGGCCGGTGAGTGGATCGGTCAGCGAGTCTTCCTGCGTCTGCTCGAACACAATCGAATTGTGGATCACGGCGGAGGCCTGTTCGCTGACCCGATCCAGCAACCGTCGATGATCGTCGGTGTAGAAGTTCGGGTGCGTCGAGTAGACAGCGAGCGTGCCAATCAGGCGCTCGCTGAACACGAGCGGCGCGACCAGCGCCGACTGGAGCGTGGTGGCTTTGGACAACCCCGCGGCTTCGAACTCGGCGCTCGGCCGCGCGTTGACGAGCGGACGGCGGTTGCGCGCCACCCATCCGGCGAGGCCGTGGCCGGCGCGGACCGTCATGGTTCCGATGGTGTCGGATTCGGTGCCGGTGGCGAAGCGGCAGCGCAGCGTATCGGCTTCTTCATCGAACAGGAACAACCCGCACGCCGAGAACGGCACGAGGTTCGACAGTTTGGATGAGATCAGCGCCATCGTGTCGGCGACGCCGAGGCTGGTCCCCATGGTCTGCGCAATTTCGTAGAGCGCGTAAATCTCGCGATGGGCCAACGCGATGTCTTCGAACACGCTGCTGCTCTTGGTGCCTTCCGGCTGGAAGCCGACCGCGGGCCGGCCGCGGTCGCTGGTCGGTTCGAGCGGCAGCCGTCGCGGCGTCTCCGTCTCGATGGTGTGCGCGGCGGCCTCCATTTGCGCGGCCATCTTCACGAACATCTCGACGACGGCCGGGTCGAGCGCGCGTCCGGCTTCCTGCTGCAGCAGCGCCAGCGCCGCTTCGGACGTCATCGCCTTGTGGTACGGGCGATCCGAAGTCAGCGCATCGTAATAGTCGACGACCGACAGGATGCGCGCGCCAAGCGGAATCTGGTCGCCTTTCAGGCCATGCGGATAGCCCTTGCCGTCCCAGCGCTCGTGATGACTGAGGATCAATGGCGCGACCGGATACGGGAATGGCACGGCGCTGATGATCTCGGCGCCGACCTGGGGATGCACGCGGATTTTCTGAAATTCTTCCTGCGTCAGCGGGCCGGGCTTCGACAGAATGTGCTCGGGCACCGCCAGCTTGCCGATGTCATGGAGCAGCGCGGCGGTCTTGACTCCCTGGATTTCCGTGTCGGACATGCCGAGGCCGCGTGCGACATTGGTCGCATAGACCTGGACGCGGCGGATATGTGATTGCGTGGTCTGGTCCTTCGCGTCGATAGCCAGTGCCAGCGCCTCAATCGTCGCAAGGTGCAGGTCGGCCATCTCCGTGCCATGACGACGCTCGTCGTCGATGCGTCCGAGGTACACCTTGTAGGTGCGATAGGTCAGGTACAACGGCGCCGCGCCCAGCAATGCCAGCCACGCGTTTGACGTCACGACCGCCCACGCCGCAATCGCCGCGACGCCGGCGCCGACGAAATAATTCGGCGCGCTCCACAGGAAATTCTGGTTCCAGACGTGCACGAACGACTGCCTGGTCGAGAGCGACACGGCGATGGCGACCAGCCACGTATTGAAAATGAAGTAGGTGGTAGCGGCGGCGACCAGCGGGCGCGCGCCGGGCAGGTTACCGCCACCGCTGCCCGGGATGCCGCCGAGCGCCTCATACACGAAGCCAGCCGCCTGCACGGTGATGGCGAGCGAGGCCATGCTGAACATCGTTTGATGAATCGGATTCCGTGTCGTCATCAGAAGCGTGCACTGACTCCACGCGCTGGTGATCGCGACGAACATGGCTTCGTTGGGGCCGAGCAGCAGCAGCGCCGCGAAGTCGACGGCGTAGGCCACCGACATCGTGGAACCACTCTTGGCGAGCGGCAGCCTGACTTTGAACGCGGAGATGACGACCGCCGTCAGCAGCAGCGCGGCCAAGAGGACGGGATGAGCGAATTCTGAGCGAGGCCCGAGCGTGACCACCAGGATCGCGCCAATCGCAATCGTGGATCCGACGTACACGCGGGCGGGGATCGGCAGTGAGCGCATGTGCGCTGAGTGTCGCTCTGAGCCCCTCACCGCCTTAGCGAACGGCGCTGGGGGACGCGAGCGCGAGAATATATGACCAAAGAGTCCCATGCAACGGAAAATTAAACATGGGGACATACATTTAGTGACAACGGCCTCTAACACCAGCAATGTCAGTGGTTTAGGTTAGTAAATTCAGACCGATCCAGTAGGATTGGAGCGCGCTTAATGACGGGGTAGCAGCGGACACTAACGGACTCGGTAGACCTCTTGGCTATCCCGGTGCCCGTCCCCTGCGTCGCGCCACCCCCGGCGATGGTTCGAGTCCGTACTCTTCGATCTTCCGGTACAGCGTGCCGCGGCTGATGTCGAGGATTTTGGCCGCCTCGAGTTTGTTCCATTCGGTCGCTTCGAGGACGCGGATGATGTGCGCACGCTCGGCGTCGCGCAGCGACGGCAGCCGCGCCGAGCTCTCGTCCGGGCGCGGCATCGCGTGGCCGTGCAGAAACTCGATGTCCGCGGCGCGGATGGCGCGCCCGGGTGCCGACAACGCGGCGCGGGAGACGGTGCTTTCCAGTTCGCGGATGTTACCCGGCCAATGGTAAGAGGCGAGCAGCTCCTGCGCTTCCGCCGTGAATTGTTTCGCGTCGAGCGGCAGCCCATTCGCGGCGCAATAGCGCGCGAGAAACCGATTGGCCAGCACCGGGATGTCGACGGCGCGCTCGCGCAGCGACGGCAGGCGGATCGCAAACGCGTTGATACGGTAATAGAGGTCTTCACGAAAGCGGCTTTCGCGCACGAACATGTCGAGCGGACGGTTGGTCGCGGAGATCAACCGGAAGTCGACGTGAATGGACCGGTTGCCGCCGAGCCGCTCGAAGCGGCGCTCCTCGAGGACGCGCAGCAGTTTGGCCTGCGCCATCAGCGACATGTCGCCGACTTCGTCGAGGAACAGCGTGCCGCCGTTGGCGAGCTCGAGCCGTCCGGGCTTGCGATCGTGCGCGCCCGTAAATGCGCCTTTCTCGTAACCGAAGATCTCCGATTCGAACAGGCTGTCGGGCAGCGCCGCGCAATTGACCGCCTGGAAGTTTTCCGCGCTGCGCCGCGACAGCTCGTGAATCATCCGCGCGACGACTTCCTTGCCGGCGCCGGTCGGTCCGAGGATCAACACCGAGATGTCGGACTTCGCCGCGGTGCGAATCCATTCGAAGATGGCCAGCATCTTCTCGTCGCGGCCGATCATTTCGCGGAAGCGCTGCACCGACGGCGAGGATTCCTCGACGCCGAGGTTGGCGCGGCCTTCGAGGAAGATCTCGAGGAGCTTGGCGACCGGTTCCTGAGCCGGCGTCGTCGCCGAATAACGAGGCGGCTCGCCTTGAATTTTCTGGACGACGCCGAATTCGACGAGTTCGTTGACGCAATTGTCGACGTCGAGCCGCATCCGCCCGAACGCCTGCATGATCGCGTCGGTGTCGAAGCTCTCGCCGGGGCGCGCGCTCAGGAACCGCAGGATGCCGGCGCGCAGCGGCGACTGCACCAGCGTCTTGAACCGCGTATCGAGATCCGGCTGCTCGCCGCGGTGGGTCCCGGCGGTGGCGCGGCGCGCCGCGAACGTGACGTCATCCACGGGCGGCGGCCTCGGCCTCGGCGCGCGGCGACTGGTAGATCGCCGTCTGGTACTGTTCGACGAGCTGCTTCATGCGCACGGCGTCGCCCTTGCGGTGGCCGTGGCACACCACCGGCGTGGCGCCGCCGGTGGTTTCGATAATCACGTCGGAGAACAACAGATTGGTGTCGATGCTGACGGAGGCCACGTGAACAATATGGATCGAGTGCTCCTTGCGACCGAACAGCTCCGGCGTGTAGTGCACCACTGACGTGGGGGTAATCAAGACTTGCGTGGGAAACAACCGGTTGCCGCGCGACCATCGGCTGGCGCGGAACACCTGGCCGGCCGCAAACGGCTGGCCCTTCCACCAGAAGAGCAATACCAGCGCGATGACGAGAGCAGCCGCCACGCCCGCCGCGGGAATCCACAGGCCATCGGCCACGTCCAGATGCTACCCCAAGCCACAGATTAAACACAGATTGAGCACAGATTGTGCAGCCGGCCTGACGTGCGCAGTGCGCGCATATGAGGGGACGGCGTGACGTGAGAGGCCGCGCGCCCAACTGGCAGTGCGAGTGAGTTACGCTTACCCAATGCCGTATCGCTCGCCCGGCGCTCCGAAAGGCGCCAAGACGTTTCTCCAAGGCAAACCGATCCGTTACTACCGCCCGAAGGGGAGCGCGGCGGTGCGGCAGTTGATCGATGAAGGCTTCCAGGCCTTCAACGCCGCACGCCTCGGTGAGGCCTGCCGCATCTACGGCGACAAGATGCTGGCGAAGCAGCATGACACCACGATCGCGTTGACGATCGCCGGCGCGATGACGCCGGCCGGGCTCGGCGGCTGCGTGATTGCGCTGATGGAGCGCGGCCTGATCGATTTCGTGATCAGCACCGGCGCGAATCTCTATCACGATCTGCATTACGCGCTGAACTTCACGTTGCGGCGCGGCTCGCCGTTTCTCGACGATCGCGTCCTCTACAAAGAGGGGGTGATTCGCATCTACGACGTGCTGTTTCCGGCGCAGGTGCTGCTCGACACCGACACCTTCATTCGCGACTTCCTGGTGAAGAGCAGGTTGCAGGGTCCGATGTCGTCGGCGGCGCTGCATGAAGCGCTCGGCCGCCATCTGTTGAAAGTGCGGCCCGGCTGCGCGCAGTACTCGGTTGTTGCCGCCGCCGCCAAACTCGGCGTGCCGATCTACACGTCGTCACCGGGCGACAGCTCGATCGGCATGAACATCGCCTACCACGAATTGATCAACCGCAGCACGCTGCAGGTCGACCCGAATCAGGACGTCAACGAAGTGTGTGCGATCATTCGCGCCGCCGAAAAGAACGGCTGCATCATCCTCGGCGGCGGCTCGCCGAAAAATTTCTACCTGCAGGGGCAGCCGACGCTGTGGGAGGTCTACGGCATCCTCAAGGGCGGCAACGACTACTTCATTCAGATCACCACGGATTCGGTGGTGTGGGGCGGCTTGTCCGGGGCGACACCCGCGGAAGCGGTGAGCTGGGGCAAGGTCAACCCAAGCGTGCTGCCGGACACCGCGGTGGCGTACTGCGATTCGACAATCGCCTTCCCGTTGTTCTGTGAGTACGCCGTCGGCCACAAGAACGGCCGGCGCAAACGCAAGGCGCTGCTCGGTAAACGCGCCGAGCTGCTGGCCGATCTCGAGCGCGAAGCTCGCAAGAAGATCAAGCGAGGCTGATCGTGGGTTCCCTATGGTCCGAACTGGGGCCGGTCGCCGATGCCGTCAGCGACCGCCCGCGCGTCTACGCCGACGCCAACGTGCCCGCGGGGGTCGTCGCGTTCATGCGCGACACGCTGAAATGGGATGTGCTGTCGGTGATGGATCATCCCGACCTGCGCCGCGCGCGCGACAGCGAGCATTACCGGCTTGCCAGGCAACTGCGGCGGACGCTGATCACCCTCGATCGCGACTATCTCGACGATCGCAAGTTCCCGCCGGATCAGGGTGCGGGCGTCCTCGTGGTCGCGTCCGCGAACGAGCGCGGGCTCTCGGCATTGCTGGCCCGTCTGAACCGCCAGTTGTTCGCGGCGGACATGCTGCCACTTGACGGACGCAAGCTGCACGCGCACTCTGATTGGGGCCCGGAATAGATACCAGGGCCGCAGAAGGCGCAGAGGAACAGAAACCAGGACCGCAGAAGGCGCAGAAGAACAAAAACCAGGGCCGCAGAAGGCACAGAAAGCAGAATGAGTCAGCTGACGCTTGGTGTTGATGCATCGGATGCGATCGCCCGGCTCGCGATGGTCGGCGGCGATGGCGCGATCGTCACGCAAGGCGTGGTCGCCGCCAACCGCGCAGCGGCGATCGCCGACGCGGCAAAGAAAGCGATTGGCGCTGCGAAAGGGAAGGTTTGCGGTGTGGCGATCGCGTTGCCGTCGGCCGCCGAGGCGATTCCCGCCGAGTTGACCGACGCTTTGGCGCCGATCGTCAAAGTCGTGCCGACCGCGATCGCCGCCGGCACGGCCGCCGCCGTTGCCGAACACTGGCGTGGCAGCGCGCGCGGCGTGCAGCAGCTCGTGGCGTTTTCGATCGCCGAGCACGTCACGGCGGGGGTGCTGATCGCGGGCAAGCCCTGGCGCGGCGCGCACGGCCTGGCGGCCTCGGTCGGGTGGCTGGCGATGAATCCGGTCGAGCGCGAAGACTACCGCCGTCTGGGCGGCCTCGAGGCCGAGGTGGCGTCGGCGGGCATCGTGCGCCGGTTTGTCTGGCGCATCAAGTCCGGCGATCGATCGCGTGTCGCCGATCAGGTCAATGGCGACTTCTCGAAAATCGCGGCCGCCGACATTCTGCAGGGCGCACGCGCCGGCGACGGCGTCGCGATTTCGGTAGTGCGCGACACGGCAAAGTACATCGGCATGGCCGTCGCGAACCTGGCGACGGTGTTCGATCCCGAGGTGGTCGTGCTCGGCGGCATCATCGCCTCGTCCGGCGACATCATGCTCGAGGCGATTCGTACCGAGACGACCCGGCGGCTGATGCCGCAGCAGGCCGAGCGCCTGCGCGTCGAGCTGTCGACGCTTGGCGATGATGCCGTCGCGCTTGGCGCGGCGCGCGCGCTCAGCGCCGGCCCATGACCATCCTGTCCGGCGCCGACGTCGTTCTTCACGACCGCATTCTTCCGGCAGCATCGATCGTCATTCGTGACGGCGTCATCGAGGAGGTGCTGCCGCAGCGCCGCCCGGATTCGCCGGAGACGATCGATGTTGCAGGACAGGTCATCCTTCCAGGCTTCATCGACGTGCACGTTCATGGCATCGAGGACGTCGACGTGCTCGATGGTCTGGATGCGGTTGCCAGCGTCGCGGCGAGGCTGACCAGGTACGGGGTCACGGGATTCTGCCCGACGTCCGTCGCATGTTCGCCGCAGCGATTGACGACGCTGCTCCGGGCGATCGCGGCGGCACGAGCGGCTGCGCCGTCAGGCGCGCGTGTGTTGGCGGCGCATCTTGAAAGCAATTTCATCAATCCGGCGTGGAATGGCGCGCAACCCGCCGCGTGTCTGCGCACGGCCGACGGTGCCTTCGGTCCGCCCGGCGCTGCGGCCCCGTCGCGCGCACCCGAGCCATTCTCCGCCCGCGACGTGCTGCGGGTGATCGAACAGCACCGCGAAAACGTGGGGATTGTGACCGTGGCCCCGGAGCTACCCGGAGGGTTGGAGCTGGTGCGATGGCTCTCGCGGTTGGGAATCCGTGTATCGCTCGGTCATAGCGGAGCGACCTATGACGAAGCGAAGGCCGCGATCGACGCCGGCGCGCGCCACGCCACACACTTGTTCAATCGCATGTCCACGATGTCGGCGCGGTCGCCGGGGGTCGTCGGCGCGGTGCTCGAATCCACTGACGTCTTCGCCGAAGTGATCTGCGACGGCCATCACGTGCACCCATCGCTGATTACCGTCGCGATTCGCGCGAAGTCGATCGCGCGCCTGATGGCAATCACCGACGGCACGGCCGCGGCGGGATTGCCGGTTGGTTCGCGAAGCCGCCTCGGCGATCAGACGATCATCGCCGGCAATCGTACGGCGCTGCTCGAGGACGGCACGCTGGCCGGGAGCGTGCTGACCATGGACGGCGCATTTCGAATGCTGGTGTCTCTTGGTCTGACGCTTCCTGAAGCCTCGCGCATGTGTTCGGGTACACCGGCCGACGCACTGCGGCTGGTCGGCGTCGGCGCCATCGCGGCCGGGAACCATGCCGATCTGGTCGTGATGAGCCGGGATGGCCGAGTGAAACAAACCTACGTGGCGGGCCGTCTTATGTCGTGACACTCCTTCGCCAAGGCTACGGAGTGCAGGCGACTCCTTCGCCACGGCTACGGAGTGCGGGCGACTCCTTCGCCAGACGGAGCGCCAAGCCGTTCAGCGCGGTTCTCGGGGGAAAATGGTGCACATCAAGGCCGCAACTATCGTCGTCGCGTCGTCGCTGATCCTGGCCGGCTGCGAGGTCAACCTCAACACCGAAGGCGTTTCCGCTCGCGAGGTCAAGGCGTACACGGTGGCCGGTCGACCGGAGCTTACCGTCGACACCTTCGACGGCTCGATCGAGCTGCACTCGTGGGACCGCAACGAAGTTGAAGTGGAGATCGAAAAGCGCGCGATGGAGCAGGTCCTGATCGAAGAGATCCGGGTCGACGCGCGGCAGGACGGCGACAAGATCACCATCAAGATCACCGGTCCGCAACGCCCGCAGCACCGCAACGTCACGATCGGGACGCACATCTCGCCGACCGCCCGTGTCCGCGTCGTCGTCCCGCGCCACGCCAATGTCTCGGCGACGAGCGGCGATGGGTCGATTCGCGCCGAGGCCATCGAAGGCCGCATCGTCCTGCAGACGAGCGACGGCAGCGTGACCGCCAGCCGCATCGGCGGCGACGTGGAAATTCGTTCCGGCGACGGGTCGATTCGCGTCGAGCGGGCGACCGGCAAACTCGATCTCGAAACCACTGACGGCAGCATCGGTCTCGAAGCCAAACCCACGGTACTCAAGGCGCGCACCGGCGACGGATCGATCCGGGCCAACATCGAGACCGATACCGTGATGGCGGATCACTGGGATCTGACGACGAGCGACGGCACCATTACCGTGACGCTGCCGGCGCAATTCAATGCGGAGCTCGATGCCGAAACCAGCGATGGCGCGGTGCGCACGAACCACCCGCTGATTGCGGACGATCGCGGCGGCGAAGATCGCGAGTCGCGGCGGCGCCGGACCCTGCGCTCGACGCTCGGTGACGGCGGCAAGATGTTCCGCATTCGAACCGGCGATGGAACGATCCGCATCGAGCGGTGAGCCGGCGGCTTGACAGCGTGTTGGCGGAAGTGGGATAACGATTCTCTCGTGTTCACGGTCATGACCTGCGCGTGTTGTTGTCACGGGGCATCAGCCTCCGACGGCCGCGTGGTGTCTTCACCGATGATGCGCATCTAAAATTTTTTCGCGCGCAGTTTCCAAGACCTCAGGCCCGGAAGGCGTTCAGCTTTCCGGGCTTTTTCTTTTTCGGCGGAGTCATGCAGCTACCTGATTACGTGGAACCGTTTGTCGATACCGAGCCGGAACGCTGGCGCGTCACGGTCGCGGTGCTGGTCACGATCGCGCTGGCCGTGCTTGCCCAGTGGGAGCCGCGCGTCCTCGGTTACGCGGCGGCGCTGACGATCGGCGCCCTGGCCGCATGGTTATGGCGATCGCGATCGAACGGCGGAACGCTCACCACGCCGCCGCGCTTGCCGGTGTTTCTGCGCTTCGATAATCGGCGGGTCGTGGTGGTCGGTGCCGGCGCGATGGCTGCGGCAAAAATTCCGGCGCTGCTGGCGGCAGGCGCGCGCATCGAGGTCGTTGCCCCCTCCATCAGTCCGGCGATCCGCGCCTACGGCGTCGAGATTGTCGAACGCGAATTTGCGCCGAGCGACCTTGACGGCGCGTGGTTCGTCACCGCGGCGGCGACGCCCGATGTCAATCGCGCGGTCCGCGAGGCGGCCGAATCACGCGGTGTGTTTGTCAATGCCGTCGACGATCCGGCCAACGCGACCGCGTATCTCGGTGGCACGATTACTCGCGGCGGCGTGACCGTCGCCTTTTCGACCGCCGGACGTGCGCCCGCGCTTGCCGGTCTTCTGCGCGAGGGTTTTGATGCGCTGCTTCCCGCGGATATCGATCGTTGGGCGGAGCGTGCGCACGAGCTCAGCGTGCAGCAGCGCCGCGAGGCTGTGCCAATCACCGCTCGCCGCCCGCAGTTGCTCGCCGCACTGAATCAGCTATATGAATCACGTGAGCGACAGGAGGTCCGTCGATGAGCGCGGTCGCGCCAGGCCTCGTGTCGCTCGTTGGTGCCGGGCCCGGTCATCCCGACTACCTCACGTTGAAAGGGCGGCGATGCTTGCGCGCCGCCGACATCGTGTTTCATGACGCGCTGGTCAGCCGCGCGGTACTCGAGTTTGCCGCGCACGCCGAATGGGTTGACGTCGGTAAACGTGCCGGCCGCGACAGCACGCCGCAGGAAGTGATCGAGGCCGCCATGGTCGCCGCGTCACGGCGCGGTCTGCGCGTCGTCCGCCTGAAGGGTGGCGATGCGTTCGTGTTCGGCCGGGGCGGCGAGGAAGCGCTTGCCCTCGAGCGGCAGGGCATCCCGTACGAGATCGTGCCGGGCGTGTCGGCAGCCATCGCGGCGCCGGCGCTGGGGCGGCATTCCGGTCACCCACCGAGGTGTGTCTTCGGCCGTCCTGGTGGTGTCGGGCACCGATCCGGCCGACTTCCGCGGGATCACCGCGACCGTCACGCCAGGATCGTGCACTGTCGTCGTGTTGATGGGTCTGCGCGTTCGCGATGTCATCGCCGACATTCTGCTCGACAGCGGTTGGCCCGCCTCCACGCCCGCGGCGATGGTGCTCGGCGCATCAACCGGCGACGAGTTCACGTGGCGAGGCACGCTCGCAGGACTGGCGGACGCGGAGCCGCCCGTATCGGCGGACGCCCTGCCCGGGACGCTCGTCATCGGTGCGGTGGCGGGGTTGCCGCTGCGCCTTTGCAACGGTGTCCAGTCGCAGACGGAGGTGCTCTCGTGATCGGCGCCGATACATTCGGACGCGCCCGGTTGTCGTTCGCGGACGAAGCGGACATCGACGAGTTCGCGGACAAGCTCGCGCAGTTCGAGCAGGGACAGCTGTCGCCTGACGAGTGGCGGAAATTCCGGCTGTTGCGCGGCGCGTACGGGCAGCGGCAGGACGCCGACGCGCAGATGCTACGAGTCAAGATTCCGCAGGGTGTATTAACGGCCAATCAGCTGCACGCGCTGGCCGACGTCGCCGAGCAATACTCACGTGGCTTCGGGCACATTACGACGAGACAGAACGTCCAGTTTCATTTCGTCAGGCTGCATGACGTCGAGGCGGCGATGCGTCGTCTCGCCCAGGCTGGGCTGACGACGCGCGAAGCGTGCGGCAACTCCGTGCGAACTATTACCGCGTGCCAGTATGCCGGCGTCGCCGCTGACGAGCCGTTCGATGTGACGCCTTACGCCGAAGCGCTGACGCGGTTTCTTCTCCGTCATCCGCTGAGCTCGGCGCTACCGCGCAAGTTCAAGATTGCATTCGAGGGATGCGCGCACGATCACATCAAGCTGCCCATCAACGACGTCGGCTGGCGCGCGCAAATTCAGAACGGCCGCCGCGGCTTTCGTGTCTACGTCGGCGGCGGCACCGCGACCATGACCACCGCGTCGACGGTGTTGTTCGAGTTTCTGCCGGCGGAAGAAATTCTCAACGTCGCAGAAGCCATCGTCCGCGTCTTCCACGAGCGCGGCGACTATCAGCACCGGCAGCGTAACCGGATGAAATTCCTGATCAAGTCGATCGGCTGGGAGCAGTTTCGGATCGCATGTGACACCGCGCTGGCCGCGGTGCGCGCCGACGGCGGCCGGCCGTTGGCGTTCGACGTCGAGCCGCCCGCTGCAGAGCCGCCGCCGGCGGGCGTTCGTCCGGCCCCGCCTCCGCTCGACGAGCTCGCGCGCCGCGTCGGCGCCGCCGCCGTCAGCGGTCCCGGAATACTGCCGGAGCGGAGAACGGAATATCGCAACGATGCGACGGCGTTCCAACGCTGGGTTCGCACCAACGTGCGTCCGCAGAAACATCCCGGCTATGCCAGCGCCATCGTCACGGTGCCGCTGGGCGATTTGACCGGCGCGCAATATCGGGTCGCAGCCGATCTCGCCTCGGCATTCGGAGACGCTACCGTGCGAATGACGGCGATGCAGGATCTGGTGTTCCGATGGGTGCGCCGTGAGGATCTGCCGCTGTTGCACGCATCCCTCCAGGCTGCCGGGCTCGCGCTGCCGGATGCGGAATCGATCGCTGACGTCACCAGTTGCCCCGGTGCCGAGTCCTGCAAGCTCGCCGTAACGCAATCGCGCGGACTCGGGCAGGCCATCGAGCAGCATCTGCGAGCCAACCCCGCGCTGATCGACATGGCGCGGGAACTCGACATCAAGGTCAGCGGCTGTCCGAATGGTTGCGGCCAGCATCACGTCGCCACGATTGGCTTCCAGGGCAGTCTGCGCAAGGTCGAGGGCCGCGCCGTGCCGCAATACTTCCTGCAGATCGGCGGCGGCATCGATGCGGAGCGAACGACGTTCGGCCGGCTGGTGGCCAAACTGCCGGCACGCAGAGTCCCGCGCGCGCTCGAACGACTGGTCCGCTTGTATGGGGCTGAAAAGCACCAGGACGACACACCGCTGTCGTTCTTCCGGCGTCTCGAGCCGGCGCGCGTGAAGGCGTTGCTGGCCGATCTCGAAGTCCTGACGACTGGCACCGCCACGCCCGAGGACTACATCGACCTTGCGGAAACCGCGCCGTTCCGCCCGCAGACGATGGATGGTGAGTGCGCTGTCTGAACGGCACCGGCATCCGCGAGGACGCGCCTCATTTCTTGTGCGTCGCGAGCTCGCGTCCGGCGAGCTGAAATTGCTCCACCACGGCCTGGATCACATGGCGGCGAGTGGCGTGCGTGCGCCACGCCGCGTAGACGTGCCGCCGCAGCGCCGGCTGTGACTGCACGACGGTGACGCCTTTCGGCACCTCGCCGCGACCGAGCCGCGGCAGGACGCAGAGGCCGAGGCCGGCGGACACCAGTGCCAGTTGCGTCTGATATTCGCCGGCGGTGTGGGCGATCTTCGGCTCGCGGCCTTGCTTGCGAAGCGTGTGCATCAGGAAGTCGTGGCAGATCGATCCGGACGGCCAGACGATCCAGTCTTCGCCGCTCAACTCGCTGAGTTTGACGGTCTTCGCCTTGGCGAGTCGGTGACCGGGCGGCAGCGCCAGGTCCGCCACATCGTCGAACAGCGGCGTCCTGGTGACGCCGTCGGGCAGCGCGATCGGCGCGTTTTCCCAATCGTTGATGATGATCACGTCAACGTCGCGGCGCAGCAGGCGCGGTATGGATTCGTGCGGTTCCTGCTCATGAAACGTGATCGACAGGGCGGGATAAGCGCGCCGCAGGCTGCGCAGCGCCGGGGGCGCGAGACCGCGCGCCGCGGTCGCGAACGCGGCGATCGTGACGCGCCCGGCGACGGCCGTGTCCGTGGTCTCGAGCTCGGCTTCGGCCTCTTCGAGCAGCGACAGCACGCGCTGGGTGCGCGACACCAGGACGTTCGCCGCATCCGTCAAACGGACGCCCCGGCCGTGCCGTTCGAGCAATTGCTGGCCGGTCTCGGCTTCGAGCTTGGCGAGCTGCTGCGACACCGCGGAGGTCGTCACGTTCAACGTCTCGGCGGCCGCGATGATCGAACCGTGGGCCGACACCGCGTGAAGCGCGCGCAGGCGATCGAGGTTGAGCATGAGGCAATCCTAACCTGAAGTCTATCTAAACATAACACCGAAGAATATTTCACTTGTCCTTAATGAACAGAAGGCGGATCGTAGGACGATGAAAGGCCTGGTCGACGTTGCGCTGCTGGTGGTGCCCGGGGCGATTTGGGGAGCCTCCTTTCTCTTCATCGCCGAGGGGTTGACGGCGATGGCGCCCAACGGCGTGACCTTTACGCGCATCGCGATTGGCTTTCTGACGCTGTCCCTGTTCCCATCGGCCCGCAAGCCGGTGGCTCGGTCCGATTGGGCAGGAACGGCGGCGCTCGGCGTGCTCTGGCTGGCGTTCCCGCTCAGCATGTTCCCATTTGCCGAGCAGCGGGTGTCGTCCGCGTTGACCGGCATGTTGAACGGCGCAACGCCGTTGTTCGTCGCGGCCGTGGCGAGCGTCATCGCGCATCGGCTGCCGTCGCGCGGAACCATGGCTGGATTGATTATCGGTTTCGGCGGCGCAGTGATCATGGCGTTGCCGGCGTTGGGCGGATCGAGCAGCGCGGTCGGCGTCGGCTTGATTTGCGCGGCGCTCGTGTCGTAC
>DASPNQ010000075.1:0-76823 GCA_035626435.1 Vicinamibacterales bacterium
CCGGGGTTCTTCGGACCCGGCCCACCCGACACGCACACCGCCCACGGGTTGCCGACGTTCGAATAGTTCGCCTTCCAGTTCAGATCGTTGTCGAGCACCTGCACGCGCGCGTTGCCGCGATCGCCGACATAGACGTTGCCCTGGAAATCGGTCGCGATCGAATGCGGCGTGTTGAACTGCAGGTTCTGGTTGCCGCGGGTGCCGACCGCCTTTACGAACCGCCCGTTCTTGTCGTACTTGACGACGCGCCCGTCGAAGTAGCCGTCCGAAACGAAGATGTTGCCCTGCTGATCGAACGCGACATCGGTCTGCCGGCCGAAGCGGTACTTGGCGTTGCGGCCGTGGAAGCGGCCGCTGCCCGGCATGTTCGCCAGCATGTCGACCGGATCCTCGCGGCGTCCGATCGTCATCAACACGCGGCCCTCCGGGCTGAACTTGATGAGCATGTCGGTGCCCTCGTCCACGGCCCAGATGTTGTCCTGCGCGTCGACGCGGACCGAATGCGCGAAGGAGAAGCCGTAGTTGTTGCGGCCGATCTCGCGGATGAATTGCCCGGCGGAGGAGTACTCGAACAACCGCGTCTCGTAGGCGCGATGGTAGATGTAGATCGTGCCCTTCGAGCTCGTCGCGATGCCCATGTTCTCGCCGGTGTAGATCCCGGGCGGGTTTTTGAAAAATCCGACAACGGCCTCGTGGGGAATGACCGGGACGTTGGTGGCTGTGGCGCGTGTCTGCGCCGGGGCGCGCAGATCAGTCGCGGCGAGTGCGATCACGAGCACCAATCCGCTGATCAGAAGTTTGTGCATCGAGTCCTCCGGGACGGGGGCGAGTGTAGCCGATTTCTGCCTTGCAAGCGGTCAGCGTTCGGCGTAACGTCTGCGCAAAAGTGTCGAGCGGCGGTTTTCCGATTGCAAGTTGCCTTTCTGGAGGGTCGGTATGCGAAATAGCCGGTGGCTGTTGACTACAGCCCTTGTCGGTCTTGTCATGGCACTGAGCACAGCAGGGGTGGCCTACGGACAGTCGTTCCAAGGCGGCATGCGCGGCGCTGTCAAAGACGCGCAGGGCGTGATCCCTGGGGTGACCGTGACCCTGACCAACGACGCGACCGGGGTGTCGCGCGACACCGTGTCGAACGATTCGGGTGAGTACTCGTTCCCGGCTCTCGACCCGTCGACGTATTCCATCAAGGCGTCGGTGCAGGGTTTCAAGACCTTTGAGCGTCGCGGCATCCGCATCGGCGCGCAGCAGTTCGTGACGCTGGACATCACGCTCGAGGTCGGCACCGTCGCCGAGACGATCACCGTCACCGCGGATGCGCCGCTGATCGAAACCTCCAACGCCTCGCACTCGGAAGTCATCGACAGCAAGACGCTCGAGGCGCTGCCCAGTGTGGGGCGCAACGTCTTTTTGATGGCGGTCACGGTCCCGACGGTGCAGAGCAGCGGCGACACGCATTGGAACCGCATGCAGGACCAGACCGGCGCATCGTCGCTGTCGGTCGGCGGCGGCGGCGTGCGGGCCAACAACTACCTGCTCGACGGCTATCCCATCACCGATTTGCAGAACCGCTCGACGACCAATCCAAGCCAGGAAATGGTCGACGACATTCGCGTGCAGGTGCACACCTACGACGCGGAGATGGGCCGCACCGGCGGCGGCGTCTTCAACACCGCGGCGAAGTCGGGTTCGAACCAGTTCCGGGGCGCCGGCTACTACCTGACGCGGCCGAGCGCGCTGGTGGGCGGCAACTTCTTCAACGAGATCCGCGGCATCAAGACCAACGACCAATACTGGCGGAACGGCGGCGGCGGTTTTGGCGGCCCGGTGTTCCGCAACAAGACGTTCTTCTTTGTTGCGGGCGAGGCCTACCGTGACGGGCAGTCGCAGAACAACACGCTGCACGTGCCGACGGCGGCGATGCGCAACGGTGACTTCAGCAACTTCCGCGATGCGCAGGGGCGGATGATTCCGATCTACGACCCGCTGACGACCGACGCCAACGGCAACCGCCAGCCGTTTCCGGGCAACATCATCCCGGCCAATCGCATCAATCCGGTCGGCCGCGCGCTGGTCAACGCACTACCGCTGCCGACATTACATCCCGAGTACGACGACAACTCGCCGAACCTGCCGGCACAGAACATCATCGAGTCCAAGGCGCGGCAGGTCTCGTTCAAGCTCGATCATCACTTCACCGACAACATCGGCCTCAACGGCTTGTATCTGAATCAGAGCACCTTCGAGCCGGACGCGAACTACTTCCCCGACGCGCCATACGCGGCGCCCGCCTTCCACCTGCAGCGCGACGTCAACATGTTCGTGCTGAACAACACCTACATCATGGGACCGTCGACGGTAGCGACCTTCCGGGTCGGCATGAACAATTTCAGCGACGACAACGTGCTGCCGTACCCGTTCGACATGCGTACCGTGCCTGGCATCAACCCGGCGTTCGCGAACGCGCTGCCGGTGCAGAAGTTCCCATCGCTGACGCTGACCGGCTATGCCGGCACCGGCAACAGCGGCTTGTCGGACACCAATTACTATTCATGGGGCCTCAACGGATCGGTGACGCGCCTGGCCGGCGGTCACAGCCTTAAGACCGGCGGCGACTATCGGATCATCGGTGTCGATTCGCTGAACCACGGACAGTCGGCCGGCAGCTACACCTTCAGCGGCGTGATGACGCGCGCGAATCCGAGCGCGCAGAACGTCAATGCGATCGCCGACATCCTGCTCGGCTATCCGGCGTCCGGCACGCTGGCCCTCAACAGCGACTTCAATCAGTTCGTGAAGTATTACGCGTGGTTCGCGCAGGACGACTGGCGCGTCAGCGAGCGGCTGACGGTCAATTACGGGGTGCGGCTCGAACACGAAACCGGCCTGGCGGAGAAGGACAACCAGATGGTGGTCGGCTTCGATCGTGACGCGCTCAGCCCGATCAACATCACCATCCCGGCCGACCCGGTCGCTGGAACGCCGGCCCGCCAAGTGCGCGGCGGCTTGCTATTCGCCGGCCAGAACGGCAACAAGACCGAGACCGGCAACGTGCCGCCAGTCAAATTCTCGCCGCGTATCGGCATGGCGTTCTCGCTCAACGACAAGACGGTGGTGCGCGCGGGCTATGGCTTGTTCTGGGGCCCCTGGCAGTCGGGCGTTCAGAGCACGCCCGGGTACTCGCAGACCAGCACGCTGCAGCAGGACACGCTGACGCCGATCACGTCGATCAACAACCCGTTCCCGAACGGCCTGACGCCAATCAGCGGCAACTCGCTGGGGATGATGACCGGCGTCAGCAGCGCTGTGACGTTCATCGATCCCGATCGCGACGCGCCGCGCGTGCATCAGTACTCCGCGGATATCCAGCGGCAACTGCCCGGCGATATGAGCATCGGCGTGACTTATATGGGCTCGCTCGGCCGTCACCTGACGTGGGGCGGCACCGCGACGGGGATCGTCAACATCAACCAGGTCGACCCCAAGTACCTCTCGCTCGGGACCCGTCTGCTCGACAACCTCCCGAACCCGTTCTTCGGCGTGGCCGGCGCCGGCGGGTTCACCTCGCGCGCGACGCTGCCGCGGAATCAGCTGCTGCGGCCGTTTCCACAGTTCGACAACGTCAACATGATCTACAGCACGCTGGCACGCTCGAAGTACGACGCCGGCGTGATCTCGCTGACCAAGCGCGCGACCGGGTGGTTCGGCGGCCGATTGAGCTACACATATAGCCGCCTCTACGACAACCAGTTCGCGCAGAGCAACTACTACTCCAGCTCGCCCGGCATCTTGAACCACTACGCGGCGGTGCCATGGTCCGAGTACTTCAATCCCGACGCCGAGTACGGACGCAGCCTGCTCGACTCGCCCCATAAGCTCGTCGCCAGCCCGATCATCCGCTTGCCGTTCGGGGAAGGGCACAAATGGCTCCAGAGCGGCGTCGGCAATCTGCTCGCGGGCGGCTGGACGGTGTCGTTCGTGATTCAAATGCAGAGCGGCTTCCCCATGGGCGTCAGCCAGAACACCAACAACACCAACCTGCTCGGCGCCGGACAGCGTCCGAACCTCGTGCCTGGCGTCGATCCACGCGTCGCGGGCAGCATTACCGACCGCCTGCGACAGAACCCCGACGACAATCTCTATCTGAATGCGAGCGCGTTCACGCAGGCGCCGCCGGGAACGTTCGGCAACGCGCCGCGCATTCTCGAGGGCGTGTATTCACCGTGGCGCAATTCCACGGACATGGCGTTGTCGAAGGATGTCGGCCTGGGCGGGCAGCGCCGCCTCAACGTGCGCGTCGACATGATCAACGTGTTCAACAACCCGTGGTTCGTGGCGCTCGGCAGCTCGGCGTTCGGCAACGCCAACTTCGGCCGCGTCACCGCGCAGGCCAACTACTCGCGAACGATGCAAGTTACGGGTCGAGTGTCGTTCTGAGGCGTTAGAGCGAAAGGCAGCAAGGGAGAACCCAGACGGTGCTCCCTTGCCCGTGTTGTGAACGTGTTACTGCTGGCCCGGCCAGCGGCCGGGTGTATACGGCACGCCGGCCGCTTCCAGTTGCTGTTCGAACTTTCTGATCTCCGTTTCCAGCCCGCGCAGTTCCTTCACGACCGCCGCGAGATCTTCGTTCGCGATGGCGTAATTGCGCTGCTGCGTGCCCGTCGGCGCGCCGCTCAGCCCGCGCGCGCCCTGCACGGCGGAGTTGACCCGATCCTGCAGGGTCGTGGGATCGCCGGATTCGGTGCCGCGCAGCGTTTCGTCGCCGCGCATCCGCCGCAGTACCGCCAGCACGCGCGTGTCGAAACGCCGCGCCTCGTCGAGCAGCTTGACGTCGGCTGGAGAGTCGACGAGCGCGCGCTGAATTGCCTGCGTGCGGGTGCGCATCGAGTTGGCGGCTTCGAGCGTACCGGTGAACGAACGCTGCAGGCGGTCGACGTTGTTGTGATATTCGGTGTTCGCGGTGCGTTGGGCCGGCGTGAGCGTCAACCCGGGATCGGCCGTCACGGTCAGCGACTGCGGTTCGCCCAGCGTGACGGTTTCGCCGTTGACTCGCCGCGACAGCGTGACGCGATAGGTGCCCGGCGCGACAAAACTGCCGCCGCCGGTGCTGCCCGGGAAAATCGGCGGATCCTGATCCTGGCCGCCGCCCCCGCCGAACCCGCCGCCGCCCGTCGTCGGCGCGGTCATCCGCAAGTTCCAGACATAGCGATGCACGCCCCGTCCGCCAGGAACGGTCATGCGTCGGACGACGCGACCTGCGGCATCGCTCACCGTCAGAAACGTCTGCGGCGGTTCTTCGTCAGCCTCCGCGGTCAGCTCGGCTTGGGTGGGGTAGCGTGGCGACGCGTTCTTCGCAGCGGCCGCGCGATCCTGGTCCTGACGCCGCTGCCGCAACGTGCGAGGCGTCTCCTTGATCCAGTAGGTGAGCAGCGCGCCGAAGTAGCGGTTCTCCGACATCCAGAGGTTCTCACCCTGCGAGCCGCGTGACTTGCCCTGTTCCGGCACTTCGACGACCGCCGCTTTGGTCGGGAAGACATAGCCGTCCCGGTCAAATGTCGCCTGCGACATCTGCCGTAGCGGCGAATAGTCGTCGAGGACGTAGAAGCCGCGGCCAAACGTCGCCAGCACCAGATCGTTCTCGCGCTCCTGAATCGCCAGGTCGCGCACGGGAATCGTCGGCAGGTTGTTGCGCAGGCGAATCCATTTCCTGCCGCCATCCACTGTGAAGTGCAGACCGTGTTCAGTGCCCACGAACAGGAGGTTCGGATTGACATGGTCTTCCGCGAACGACAGCACCGGCGAGTTCGCCGGCAGATCGCCGGCAATCGACTCCCACGAGCCGCCGCGGTTGGTGCTCTTGTAGATGTAGGGCTTGAAGTCGCCGTTCTTGGTGTTTTCGTGCAGGGAGTACATCACCTGCTCGTCATGCTTCGATGCCGCGACTTCCTGCACGTAGACGCCGTAGTTGCCGTAGTCCGGCAGTCCGGGCGGCCGCTCGCTGCGCCGCCAGTTCGCCCCGCCATCGATCGACACCTGCATCAACCCGTCGTCGGTGCCGACAATCATCACGCCGTCGCGCCGCCGCGATTCGCTGACCGTCGAAATGTTGCCCCACGTCGCAGTGGATTGGTGCTGCGCGATGGCTTCGGGCGGCCAGATGCGGCCCATCACCGGCAGCGTGTTGCGATCGGTCTGCCGCGTCAAATCGGGGCTGATCGGCTTCCAGCTGTTGCCGCAATCGTCGCTGCGAAACAGCCGGCTGGCGCCAAAGTAGAGCCGCGACGGACTGTGGGGGCTGATGATGAACGGCGATTCCCAATTGAAGCGGAGCGCCGGTTCACCGCGATCCTCCACGGGGCGAATGCTGACGCGCTCGCTGGTCCGCTTATCCAGCCGGACGATGCCGCCGTACTGGGACTCGGCGTAGATGATGTTGGGATCCGTCGGGTCGATGCGGACAACGAAGCCGTCGCCGCCGGTCACGACAAACCAGTCGTTGTTGGTCGAGCCGTTCGGACCTTTCGATCGTGACGGGCCACCCAGCGTGCTGTTGTCTTGCGTGCCGCCGTAGATGTTGTAGATCGGCGAGACGTTGTCGACTTCGACGTTGTAGAACTGTGTCACCGACAGATTGGCGAAATGCCGCCACAGGCGGCCTGCATCCCACGATTCGTAGAGGCCGCCGTCGCTGCCTTCGAGCAGATGATCGGTATTGTCGGGATCGACCCAGATGACATGGTTGTCGACGTGCTTGTTGCGCTCGCCGATTTGGCGGAACGTCCGGCCGCCATCGTCGGAGACGAAGCTCTGCACCGACGGCACGTAGATGCGATCGGCATTCTTCGGATCCGGATGGATGTTCTCGTAATACATCGGCTGCGCCTGCACGTTGGCGCGGCGTTCCCACGACTCGCCTCCGTCTTCCGACGCATACAACGCGACCGGCCCGTCGGCCGATTCCACCTTGGCATAGACGAGACCACGACGCGCCGGTGAGAAGGCCGGCACGATGCGGCCGAGGTCGCCGCTGGGGAGGCCGCTGCGGATTCGCCGCCACGTCGCACCCCCATTGGTCGACTTATGCAGCCCGCTCTCGGGCCCGCCGTGGATCAGCGTCCACGTATGACGGCGCCGCTGATGCGCCGATGCGATCAGCACGTCTGGATTCGTGGGATCCATGATCACGTCGCTGACGCCGGTGTGCTCGCTGATGTTGAGGATCTTGTTCCAGGTCGCGCCACCATCGGTGGTCTTATACAAGCCACGATCGCCGCCGGCGCTCCACAACGGGCCGTAGGCCGCGACGTAGAGCACGTTCGAGTCGCGCGGATCGATGACGATTCGGCCGATGTGCTCCGAGTTCCTCAAGCCGACATTGCGCCACGATCGCCCCGCGTCGTCGCTGCGATAGAGACCATCGCCCCAACCGACGCTGCGCTGGTTGTTGGCTTCGCCGGTACCCACCCAGATCGTGTTCGGGTTCTTCGGATCGATCACGACATGACCGATCGAATAGGAGCCTTCGTTCTGGAAGATCGGGGTGAAGGTGGTGCCGGCGTTGGTCGTCTTCCACACGCCGCCAGAGGCGACGCCGATGTACCAGGTATGTTTGTCTTCCGGGTGCACCGCGACGACATTGATGCGCCCGGACATCAACGCCGGGCCCACGGCGCGCAGCCGGAAGTTGTTGAAGGTGGCGGGCACCCACGGATCGGTGGCCGACGCCTGCGCCGCCGGCGGAGTGGCGGGCGTGGGGTCTTGAGCCCGGACTCCGAACGTGCAGACGGCGACGACGGCAACTGCGAAGACAAGTTTCTTCATGCGGGCACAGATTATAGTGGCGCCCCGATCGCGGCGACCGCGGAACCGTCCCTGGTACGACGCCCATGCCGGCTGCCGCTGCCCTCCAATCCGCAGGCCGGACGGCCGGACGCCGATCGTGCTATACTCTCTTTACTTCTGCGCTCGGCCTCGATTTCCTTCAGGATTTCCGTTCCACTCGAATTCCGATAGCTCAGAGACACACACGCCGTTTGGCGTGATGTCCATAGTTCGTTGTCAGCCTGCGGTATGCGGTGGTCAGGAAACGCTCCAGGCATTTAGGAGTCGTTTCATGTCGTTTTCTACCCTAGGGCTGTCGCCCTCGTTGTGTACGCCGCTCGTGCGGCTGGGCTACGAGGCCCCGACGCCCGTGCAATTGCAAGCCATTCCCATCGTGCTGTCCGGCCGTGATCTGCTCGCTCGCGCGCAGACCGGGACCGGCAAGACGGCAGCGTTCGGCCTGCCGATGATCGATCGCCTCGCGGTGCGAGGCGGGATTCCCTCGGCGGGCCGGCGCCAGCCGCGTGGCCTGGTACTGGTGCCGACGCGCGAGCTGGCGGCGCAGGTCCACAAATCGCTATCCACCTACGCGGTGCCGGCGAACATCCGCGTCTCGATGATCTTCGGTGGCGTCTCGATCGTCCCGCAGAAGCGCGAGCTGCAGCGCGGCACCGACATCATTGTCGCGACGCCGGGCCGGTTGCTCGATCATATGGAGCAGCGCACCGTCGACCTCTCCGGGATCCGCATCCTGACGCTCGACGAAGCCGACCGCATGCTGGACATGGGGTTCATGCCGTCGCTGCGCCGCATCCTGCACGCGCTGCCGCGCGAGCGGCAGACGCTGCTGTTCTCGGCCACATTCCCGCAGGAAGTGGTCAAGCTGTCCGCCGACTTCACGCGCGACCCGCAGCGGGTCGACGTGTCCAACGGCGAACCGATGGCTGCCCAGGTCACGCACTGCGTGCATCCGGTCTCGGATCAGCGCAAGGGTGACCTGCTGCGCCACATCATCTCGGCGGATCCGGGCGCGCAGGCGCTGGTGTTCTGCCGCACCAAGCACGGCTCGAATCGTGTCGGGCAGTACCTCGAACGCGCGGGCATCAATGCCGGCGTGATTCACGGCAACAAGAGCCAGGGCGCGCGCACCAAGGCGCTCGAGGACTTCAAGGCCGGCAAATGCACCGTGCTGGTCGCGACGGATATCGCGGCGCGCGGGCTCGACATCGCGGAGCTGCCGCTGGTGATCAACTTCGACCTGCCGATGGTTCCCGAGGATTACATCCATCGCGCCGGCCGCACCGGACGGGCCGGCAAGACCGGCCGCGCGGTGTCGCTCGTCTCGAACGACGATCGCGATTTGCTGCGGCGCATCCAGCGGCTGCTGCCGACGCCGATCGAGCATGTCGTCGTCGATGCCTTTGCCGCATCTGCCTCGTCAACCGAGGCGTTGCCGGACGCAGGCCGTCGTCATCAGGGAGCTCGCGGCCGCCGCTTCGGTGGCCAGCGCAGCAGCGCCCGTCCGCCAAAGGCGTTCGGATCCGGCCGTCGGCCCTCGCGGCCGGGCCGTTCGTTCCAGCGCGCCTAGCGGCTGGCGAGGGCTTCTCGAAACTCGCAGTGCACAACGAACCCCAGTGATTCGTAGACACGAATCGCCGGGGCGTTGTCCGCGCGCACATTCAGACCAATCGTGTCGATGCCGCGCAGTTCATCCAGTACGGCCGCGGTGACCAGCCGCGCCAGGCCGCGGCCTCGCCGATCGCGCCGGACGTAGACGTTGCCAATCGCCGCCGCACGTTCATCGCGCGCGACGAGATGCGTGCCGGCGACGGCAATCATCTCGTCCGCCTCGTAGATCCCGAAAAACACGCCGTCGGCGACCATCGAGTCGTAGAAGAAATCGGGTGACTCGCCGGTCGACTCGCCATCGCCGTATAACCGCTTGAGCGCCGAAAGGTCGGCCGCAGTCAGCCGATTCGCGCCACCCTGCTTCGTCGGGCCGGCGCCGAGAGATGGACCGTTCCACGCCATGCGCAGCATGTGCATCACCCTGGTGACGTTCGCATGGCGCGCGACCTCTTCGAGAGCGTCCGGCTGGACCTGCAGGTGAACAGGCCAGGTCACGTAGTCGAGTGCCTCACGAATGCTGCCGGTACCGAAGGCGAACAGGATGCTGGTGCCGTAGTCATGAAGCACGAGCGTCAGATCTGGCGTAAACCACTGGCACTTGCCGAACATGCGCGGTGTCAAATCGCCTAACGCGTAGACGCACCATCGAGGATCGCGTTGGAGGAGGGTTCGAATCTGATTCTTGTCGGTGACACGCACGACGTGCTTATGATGACACGGCGACACCGCCGTCGCGATCGCGGATCAGACCGCGAGCCGCGTCACTTGACGTTGCCGTCGAGGATTTCGTACGCGCGACGCATGGCGTGATTGGGGACGATCCCCGGCGCTTTGATCGTCGGATAGTTCACTGATTGGGCTCGCAGGTCGACCAGTTTCGCCGCCTCCTCCCACGGCGTCCCGGCCTTGTGAAACCGCTGCGCCTGCGTCCAGAAGTCGCGCAGGTAGGCCTGCCAGTGATCGAGCGATGCCTTCCCGGTCATGGCTCTACCGTGCCCAGGCAGGATGGTGTCGAACTCCAACTGCTTCAGCCTCTCCATCGTCTCGATCCAGTCCGTAAAGAACGCGTCGCCCATGTACGAGGGACCGTTGATGAGCAGATCGCCGGTGGCGACGATGCGCTCTTTCGGCAGGTAGACGACGACGTCGCCGGCGGTGTGGCCGCGTCCGAGGAACAGAATGCGGATCTCACGCCCGCCGCGATGCAGCGTCAGCGTGTTGTTGAGCGTCATCGTCGGCGGTGTCGGCTGGACCGCATTCGTCCCTTCGAGATGGTTGCGCTGGATGGCGAGCTGATCCTCGAGCTGCGCGCGGCTCTTGTCATGGGTCGCGGCCGCGAGACGTCCCTCGAGGTTCTTGACGGTATTGGCGACGCCGCCGACAAAGAATTCTCGAGCGGGGGAGTCCTGCGACTTGCCGGCGACCATCTGCGCGCGCGTGAAGTCGTGGCCGATGATCTCCACTTCGGGTCCGTAGATCTGATTGCCGTGCGAGTGGTCGAAGTGATAATGCGAGTTGACGACCCAGCGAATCGGCTTCGGCGTGACCGCCTTGAGCTCTTCGCGTAGCGCCCACGCGCCCCCCGGGCTGACGTGGGAGTCGACGACCAGCACGTCGCGATCGCCTTCGATGATCGCGGCGTTCGACATCACCACCAGGTTGCCGGTGCCGATGGCGTGGTAGACGCCTTCGGCGATTTTCGTGAAGGTAAAGGCCTGTCCCTTGTAGCTCGTTCCGGGCGGTTTCCCGGCAGCCGGCGCCTGCTCAACAAACGTGGCGGACATGGCCACGGATCCGAGGCCGAGGATCGTGGTGAGAATGAGGAGACGGCTGCGGGTCATGGAGCGGGATTATACGCTCCGCCAAAAATGAAGAGGGCGCATCCTCATCGGACGCGCCCTCTCATTTCTGCGGCGGCCGGCAATGCCGGCGTTACTGCTGCGCGGCGCTGGTCGGCTTGCTCTTGGCGGCGATGTGCTTGTTGATCGCCTCGATCGTCTTGGTCGCGCGGAATTCGACGATTTTCTTCGCCAGCTCCATGTTCTTGGCGCGGTTGCTGATGTCGACGCCGTTGATGGTGGCCTTGCCGGCCTTGACACGTTCGTCATAGCGCACCGACTTCGGATCGTCGATGAACATGTTCAGCGTGATGATCGGGTCGTCGTGCATGCCGTCCGACTTGCCTTCCTTGAGGCCCTGGCCCTCCATGTACTTCGACACGCTGGCGTAGTCGTAGTACTCGCCGATGTGCAGCGCGAGCGCCTTGCCGCCCCACTTCGCGGTCAGCTTGTCGGCGACGGCCTGCTGGCCCTTCTGATTACCGCCGCTGTCGCCGATGAAGATGATGTTTTTGAAGCCGTGCGCCTGCAGGCTCTCGGCGATATCGGTCAGCAGCGCCTGATACGTCTCTTCGCGGGCGCTGATCGTGCCCGGCGAGGTCATGTGCCCGCTCTTCGGCTCGATGTTGCCCTCGGGCACGAACTTGACGATCGGCGCGCAGAGAGCATTGCCCATCTTGCGGGCGATCGCGTCGCAATTGGCGTGCAGCACGTAATTGTGTTTGCCGGTGACGAGCCACACGCCGTTGGGCTCCATGCCGCCGGTCGGCACAATCACGTTGGTCTTGCCGGCCTTGAGCGCGTCCCGCACGTCAATCCAGGTCATCTCCTCGAGCCACACCGTGTTTGGCTGCGGCAGAGGATTCGCAACATCGTTGCAGTTATATGGGTTGTCGCGACAATCGCCGCCACCCATCGAGCGGGGATCGGGCTCGCGACGCTGGCGCTCCTGTTGCGGCTGTCCGGGAGCGCCGGCGGCACCCGGCTGCTGGGCATACGCGGTACCCGCCAAGACGACCAAGCTGAGAGCGACTAGAGCAGTGTGTGTCATATGTCCTCGTGATTCGATACGTTCAACTCGCACGGAGCCTCAAAAAACGAAAATCGCCGCGTAAAACGGAACCTCCACGCCTAACGGGCTCGTCGCGGCATCCTAGAATCCGGGCTTGTAGCGGAACGTCCCGTCTTCCATGCGTTCGCGGTACTTGCCGTGGCACGACGCGCACGTCGCGCCGAGCGGCGCGATCGAGGTCTTGGCGGCTTCCACGTTGTTGAGGCCCAGGTTGACCAGGATCGCCTCCGCGTGATTCTTGCCCTCGGTCGCCCATTTCAACGCTTCGGCATTGTTCTTGGCCTTGAAGAACGCCTCGATTTCCGTGAATGCCGTCTTGAGTATCGTCGCCTGTTCCTTGCTGGCCGCGACGTCCTTGCTGTCGAGCGCCTTGCGCACCGCGCCCTGCGCCGGCGGCAGTCGCGTCATGATTTTCTGCAGCGCCAGGTCGTCGGCGGTCATCGGCGGAATCGGCTTCTTCGCGATGTCGATGCCCGAGTTGTTGATCACGGCGGTGGCCAGCACCACCGGCTTGCCGGCGTATTTCTGGACGTCGGCGGGCGACAGATCGATCTTGTAGTCCTTCAGCTTTGCCGCGACCTCTTTCTCGTCGAACTTGATCAGCTCACCGATCACGGTGACATAGCCGTTCTGCTCCGCGGGCTGCTGCAGCGACGGCGCCAGCACGAGCACCTCTTTCCCGGTGGCCTTGCTCTTGTCCTGATCCACCGAGAACGAAGTTTTCGACAGGTTCGCTTCAACAGCGCCGGTCATCGTGACGAATTCGCCGATGTAAGGATCCGGGTTGGCGGCAACCGAGCTGGCCGCGACGGGCACGAGCGGCTTCGGCGGTGTGTTCGCGGGCGGGGGCGCCTGTCCGCCCTGCGTCAGCGTGGTGGCGGTCAATGACGCCAGCATCGCGGTCAGCGCGAGGGCGCCCACGATGGCGGTGGTCTTGGTCGAACGTTGCATGAATAACTCCTCAGCGCCTGCCGTCGCGGCCGGCGGCCGCCGTAGCGAGGTTTCGCGTCGCTCGCTCGATCGCCGGCGAGCGCAGGCGGAAACATTGTAATGGATACGGTAGGATGGGCGCGGCCGTAACGCCGCACACCGGAGGGTGGATGCTCGCTCGCACGTCTTTGTTTGTAACGGCGTGGCTCATCATTGTCGCATCGCTCTCAGCCGCTCAGACACTCCCGAAGCCGACTGGCCGCGTCAACGATTTCGCCGACCTCATCGACGCGGCAACCGAGGCAGAGATCGATCGTCGGCTCGCTCAACTCGAACAGCAAACGTCATCTGAAATCGCCGTGGCGACGGTGCACTCGCTGGACGGAATGCCCGTTGACGAATACGCCAACCGGCTGTTTCAGGCGTGGAGCGTCGGCCGGGCGAACGAAGATAACGGCGTGCTCGTCGTCGTTGCGCCGAACGAGCGGGAAATGCGCATCGAGGTCGGCTATGGCCTTGAAGGCGTGCTGCCGGACGGCCTCGCCGGCCAGATTATCCGCGAGCAGTTCACGCCGCGGTTTCGCGAGAACGATTATGCGGGCGGCATTCGCGACGGTGTTTATCGCATTGCCGATGTCGTCGGCAAACAGCAAGTTCTGACGCCCGAACAGATCGCCGCGTTGGACGATCACGCCGGCGATGGCGTCCCCGAGTGGATCCTGATTCCCTTCTTTGGGTTGTTCGTGACGATCGGTTTCGGCATGGTCGGCCTCGGGGTGCGGACCAAGACCGGCTTTCCTCTGTTGTTCGGCAGTTTCTTCGGCGGCCTGCCGCTATTGATGTCGCTGCTGTTCGTGCCCGCTGTCGCAGCGGTGACGCTGGTGCCCTTGGCGTTGTTCATCGCGATCGTCGGATATCGCCTCGGCGGCCGCCCCTCATGGCGGAACGCATTTCGCGACGGCGGCGGCGGAAAGGGCGGGTCATCCACCGGTTGGACGATGGGCACCTCGGGGTCAGGACGGTCTGGTGGATCGAGCGGCTCGAGCTCGTCATTTGGTGGTGGTTCGTCGGGCGGCGGCGGGGCGTCGGGCCGATGGTGACTCGCGCGGCGGCCGGTGTGTTGGGTTTGTGGGGGACCGTCGGCGCAACGTTCGCCGTCGCCGGGTGCTCCTACTTGCCTGCTGCGAAAGAGCGTTCGCGCGCGCACGAACAGATTGGTTCGGTTCCCGGCGTGATTATGGTGACGGTTGGATGCGGCAGTCGTGTCTTCGCAAGCAATTCGGTGTGCGCCGATGTGATCATGAAGAACCGCGCGACGCTGCGCTTCGATCGCGTCGGCGCCCAATCGTTCGGCGCGACGGCCGTCAACATCTTCGTCACCGAGGCCGGCGGACTGGTGCCGCGGCTGGCGTCGTGCACTGCGGTCGACACGCCGAACTTCCACCGTTCAGGCCCGCTTGGGCATCACTTTCGCCCGTCGCTGATCGACCTGCCGGAAGCCATCACGAGACATCGCGAACTGCTGACCGAAGTCCAATACTGGCCGCGCTGTCCGTTGTTCTGGGAAGTGCAGGATCGACGTGGTGCGCGCTATCGCTACTGCGCGCGCAAGCCTGACGCCGTCGACGAGCCGCCGAAGCCGGAGGGTTGTGCGGTTCAATGACGCGGGCATCGTGACGGAGGCGGCGGTCGTCGCCGCGCGCCGATCCGCTCAAGTTTCTTGATAGCGGGCAAACTGGCCGGGACCGCCCTGTTTGGCGCGGTACATGGCGTGGTCCGCGTGCCGAATCAGCGTGTCCGGATCATCGCCGTGCGCCGGATATTCGCTGATGCCGACGCTGCAACTGATGTGAATATCGGGGCAGGTCGGCAGCTCGGTCCAGACCGGCGCGATCGGCCGCGCCACGGCGGCGATGATCTTGCCGGCGACCGCGGCGACGTCGGCGGTCTTGGCGCCGCACTCGGCGATCACCACGAACTCGTCGCCGCCATAGCGGGCGACCGTATCGGTAATGCGCAGGCAGCCTTTGAGCCGGTCCGCGGTAAGTCGTAGGACCTCGTCGCCGGCGCGATGGCCATGCGTATCGTTGACGGGTTTGAAGTCGTCCAGGTCGATCAGCAGCACGGCGACAATCTCGTTGCTGCGCCGCGCGCGGGCCATCGCCTGAAGCAGGCGATCGTGGAGTACCCGGCGGTTGGGCAGGCCGGTCAGCGCGTCATGCTGCGCGAGCAATTGCGCCGCCCGCTCGCGCTCTTTGAACGCGGTGATGTCGGAGCGCAGCACGACCATGTAGCCATCCGGCATGCGGTGCCGGATCGACTGCACCCATCGGCCGTTCTTCAGTTGCTGAACGTACGGGACGCCGTCCGCGCGGCGATGAATGGCCATGCGATCGGCAACCCACTTGTCGACATCGCCGCCGTACTCCGGCGGGATCGGCTGCCCGTGCTCGATCTGCTTGCGAATGATCGTTTCGACATGGGTGCCGATCAGGGACGTCGCGTTGAGCTGCGTTTCGCCGAACCCCTCCAGCATCGACGCGTAGACCTGATTGCAAAGGATGACGCGGTCGTCGGCGTCGAACAGCGCGAAGCCGTCGGTCATGCTGTCGACGGCGCGCATCAGGATGTCGCCGGCGTTCTCCAGGCGAGGTCGGTTCACGGCCGGTGAGAGTAGCACGCGGCCGAACGGTAGAGCTAATCCGAATGCCGGTGGTGGTACGCTGCAGACGTGGAGCAGCGCAAGCGGCACGTGTCGATGATCCGGTCCTATACCTGGGCGGACGTGCTGACGATCGGCAACGCCTCCGCCGGCACCATCGCGATTTTCCTGTGCCTCGATTATCTCGCTACGGATCGGCCTCGGTATCTATGGACCGCGTTCATCCTGTTGCCGACCGCCTTGGTATGCGACGTCCTGGATGGTTACGTGGCGCGGCTGAACAAGAAACGGCAGTCCGTGCTCGGCGCGGACCTCGACTCGCTGGCGGATGTCATCTCGTTCGGCGTCGCGCCGGCGGTGCTTGGCTTCACCCTTGGGTTGCGCGGCGGGTGGGACATTCTGATCCTGACCTACTTCGTCGTCTGCGGCGTCAGCCGTCTGGCCCGCTTCAACGTGACGGCGGCGGCATTAGCGGACGAGACCACGGGCAAGGTGAAGTACTTCGAAGGGACGCCGATCCCGACGAGCATTCTGATCGTGGTGATGCTCGGCATCGCGCAGTACCTCGGGCATGTCGGTGACAACGTGTGGTTTGGCGCGGTGCGCATTCAGCCATGGCTGTTGCATCCGCTGTCGCTGGTCTATGCGTTGAGCGGCAGCGCGATGATCAGCGCGACGCTCAAGATACCAAAGCCCTGATTCGCAGCCGCCAAGCGTCGTTGCTGGTTGGCGTGTGACCGTTTCGACGGGCGTATGATGGCGCGATGAGGATGAGCCTTCGTACCCAGCTTCGAGTCTTGCAGATCTACGCGGCCATCAGCGTCGCCGTGCTCGTGTTTGTGTCGGTATCGGCCTTCAGTCAGCCGGCGGCGCAGCGCATCGAGGAGCTGACCGTGCAGCGCATCAATGTCGTCGACGCCAACGGCACCCTGCGGATGGTGATCGCCAACAAGGACAAGATGCATCCCGGCGTCCTCGACGGCGTGGTGATCAACCGGCCGCGGCCGGTGGCGGGGATGTTGTTTTTCAACGACGAAGGTGACGAAGTGGGCGGGCTGACGTTCACGGGCACCGACGACAACGGCCGCCGCGCCAACGCCGGCGTGATGTTCGATCAGCTCAAACAGGATCAGACGATCGGCATCAGTTACAGCGAGACTCCCGACGGCAGACGGCAGGCCGGACTGCAGGTGTGGGATCGATCGGACCAGCCGCTCAGCGATCTGATCAAAGGACTGAACGCGGCAAACGCCTTGCCGGAGGGCCCGCAGCGTGACGCCGCGGTCAAGGCCGTGCGCGCCAAGGCGCCGCCGGGGCCGGTGCGATTGTTCGCCGGCAAGACGCCCGATCGCGCCGCGCAGGTCGGGTTGTCCGACGCCAACGGCAAGCCGCGCCTGGTGATGAAGGTCGCGGCCGACGGTACCGCGTCCATCGACTTCCTCGACGCCGACGGCAAGACGATGCATCGGATTCAGGCGCCGCAGTAACGATGCCGCTTCCCGCCGACGCGCGCATCGGCCGAGTCAGCCTGACGGTCCAGAGCCGCGATCGCTCAATGTCGTTCTATCAGGATGTGCTCGGCTTTACAGGGGTCGAGGGCGGGCTTGCGCCTCCGGGCGGCCGCCAGCTGATCGAGCTTCATGAACGCCGCGACGCGGTGCCCCGGCCGGCGCGCCGCGCGGGGTTGTTTCACTTCGCGATTCTGGTGCCGTCGCGCGCTGCGTTGGGCCGATCGTTGCGCCGGCTGGCCGAGATGCGCTGGCCGCTGACCGGCGCCGCCGATCACCTCGTCAGCGAAGCCGTGTATCTCAACGATCCGGACGGCCTCGGCATCGAGATCTACCGCGATCGCAGCCGCGACACGTGGCGGTATCACAACGGCGAACTGACGATGGCGACCGATCCGCTGGATGTGCAGGCGATCGCCGACGAGCCGGGGGCCGATGCGCCATGGATCGGCCTCGACCCGGCGACGGTAATCGGGCACGTGCACCTGCACGTGCCGCATCTGCATACCGCGGAAGCGTTCTACTGCGGCGAGATCGGATTTGAAGCCACGGTCCGCCGTTATCCAGGCGCGTTGTTCGTGGCAGCGGGTGGCTATCATCATCATCTCGGCTTGAATACGTGGGCCGGCGCCGGCGCGCCGCCGCCGCCCGAGAACGCCGTCGGACTGCGATCGTTCACGGTTGAATCGGGGCAACTCCAGCCGCGAGCGGTCGACGACGTCGCGACCGGTGTGTTGGTGTCGCTGGTATCGACGTAGGCCGTGCCGGTGCGGAATCGTAGAATGTTGGTCCGATGCTGGTCGCGGTAATCGCGGCACTGCTGTTACAGCAGACGCCCGCGGAGCGGGAAATCGAGCGCCTCGCCATGGACGGCTGGCGCGCGGCCCGGGCGGTGGCGCCGAAGGGCGGCGCGCTGGAGCTGCTCGGGCCGGTCAACGCGCGTCTCAAAGACCTCGACGCCTTTCCGCATACCGCCGCCCGCTACGCGGAAATCGCGATTCGCGCCGCTGTGGCCGCCGCACAGGAAGAGCGGGAGGAAATGATGGTCCTGCTCGCGCACGCACGAGACCTCTCGAAGCAGATGGCGCTGGCCGGTGCCGCGCCACGCTGGCCATTGCCGATCGACGAGATTGAAGGCGAGCTGTGGTTCGAGGTCGATCAGTTCGCGGAAGCCCGCGACGCGTTCGAGCGCGCGACGCAGGCTTCGCCCACGCCGAATGCGTGGGTCGGATTGGCGCGCGCGGCCGACAAACTCGGTGATGCCGTGACGGCATGCCGTGCCTATACCAGCGCCCAGGCGACGCCAGGGTTGCCACCATCGGTCGACCTGGAAATTGCCGTCTACCTGTTGAAGTGCAGTGCGTAACGGGTTTTGCCGGGTGCGGCGGCCGTCCCCGTTACAATGAGCGGTATATGAGAGGGATGCGCAGGATGGTCCATCCTCTCGTTCGCGATGCTCGCGGCGCCGCGCTTCGGCCGGCGACGTGGGACGAGGCGCTCGAACGCGTCGCTCGTGGTTTTACCGCGACGCGGGACACGCACGGCGGCCAGGCCTTCGGCCTGTTCAGCTGCTCGAAAAGCACGAACGAGATGAACTACGCGGCGCAGAAGTTCGCCCGCGTGGTGATGGGCTCCAACAACCTCGACAGCTGCAACCGTACGTGACATGCCCCGAGCGTCGCCGGTCTGGCGACGGCATTCGGCATGGGCGGGGGGACCAGCTCGTACCGCGAGATTGAAGAAACGGATTGCATCCTGCTCTGGGGATCGAACGCCAGGGAGACGCATCCGATCTTCTTCCACCACCTGCTCAAGGGCGTGAAGCGCGGGGCGAAGCTCTACGCAATCGATCCACGGCGCACCAGCTCCGCGGAGTGGGCGGACGTGTGGGCGGGCCTCGACGTCGGTACCGACATCGCGCTGGCCAACACCATGGCGCGCGAGATCATCTGCAGCGGCCTGACCCACGACGAATTCATCGAACATGCGACGACCGGCTTCGCCGAATATCGTGACCTGGTCATGCCGTGGACGCTCGACCGGGGCGCGCTGGAAACCGGCGTGCCCGCGGCGGTGATTCGGGAGATGGCGCATACCTACGCGACCGCGCCACGCGCGATCATCTGCTGGACCCTCGGCATCACCGAGCATCACACCGCCGTGCACAACGTGCTCGCGTTGATCAACCTGGCGCTGCTGACCGGTCACGTCGGCCGGTGGGGATCGGGGTTGAATCCGCTGCGCGGTCAGAACAACGTGCAGGGCGGTGGCGACATGGGCGCGCTGCCGGATCGGCTGCCGGGGTTCCAGCACGTCGAGAACGATGCCGTGCGGGCGAAGTTCGACGCCTTTTACGGCGTCGCGATCCCGCCGAAGAAGGGCTGGCATCTGTCGGGGATGTTCGATGCGATGGAACGTGGCGAGCTGAGGGCGCTCTACGTGATCGGCGAGAACCCGTTGCAATCGGAGGCCGATCAGCATCGCGCGACGCGGCTGATCGAGGGGCTCGAGTTTCTCGTCGTGCAGGACATCTTCCTGACCGAGACCGCGCAACGGGCCGATGTCGTGTTGCCGGCGGCGGCCGGCGCGTTCGAATCCGAAGGTACCGTCACCAACAGCGAGCGGCGCGTGCAGCGGGTCCGCAGGACGCTCGATCCACCCGGAGAGGCGCGCGAGGATTTGAAGATCATCGTCGACATCGCGCGCCGCATGGGCCACGACTGGCCGGATGATGCCGAGTCGATGTGGAACGAGGTGCGGCAGCTGTCGCCCGTGCACGCGGGGATGAGCTACGCGCGGCTGGACGCGTTGGACGGCCTCCGCTGGCCGTGCTACGACGAGGAGCATCCGGGCGAGATGTTCCTGCACTCGCGGCTGTGGGAGCGCCCGGTCAAGGGACCGCGCGCGCCGTTTTCGATCGTGCGGCACGCGCTGCCGCTCGACGAGTTGAGCGACGACTTCCCGCTGCGCCTGACCACCGGCCGCCGCCTCGCCGAATACAACACCGGCGTGCAGACCGGCTCGTATGCCTACCCGACGCGTCGCGGCGAAACGCTCGACGTGTCGCCGGAAGATGCGGAGCGCCTCGGCCTGTCGGAGGGACAGCGGGTGCGCATCTGCTCGCGCCGCGGCTCGGTCGTAGCGCCGGTGCATCTCGACGAAGCGCTCCGTCCGGGTTTGACCTTCATGACCTTCCATTTTCCCGACGACGTCTCGACCAACCTGCTGACGAACGACAAGGTCGATCCGCTCGTCGGCACGGCGGAGTTCAAGGCCACGGCGATTCGCATCGAGAAGCTGGACGCGGCTGCCGTGCACGAGGATCCGGCCGTCGCGGCGGAGGCCTCCCGCTCCGGGCGCTGATGGATCTGCACATCGTCGGCGCGGAACCGAGCGAAGCCGAGCGGGCTGCCGTCGATCGACTGCTGGGCCCGCCGGTGAGCGGCTGGGGCGGCGGCGAGCGTGATATCGCGCGCGACGGCCGTGCGGCCGTCGGTGGCCGCAGCCTGACCGGCGATCGCGATCGCCTGCTCCCGGCGCTGCATGCGGTCCAGGACGCGATGGGGTGGATCAGCCGCGGCGCGCTCAATTACATCTGCCGGCGTTTGACGGTACCGCCGGCGGAGGCGTGGGGTGTCGTGACTTTCTATCACCTGCTCGCCACCGAGCCGCAGTCCGGCAACATCGCGCACGTCTGCGACGACATCGCTTGTCGCCTCCACGGCCTCGACACGCAGATCGCCGACTTGACGAGCCAGGGCTTCACGGTGAAACGCTCGCCGTGCCTGGGCCAATGTGATTACGGCGCGGCCGCGCTGATCACGCGCGCCGGCAAAGACCCGCAGCGATTTGTCGTGAAGCCCGCGGTGGTACCGCACCTCGGCGCCCTGGGCGCCGCGCGCCTGCTCAAGCGCATCGGACGCGTCGATCCCTCCAGCCTCGATGAGTATCGCCGCCACGGCGGGTATTCGGCGCTCGCGAAAGCGATCGAGATGGGGCCTGCTCGAGTGATCGCCGAAGTGACGGCGGCCAAGCTGATGGGCCGCGGCGGCGCGGCGTTCCCGACCGGCCGCAAGTGGGAGGCGGTCGCACGCGAATCGAGCTATCCGCATTACGTGGTGTGTAATGCCGATGAATCGGAACCGGGCACGTTCAAGGATCGTGTCGTCATGGAACAGGATCCGTTTGCGGTGATCGAGGCGATGACGATCTGTGGATTCGCGACCGGCGCCGCGCGCGGCTTCATTTACATCCGCGGCGAATATCCCGAAGCGGAACGCGCGATCGGTCACGCGATCGCGCAGGCGGCCGCGGCCGGCTATCTCGGCCCGGACATCGCGCGATCGGGTTTTGCGTTCGGCATCGAGATCCGGCGCGGCGGCGGCGCCTATATCTGCGGCGAGGAGACGGCGCTGTTCAATTCGATCGAAGGCAAGCGCGGTGAGCCGCGCTCGAAGCCGCCGTTCCCGGCCCAGTCCGGGCTGTTCGGCAAGCCGACGGTGGTCAACAACGTCGAAACGCTGGTCAACGTGCTCGACATCGTCAACGAGGGAGGCGAGGCCTGGGCCAACAGCGGGACGCCTGCGTCGACGGGGTCGCGCCTGTTTTGCCTGTCCGGACATGTCGTCAATCCCGGCCTCTACGAGATCGAGTGCGGACGGACGCTGCGAGAAGCGATTGAGCTCGCCGGCGGCATCCATCCGGGACGTCGCCTGCAGGCAGTGCTGCTTGGCGGCGCTGCCGGGACGTTCGTCGGGCCGGACGCCCTCGACATGCCGCTGTCATTCGAGGGCGCGCGCGCGGCCGGGGCGACGCTGGGATCGGGTGTCATCATGGTGTTCGACGACACCGCCGACTTGCACGACACCCTGCGCCGCATCGCCGAGTTCTTCAAGCACGAATCGTGCGGCCAGTGCGTGCCGTGCCGCGTCGGAACGGTGAGGCAGCTCGAGATGCTGTCGGCCTCCGCTGGCGGCGCGCGCGTCGCCGATCGAACCTACGCGGAGCTGGCTCAAGCGATGCGCGATGCGTCAATCTGTGGCCTGGGACAGACGGCGGCGTCAGCCATCGAGTCTGCGTTCGCCAATGTGTTGAGACCGAGGCCTGAGGATCCCAACAGCGGAGGACACGTGTGAGCGAGCCGATTTGGTTCACCCTGCCGCCACGGTCGACGGCCGATCCAAAGCCGCCGGCGCCGGCCGACAAGCCGCTGGTTCGGGTCACGATCGACGGGCGTTCGATCGACGTGCCGCAAGGCACGACGATCATCGACGCCTGCAAGATCCTCGGCATCGAGATCCCCACGCTGTGCTATCTGGAGACCCTGACTCCGGTCAACGCCTGCCGGGTCTGCGTCGTCGAAGTCGAGGGCGCGCGGGTGCTCGCTCCGGCGTGTTCTCGCGCCGTCGAAGCCGGCATGATGATCAAGACCCGATCGCCGCGCGTCGATCTGTCACGCAAGCTCGTGCTGGAATTGCTCGCTTCGTCCGTCGACCTGTCGACAGCCCCCTCGCTTCAGCCGATGATGCAGGAGTACGGCGCCAATCCGGAGCGGTTTGGCCACGGCGAAACCGTCGCCCAGCCCGTGAAGGTCGACAACGATCTCTACATCCGCGATTACAGCAAGTGCGTGCTTTGCTACAAATGCGTTGAAGCGTGCGGGCACGATGCCCAGAACACGTTTGCGATCGCCGTTGCAGGTCGTGGCTTCGATGCGCACATTTCCACCGAGCTCGATGTCCCGCTTCCCGAGTCCGCGTGCGTCTATTGCGGCAACTGCATTGCGGTGTGTCCGACCGGCGCGCTGATGGCGAAGCCCGAATTCGATTTGAGGGAAGCGGGCGAGTGGCGCCCGCAGGAGCAGACCGCCACCGACACGATTTGTCCGTATTGCGGCGTCGGTTGCACGCTGACCGTTCACGTGCAGGATCGCCAGATCATCAAAGTCACGTCGCCGTTCGACAACGAGGTGACGCGCGGGAATTTATGCGTCAAGGGGCGGTTTGGCTTCGAGTACGTGAATAACGGGTAGGGCAGACAGGCAGACAGGCAGACAGGCAGACAGGCAGACAGGCCGACAGGCCGACAGGCAGACAGGCCGACAGGCAGACAGGCAGGCTGCTATCAAATTGACACTATTATCAGTTTGATAGTAGTGTCGCGACATGCCTCAGGATCGCGACCGCGTCGATCGTTTTCTTCCCCTCAAGCCGTTCGTGCTCGACGTATTGCTCGAGCTGGCCGAAGGCAAACGTCACGGTTGGGGTCTGATTCGGCACATTCAGCAACACGACGGCGGCGGCAGGATTCTGCCCGCCAACTTCTACCGCACGCTGCGGGCGCTGCGGGATGACGGGCTGATCGAGGAAACGGCAGGCGACGCCGAGGCGGATCCTGCCGAACGCCGCCAGTACTTCAGCCTGACAACGCTTGGCGCGAAAGTGGCGCGCGCGGAAGTGAAACGGCTCGAAGCGCTGGTCGTCGATCCTCGCGCCAGGCGCTTGCTGAGGAGCCGCTAGCCATGGCGATCAGCCGGACGTTGTATCGGGTGTTGCTGCGGCTCTGTCCTCCGGATCTCCGCCGCGAGTTCGGCGCCGAGATGGAGGCCCTGTTTGTCGCCGATCTCGCGCGCGCCCGGGGCCTGGGCCGGCTTGCGGTCTGGGCACGAGCGCTTGCCGACGTCCTGCGGCATGGATTCGGGGCGCGCAACGATGGTTGGCGTCGCTTCCGCAGGACATCCGCCTACGTCGAATACGAGACCGGGCGATGGACGTTCGAGACATGGCGTTATGACGTGCGGCACGCGATCAGGGCGATGGGCCGTCAGCCCGCCACCAGCGCAATCATCGTGCTGACCCTGGCTTTGGCGATCGGCGCGAACACCGCAGTGTTTTCGGCGGTGCAGGCCGTGTTATTGCGGCCGTTGCCGTATCCGCAGCCCGAACGCCTCGTGCGGGTGTACGAGAAGCGTCCGAACGAAGGCGTGTTCACGAACCCCGTGTCGCCGGCGGACTTCCTCGACTGGGCCCGGCTCAGCACGACATTCGCCTCGGTGGCGGCACTCAGCGAGGCCGCCTTCGATCTCACCGGCGCCGGTGACCCCGAACGGGTGCCCGGCGCCATGGTGACGGCGTCGTTGTTCGAGGTGTTCGGCGTCCGCGTAATGCACGGCCGCGGCTTCGCGGCGGAGGAAAACCTGGCCGGCCGCAATCGCGTCGCCGTACTGAGTCACGCGTTGTGGCAGCAGCGCTTCGGCAGCGATTCCAGCGTCGTTGGACGCACCATCATGTTGCAGGGATTGCCGCATCAAGTGATCGGGGTGCTACCGCCGGACGTAGCGTTCCCCGCGGGAGAGACGCGCATCCTGACGCCCGCCGTGCTGCAGGCCGGCGCCGAGCCGCCGCAGCGCTCGGCACATTACCTCCAGGTCTACGGCCGGTTGAAGCCCGACGCGACGCTCGAACAGGCGCGCGCCGAAATGGATCGCATCGGGCGAGACCTGGAGGCGCAATATCCCGACACGAATCGAGGACACGGCTCGCACGTCGAGGCACTGGCCCCCGATATGGTCAAGAGCGTGCGCGGGATGCTGCTGATCCTGATGGTGGCGGTCGCGTTCGTCTTGCTGATCGCCTGCATCAACGTCACCAACCTGCTGCTTGCGAAAGCCGCGGGGCGCCGTCGCGAGATGGCGCTGCGCGCGGCCATCGGCGCCGGACGTGCGCGGCTGCTCAGGCAGATGCTCGTTGAAGCGGTCGTCCTGGCGTTCGTCGGCGGCGCCGCCGGCCTGCTCGTCGCGGTATGGGGCGTGCAAATGCTCGCCGTTCAGATGCCACCGGCGCTGCGCCTCGATGACTCAGTCGTCTTCAGCCTCCCCGTACTCGCGTTCACGATCGCGGCGTGTGTGGGAACGGGGCTAGTGGCGGGCATTCTGCCGGCATGGCACTTCCTGCACGGCGATCCCGGCGAGACCTTGAAAGCCGGCGGCCGCGCGCCGGTGAGCCTGCGCAAGCGGCTGCGCTTCGGCTTGATCGTCGCGGAAATCGCGTTGACGTCGCTGGTGCTCGTCGGCGCCGGTTTGACGCTGCGCAGCTTTCAGCGCGTGTTGACGGAGCCTTCGGGAATCGACACCGCCGGGCGACTGACGTTCAACGTGCGGTTGCCACGAGCGCGGTATGCCGACGGCGAGGCGCTGACGCGCTTTTACGCCGAGCTCGAGCGTCGCTTCGCCGCGGATCCGGCAATTCGTCGCGCGGGCGCGACGAGCGCGCTGCCGCTCACGCCCGCCGATCAGCGCAACGGGATCGTGATTGATGGACTGGAGCGGACCGCGGAGGACGGGCCGACCCGCGCCCACCCGCGCTCGGTCACGCCCGGATATCTACCCGCCGCCGGAATGCAGGTGATGCAGGGCCGTGGGCTTGTCGACGCCGATCGCACCGGGCCCAGGGTCACGGTCATCAACGAAACCATGGCGCGGCGCTATTGGCCCGGCCGATCGCCGCTTGGTGCGCGAGTGCGATTCTCCGCGGAGGACGACCGCTGGTACGAGATAGTGGGCATCGTCGGCGACGTCAAACATTGGGGCCTCGACGCGCCGGCCAATCCCGAAATGTATGTGGCGTTCGAACAGTACCCGCAGGCCAGCATGTCGTTCGTCCTGGAAGCGGCCGCCAACCCGCTGACGCTGATTCCAAACGTGCACGCGGCTGTGCGGGCAATCGACCCGAACCTGCCGCTGTCAGACGTGCGCACGTTTGACGTCGTGGCTTCGCGATCGGTCCAACAGCGGCGCTTTACGATGCTGTTGCTGACGTGCTTCGCCGTGCTGGCGCTGGTGCTTGCGGCCGCAGGCATCTACGGCGTGATGGCGCACGTCGTCGCGCTGCGAACGGCGGAGATCGGTGTGCGGTTGACGCTCGGTGCGAAACCTTCCGCGGTGATGCGCCAGGTACTTGGCGAGGGTGCGATGCAGACCGCGATCGGCCTCGCGATTGGTCTCGGCGCGTCGCTCGCGTTGATGCAGGGCTTGCGGACGATCCTGTTCGGGATTGAACCGACGGATCCGTTCACGCTCGTGTCGGTGGGAGCAGCGCTGATGCTCGTCGCGCTACTCGCCGTGACCGTCCCCGCGCTGCGGGCGATGCGCGTCGATCCGGTCACGGCGCTGCGACAGTAGCGACCGGGGTTATTTTCCGGCGGCGCCGCCGTCCGGCGGACGACGGTCGACGCCGCCTTCCAGCATGTTCTCTTTCTGGTTGAACACGATGATCTGGGCGGCGCCCTGGTTGCCGACCTCATTGACGGTGTGGCCCATCGCCTGCAGCGTCTTGATCGCGTCCGCAGAAAATCCGTAGCGCTCGACGTTGATGCGATCCGGCAGCCACTGATGATGCAGCCGCCCGGCGTCGACGGCCTCCTGTGCGTTCATGCCGAAATCGATCACGTTGAGAATCGTCGTCAGAACCGTGTTGATGATGGTGCGGCCGCCTGGCGTGCCGGTCACCATGAACAGCTGGCCGTCCTTCGCCACGATCGTCGGCGCCATGCTCGACAGCATGCGCTTACCGGGCCGCGCCAGATTCGGCGAGGTCCCGATCAGTCCGCGCTCGTCGGTCAGGCCTGGGGCGGCGTTGAAGTCGCCCATTTCGTTGTTCAACAGGAAACCCGCGCCAGGGACGACGATCCGCGAGCCGTAGCCATACTCGAGCGTGTAAGTCAGCGACACGGCATTGCGTTTCGCATCGACGATCGACAGGTGAGTGGTCTCGTCGGATTCGTAGGTGAACGTGAACGAGTTCGTCGACGACTTCGACGCCTTGTCGGGATTGATGGTTTTGCGCAGCTGGGCCGCATAATCCTTGGACGTCAGCATCGCGATCGGGATGTCCTTTTCGAAGTCGGGATCGCCGAGGTAGCGTGCGCGATCCGCGAACGCGCGGCGCATCGATTCGGCGATCAGGTGCAGGTTCTTCGCCGAGCCGTAGCCGTTGCTCTTGAGATCGTAGCCTTCGAGGATGTTGAGCATCTGCACCACGGCGGTGCCGCCGGAGCTGGGCGGCGGCATGCCGATGATCTCGTAGCCGCGATACGTGCCCTTGATGACGCCGCGCTTCTTGGCCTGATACGCCTTGAGATCCGCCATCGTGATCAGGCCGCCGTTGGCTTTCATCTCCTTTTCGATCAACGCCGCGGTTTCGCCTTCGTAGAAGCCGGCCGGCCCCTGCTCGGCAATCCGCGTCAGCGTCTTGGCCAAGTCGGGCTGCTTGAGGATGTCACCGGCTTCGTACGGCTTGCCGTTCTTCGAAAATTGCGCGAGCGACGCGGGGTATTTCTTGAAGTCGTCGAGCTGACCCGCGAGGGACCGCGCCAGCCCGTGCGACACTTCGAAGCCGTCGCGAGCCAAAGCGATCGCCGGCTGCACCAGCTCCTTCCACGGCTTCGATCCCTGTTCCTTCCACGCCAGGTGCAGCCCGGCAACGGTGCCCGGTACGCCGACCGACATGTGGCTGTTGTGATGGAGGTCGAAGTCGTATTTCCCGTCTTTCAACCACATCTCCGGCGAGGAACGCGCCGGGCCGACTTCGCGGAAATCGTAGGAGACCGGCTCACCCGCGGCCGGACGGTAGACGATGAATCCGCCGCCGCCGATGTTGCCGGCGGTCGGATGCGTGACGGCCATCGCAAACGCCGTCGCCACCGCGGCGTCGATCGCGTTGCCGCCGCTCTGGATCACCTTGAAACCAATCTGCGAGGCGATGTCGCTCTGGGTGATGACCATGCCCAGACGAGCCCGATGAGGAGCTGAACCTGCTTCGAGGGTCAGCGAACCAATCGCCAGCGTGGCGATGGCAGCAAGAAAGACACGGCGGATCATGAAAGCCTCCGCCGCGAATTATCTCCTCAATCCTGCCGGATCGCCACCACCGGATCGACGCGCGCCGCTCGGCGCGCCGGCAGCACGCAGGCCGCCGCCGTGACCAGAACAATCGCCAGCGGCAGCAGGATGAACGTCAGCGGATCGTGCGTGGTCACCCCAAACACGAGGCTGCCGAGCACGCGCGACAGCAGCAGCGCCGCCGGCACGCCCAGGGCCACGCCGGCAATCGCATACACTGCGCCTTGCGCGACGACAGAGGTGGCCATCGACGATGGCGTGGCGCCGAGCGCGAGACGCACTCCAATCTCACGCTCGCGCTGCCGCACGCGATACGCGACGACGCCGTACACCCCGACCAGCCCCAGTGCGAGCCCGGTCGCCGCAAAAACCGTCAGCAGAAAGCCGAGCAAACGAGGGCGGCCTAACGTTCCCGCGATCAGAGTCGTATAGGGCTGCAGCTCCGCGACCGGGACAATCGGATCGACCTCGAAGGCGATTTGCCGGATCGCCGCGGCCAGTTGCTCCGGCGCGCCCTGCGTGCGCACGACCATCGCCATCGGAAACATGAACGTCTGCGTCAATGGCCTGAAGATTTCTGGCAGTGGTTCCTTGTCGAGGCTGACATGGCGAACGTCGCCCACGACGCCGACGATCTGCACGGGCTCGTCCTGGCCCGTACGTCCGCTCCGCACGATCATCGTCTGCCCGACCGCGCGGGACGGCTGGTCGAAGAACCGGCGCGCGAGCGTTTCGTTGACGATGGCCACCGCCGCGGACTGCGTCTGATCGCCGTCAGCAAACGTCCGACCGTACCTCAGCGGGATCCTCATCGTCTGGAAGTAGTTGCCGTGCACGAACCGCCAACCAACCGTGGGTGGCTGCTCGCCGGGCGCGAGCGTCTGATCGATGCGGCGCGCGCCGGTCGTCCACGAGTATCCGCTCATCGGCAAGTGGCCGGCGAATGCGGTGTTGTCGACACCTGGCAGGGCGGCGACGCGTGCCCGCACCTGCTCGAGATAAGGCAACCCGGTGGTCAGCGCGCGATATTTCGACGTCGTCTGCAATCTGAACGTCAAGACGCCGCGTGGATCGAAACCTGGATCGACGCGCTGCAGGTTCCAGAGCGATCGCAGCATCAGCATCGAGCCAATTCCGAGGACCACGGCCACGCCGATCTGCACAGCGACCAGCGATCCGAGCGCCCGGCGACGGCCGGGCGTGTCGGTCGTCCGCGACTGTCGCAGCAGCGGCTGCATCGTCGGCCGCGCCGCCAGCGCCGCGGGGACGAGGGCGACGAGCATTGCGACGGAGACGGAGGCGGCGAGGACCGTCGCAAGTACGGTCCAATCGAGCTCGATTCGACCGAGGTGGGGCACTTCCGCCGGAATCTGCGCGACCAGAGCCGGCAACAGCGCCCGCGCGACGACCACGCCGGCGAGAGATCCGATAACGGCGAGGACGGCTTGTTCGACGAGGACCTGCTCTATGAGCCGCCGCCGCGAGGCGCCGAGCGCGGAACGCAGCGCCATTTCGCCGACGCGCTCGATCGATCGGCCAAGCACCAGCGTCCCGAGATTGATCGCGGCCAGCATCAAGATCAGTCCGACCGCGCCGAGCAGGATCAACAACGCGGGCCGCACGTCCCCCGTGATCGATTCCTGAAACGACTGTACGCGCATGGTTCGGCCCCAATCGCTCGGGCGGGCCAGCTCCTTGCGCATCGCCGGAACCAGTTCGCTCAGCTCACGGGTCGCGGTTTGTACAGTGGCTTCGCGGGTCAGGCGGCCAACCGCGAGTGAGAACGTCGCTTTGAATTGCGGTGTACCTGGCGTCCAGGCCAGCGGCGCCCACAGATCCGTTCCCGGCTCGAAGACCTCAAAGCCGGGCGGCATCACGCCGACGATGGTGTGTGGTTCCTGATCGAGCTGGATGATGCGGCCAATCACGGCGGGATTGGCGCCGAAGCGACTTCGCCACACGCCGTCGCTCAACACCACGATACGTTGGGCGTTGGGCGCACTGTCACCGGGTTCAATCACGCGGCCAAGCGCAGCCGTTGCGCCGAGCGTTCGAAACAGGTTGTCCGAGGTCCGCGCCCCGGTGACCTTGAGGGGCTCGCCGCCGTCGGCGACGAGACCCATCATCCAACCGCCAGACAACGCCGCGATGTGTTCGAAACTGCGTGTTCGACTCCTCCAGTAATCGACATCCTCGTTGGAGACGAAGACGTTTGGCGCGATCGCCACAAGGCGATCGGGCTCGGGAAAGGGCAACGGCCGCAGCAGCACGCCACGAACGACGGAGAACACCGCCGCGTTGGCGCCCGCGCCTAGTGCGAGCAGCGTCAGGGCCACCACGGCAAAACCGGGGCGTCGAAACAGATTCCGTAAGGCGAGCGACAGGGCAGGGGATCGCATGCCACGTTAGACGACGGAGGTCAGGATGCGTTAGCTCGGTGCCAGGCGCGAGAAGGCAGAAAGCCGCGGGAAATGTCAGAATGGCGGGGCGTGATGACGAAGAGTGTTTCCGTAACCTCGAAATTGCCCGACGTCGGGGTGAGCATATTCGCGGTGCAGACGCGGCTCGCGAACGAGCACAAGGCGATCAATCTCTCGCAGGGATTCCCTGACTTCGACTGCGACCCGGCGCTCGTCGAAGCGGTGGCGAAAGCCATGCGGGACGGGCACAACCAGTACGCGCCGATGCCCGGCGTGCCGGCGCTTCGTGAAGCGATCGCCGGCAAGGTTGCGCAGTTGTACGGTCCCGAGTACGACCCGATGACCGAGGTGGTCGTGACGTCGGGAGCGACCGCAGGATTGTTTGCGACCTTAACGACCTTCGTGCAGCCTGGCGACGAGGTCGTGCTGTTCGAGCCTTGTTACGACTCCTACGTGCCGGTAATCCGCCTCAGCGGCGGCACGCCGGTGTTCGTCAGTTTGCGTTATCCCGATTACGCGGTGAACTGGGATGAGGTGCGGCTGGCAATCACGCCGCGGACCCGCGCCATCCTCGTCAACACGCCGCACAATCCCACCGGAACGACGTGGTCGGCGGACGACATGCGGCAGCTGGCTTCGATCGTCGACGGCACCAACATCATTCTGATCGGCGACGAGGTCTACGAGCACATCATTTTCGACGGCCGCCGGCACGAGAGTTTGTTGCGCTACCCGGACCTCCGCGCGCGCGCGGTGGTGATCAGCTCCTTTGGCAAAACGTTCCATACCACCGGATGGAAGGTCGGTTATTGCGTCGGCCCCAAGGAACTGATCGCCGAAGTGATCCGCGTGCATCAATTCATGACGTTCACGGTGCACACACCCTCGCAGATTGCCTTCGCGGAATTCGTCCGCCGAGATCCGTCTGCAAAAGACCTGTCGCCCTTCTATCAGGCGAAGCGCGACTTGTTCCTGCAGTTGACTGCGGCGTCGCGTTTTCGTCCGTTGCCATGCGGCGGCACCTATTTTCAGTTGTTCGACTATTCGGACATCGCGAGCACAGACACCGACAAGGCGATCGCGCATCGCCTGCTGGTCGAGCACGGCGTGGCTTCGATTCCGGTGTCGGCGTTTCTCTATAAAGATCCCGGCGGGCCGGTGCTGCGTTTCTGTTTTGCGAAGAAGGACGAGACCCTCACCGCTGCGGCGGATCGGCTCGTCAAGATTTAGAGAATCTGCCGCAGGTAGCCGGCCAGCGGCGTGCTCTGCTGCCACTGCCTCGGATAGCCGAGCGAGACTTCCTCGAACCGAACGCCATCGATGTGGCGGCTCGAGCGCATGTGCAGATGGCCGTAGATCGCGGTTTCGATGTTGAAGCGGCGATGCCAGTCGCTGGTCCTGGTCGTGCCGCACCAGATCGAAAATCGCGGAATGCGCGGCAGCACCGCGAGTTCCGCCCGCAGCGGGAAGTGATTCGCGACGATCAGCCTGGTGTCCGGGGACATCTCGGCCAGGCGCTGCTCCGTATATGCGACGCGCGCCGCACACCATTCGTCGCAGGTTGCGTACGGATTCGGCGAGAGCAGGTCCTCGTCGGCCGAGCGAACGCCAGTGATCGACGCCCAGGTCACGGCGTTTTCCCGAGTCACGGTGGCGGGGCGGAATGAGTAATCGAACAGCGTGAACGTCGGGACGATCGCGCGAGCCGGGCCGTCGCCCGGCCATCGCGCAAATCCGTCTTCGGGCGTCAGCGCGCGGTACTTGTGACACAACGACACCAGGCGCTGGTAATGAGGCACGCCGCGCTGGGCAGTCGGGAGCGTGCGTGGCGTCCAGAGATCGTGATTGCCGGGCGTCCAAATCACCTGCGCGAATCGCGGCGTCAGCGTGCGCAGCACGAAGTCCAGATGTGCGGGGGTCTCGCCGGTGTCGCCGGCGATGATCAGCCAGTCCTCCGGGTAATCGGGCAATGCCTGCACCGCACGCCGGTTTTCCTCGTAGCCGACGTGCAGGTCGCTGATCGCCCACAACTTCATGCGCCGGCTCGCTCCAGGCGCCGCTGCATCGTCCCGCCGGTCATGCCGGCGGTACCACTTCGCGCAGCCGTACCGGGAGATCGCGGCCTTCGCGCCGCACCGCGAGGGCAAGGCGATGGTCGGGTGTAATCCAGTCCTGCACGAATTGCCATGAACGCGGGTCGTCATCGAGGGCCGGTTCGAAGGTGATCACCGGCGGGGCCGGCGGATTGAGCTTGAACGCGAAGTCGGCGAGCGGCAGCGCGAGGCCGAACCCGCGTGCCTTGATATACGACTCCTTGAGCGTCCAGTAATCGAAGAAGACCCGTGCCTGTTCCTCTGCCGGCAGCTGCTTCAGATCGTGCACCTCCGCCGGCGCAAAGAAGCGCGCGGCGACATCATGTGTGAGGTGGCGTCTGATGTGCTCGACGTCGACGCCGACCTCGCGGCCGATCGTGACCGCGCACACGATCACGCCATCGGTATGCGAAATGTTGAAACGCAAATCCGGGGCGCCGGCATGCCGATCGAGAATCTCGGGCCGGCCGTGCGCATTGGCGATGAACCGCCAGTCGGCCGGCGCCACCGGCGCGTATCGCGAGAGCGTCGTTCGCACCAGCGCGCGCGTCAACAGGAAGGCGCGTCGATCGCGATCGAATACAAACCGCTCCATGCGGCGCCGTTCATCGTCGGACAGCAGCGGCTGGTAGGCGTCGAGCCGCGCCAGGGCATCCGCGTTCGTCGTTCGCACGACGTCGACGTGCACGGCGTGTATCGGCAGTTCGTCCATGACTATTTCGAGCGTCGTATGCGGATCACGATGATCGCGACGGCAATCGCCGCGACCGCCAGGCCAATACCGATCTGCGCACCGTACTGCTTCATGTACTCCGCGGCCCGCTCGCCGTACAGCACCGCCAGATAACCCTGCCCGAAGTAGCGGATGCCGCGGCCGATGACGATCGCCAGACCGAACTTGACTGGTGACACGGCCGCCGCCCCGGCCATCAGGACAAAGACCTTGAACGGCACGGGGGGTGGAAGCAGCGCCGGCACAATGACCGCGAGCAGCCCGTATTTCTGGTACAGCGCCAGCATCCGGTCGACGTGGCGGCCTTTCAGCCGCTTGCGCATGAACACTTCACCGCCGCGGCGGGCGACAACGTACAACGCGAAACAGCCGACGAGAGAGCCGAGTACGGTCATGCCCGCGTAATACGGCATCCGCGCGGGGTACTTGGTGCTGAGGACGATGATCAGCAGATCGTTGACCTGCGGGAACGACAGAAACGACGAATCGAGCGCGGCGATCACGAACAGGCCGACGCCGCCGAGTTCGCTGGCCCACTCCTGAATGGTCGAGACGATCGAGCCGATCATGGCGTCTGCCGCGGCGCCGCGGCGTCGCGAGGATACACGGCCAAACCAAGCGCCGCGAACAGTAGGCTGCGGAACCGCCGGAACAGCGCCAGGGTGCCGCCACCTGCGAGACCGAGCGCATTCACGACCGCGACATGCGAGGCTTCAAGCGCTCCGAGGTTGCCTGGTATCGCGCCCCCGGCGACGCTCGCCGATCGCCAGAACGTCTCGACAATCGTGCCGACCCAGAGCGAGATCGGCTGCCCCATCGCCCAGAACACCAGGAACACCTCGACCGCCATCAGCCAATAGCACGCGATGGCGAGCACGAACAGCAGTTGCATGCGCCGCCGATCGGTCCGCGCCAGTTTCAGAAACAGATCTTCGACCGCCGTGATCGCGCCCGCGGTCCGGCCGCCGGCCCACTGCCACCGCGTGACGCGGTAGATGCGTTCGATCAGCGGCCCGAAGTAGCGGCCGCGGCGCGTCAGGAACACCAGGGTGAGGATCAACACGACGCCCGCGCTGATCGCGATGCCGCGGAACAGGCTCTGCCAGGCCGGCGGCAGCATGTCGGATGAAACGGCGAATGCCGCGAAGATGCCCACGCCGAGCACGCTCATGATGCCCATCGCCGTCCGTTCGAGGACCGTGGCCGCCGCGCTGACGACCGGCGAGACGTGACCCATCAGCATCACGACGCGCAACGGCTCGCTCGCCACGCCGCGGATCGTGAAATAGCCGACGCCGTCGGCGGCGAGCCGCACGCGAAAGATGCGCCAGAAGGCGGGCCGCTGGTCGGCAGGGAAGCAGATGTACCACCCCGCGGCGCGGAGCAAGTGCCAGCCTATGCTCGGCAGCAACACCAGCGGCAGGGCGCCGCCGAGATTGCGCACCTCGTTCAGCGTCTCCGTGCGGTCGATGCCGAGCATCGTCACGACAAACAGCGCGAGACCGACCAGTATGGCGGCCAAAGAGATCAGTTGCGGAACCGTGCGGCTCAACGCGGTGTCGCCTCCGCGAGGTCCACGGCCTGCGACGCGCGCGCGGCGCGGCGGCGTGATGAACGGACGATCGATGAACTGCTCACGCCGGTTATCGGAGGTTCTCAGGAATCAGCCGCTCCACGATCACCACGTCGCGCCAGACCCCGTCGAGCTTGGCGTGCTTCTCGTAGATGCCGACTTCGCGGAATCCTAGCGACGCCATCAGCTTCCGGCTCGCGGTGTTCTCGATGAAGATGCGCGACACCAGCTTCCAGATCCCGGCCGGGACCACCGCGTCGAGCAGCGCGCGCATGGCGACCGTGCCGGCACCGCGGCCGCGCGCGTGGCGTGCGACGTACACAGAGAACTCGGCAATACCGGCGTAGCAGTCGCGCGTGCGGTAATGCGAGGTCGAGGCGAACGCGATCACGTCGCCGTCGTCTTCGACGACGACAATCGGGTGGACGCCGTCGAACCAGGCGCGAATGTCGGCCTCGGTGCGAGGGCGGGTTTCGAAGGTTCCGACGCGGTCCTCGATGCCTTCGTTGTAGATTTGGGCGAGGCGCGCCGCGTCATCCGGGGACGCCGGTCGTGCGGTGAGTGGCATCGATTATTTAGAGGATAACAAACAAATGCGTGCGATCGCCGTGAGCGTTGCGTTGGTTCTCGTCGCCGTCGCGTCACTCGACGCGCAACGTCGTCATCCGATCAGCGGCCGGCTGCTGGCGCCGGTGATGGGTGTTGGCGGCGCCGGGTGGCTGGAGCGCGTCGAGCGTGAAGATGAAGAGGCGCCGTCGAAAGCGCTGGCGCTGCTCGATCTGAAACCGGGGATGGTGGTCGCCGACATCGGCGCGGGCTCCGGCTACTACACCGCGCGCATCGCCAAACTGGTTGGCCCGAGCGGGAAGGTGTTCGCGACAGACATCCAGCCGGGGATGATCCAACTGCTCGATCGCCGGATCAGGCAGGAAGGGTTGACGAACGTGACGACCATTCTTGGCGGCCACGACGATCCGCACCTGCCGCCGAATTCGATCGATCTGGCGTTGATGGTCGACGTCTATCACGAGCTGCAGCAGCCGCAGTTCTTCCTGCAGCAGTTGAAATACGCGTTGAAGCCGAACGGCCGTCTCGTCCTGCTCGAGTTCCGCAAGGAGGATCCCAGCATCCCGATCCTCGAGGTGCACAAAATGAGCGTTGCCGAGGTGCGCGCCGAGATGGAAGCGGAAGGCTACGAAATCGAGCGCGTCATCGAGGGCCTGCCCTGGCAGCATCTGATCGTGATTCGTGTCAAACACAAATGACGTTAGAATCCGCGCATGCTTACAGGCACAGCGCGGGAAGCGGTGGCGGAATTCTTCGGGACCTTCATCCTGATCGCGTTCGGCGTCGGCGTCGTCGCGCAAACCGTCCTCAGCAAGGACGTCAACGGCTCGTTTTTGGCCATCAACATCGGTTGGGGTCTCGCGGTGATGCTCGGCATCTACGTGTCCGCCGGCGTCTCGGGCGCGCACCTCAATCCGGCGGTGACCGTCGCGCTTGCGGTGCACCGGCAGTTTCCGTGGAGCAAGGTCCTGCCGTACTCGCTGGCCCAGGTCGCCGGCGCGTTTGCCGCGTCGGCGCTGGTGTATGCGACGTATCGCGAAGCGCTGTCGGCGTTCGACGGTGGGGTGCGCGCGGTTGAAGGCGCGGCCGCCACGGCGGGCATCTTCGCCACCTATCCGCAGCCGTACCTGTCGCTCGCCGGCGGCTTCGTCGATCAGGTCGTCGGCACGATGCTGCTGATGGCGGGCGTGCTGGCGGTGACGGATCAAAAGAACGTGGCTCCGCCGGCGTGGCTGACGGCGCCGCTGGTTGGGTTGCTGGTCGTCGCCATCGGCGTGGCGTTTGGCTTCAACGCCGGCTACGCCATCAACCCGGCGCGCGATTTCGGCCCGCGGCTGTTCACCTTCGTCGCCGGCTGGGGCAGCGGGGTCTTCACGGCCGGCAACGGCTGGTGGTGGGTACCCATCGCCGGACCCATCGTCGGCGCGATCCTGGGCGCGTTTCTGTACGACACCTTCATCAACAAGCACCATGTCGCGCCCGAGGCCAATCGATGAGCAAATACGTCCTCGCCCTCGACCAGGGCACCACGTCCAGCCGCGCGATTGTGTTCGATCGCTCGGGCAAGACGGTGGCCTCGGCGCAGCAGGAATTTCCGCAACACTTTCCGGGCCCGGGTCATGTCGAGCACGATGCCGAAGACATCTGGTCGACGCAGCTGGCGACGGCGAAAGAAGCGATCGCTCGCGCCGGCATCAGCGCGGCGGATCTCGCCGCCATTGGCATCACCAACCAGCGCGAAACCACCGTGCTGTGGGACAAGGCCTCCGGCAAGCCGATCGGGAATGCGATCGTCTGGCAAAGCCGCATCACGGCGCCGATCTGCGATCGCCTCAAGGCGGACGGCCACGAGTCGACCTTTCGCGAGCGCACCGGGCTGGTAGTCGACGCGTACTTCTCGGGCACCAAGATCAAGCATCTCCTCGACTCGCATGACGGGCTGCGCGACCGCGCGTCGCGAGGCGAGGTGCTGTTCGGCACGATCGACACGTTCCTCATCTGGCGGCTCACCGGCGGCAAGTGTCACGTCACCGACGTCAGCAACGCGAGCCGGACGCTGCTGTTCAACATTCATACGATGCAGTGGGACGACGAGTTGTTGAAGCTGCTCGACGTGCCGCGCGCGATGCTGCCCCAAGTGCGCTCGTCCAGCGAGATCTACGGTCACACCGAGCCGTCGATCCTCGGCGCGGCGGTTCCCGTCGCCGGCGATGCGGGCGATCAGCAGGCTGCCTTGTTCGGACAGGCCTGCTTCGAGCCAGGGTCGGCGAAGAACACGTACGGCACGGGCTGTTTCATGCTGCTCAATACCGGAGCGAAGCCGGTGCCTTCGACCAAGGGCCTGTTGACGACGGTGGCCTGGAAAATTGGCGATCAGACGACCTATGCGCTCGAGGGCTCGGTGTTCGTCGCGGGTGCCGCCGTGCAGTGGCTGCGCGACGGGCTGAAGGCGATCACGGCGTCGCCGGACGTCGAAAAGCTCATGGCGGAAGTGCCGGACACGGACGGGGTCTATCTGGTGCCGGCGTTCGTCGGCCTCGGCGCGCCGTACTGGGATCCGCGCGCCCGCGGCGTGATCGTCGGCCTGACGCGCAACACGCAGATGGCGCATGTGGCCCGCGCCGCCGTCGATGCCATGGCGTATCAGACGCGCGACGTCCTCGAGGCGATGCTATCCGATTCGCAGCTGCCGTTGACGACCTTGAAGGTGGATGGCGGCGCCGCCGCGAATGCGATGCTGCTGCAATTCCAGGCCGATCTCCTCCAGGTCACCGTCCGTCGTCCCGTCGTCGCCGAAACGACCGCGCTCGGCGCTGCGTATCTCGCGGGTCTGGCCGTGGGTTATTGGAACGGCCTGGAAGATGTGACGAGAAATTGGGCGCTCGATCGCGAGTTCCGTCCGGCAATGGATGCGGCGACCCGCGAGAAGCTGTACGCGGGATGGCGGAAAGCGGTCAGCCGATCGCTCGACTGGGAATCGTAGGTCTCGACGCCGGCCGCGCTGGCGTCAGCCTGCGGGAAACAAGATCGCACGTGCCCAGTCGTTCTTCGCGGAGAGGTGATACACCAGCGCTAGCGACAGGCCCGGCGCGTATGCGGCCGCGGGAACGAATCCATTGAAGATCAGCCCCTGGTCGTCGTCGACACACCACGCGCCGAGTTGATGCGCGTCGGGTTCGACGGTTTCGCTCGCATTCAACTTCTGCGCGAGCGCTTGGTCCGGTTCCACCGGCAAGGTGAGCCGCATTTGTAATCCGCTGCCGAGGGACGCATGCCGTTCCGAGGCGTCGAGCTCGAGATGCGACGGCAGGCCGGTCGCGAACTCGAGGTCGGCGGTCAGGCGCAGCATGTCGTTCTGCGCCATGGTCCACGGCCGCGGCTCGACGTGGACCAGCTCGGCGATCTCATCAACCGTGAACGGCGAATCGGCCTCGCCCCGCTGTTGGTAAATCTCGAGGATCCCGACCATTTCGTCGGGCCGCTGGCGCAATCCGCGAATCGGGTGCGGCGTGTCGGCGACCCGCGCTTCGAATGCGGCGGCGAGCTCGTGAGCTTCGGCGAACGCGTCGGCCATCTGCAAAGCCATCGCGTGCAACGCAATCGATCGCGCCAGCAGGTGGTTATCGGCGGTCAGCGACACCGACGAATGCAGCGACACCGTGCGTGCCGTCTGATCGGCGACATACGCGCTCAGTGTCGCGAACCTGTTGACGTTGGCGAGCCGGGCCCACGTCGACATCGTCATCGGCACATCGGCCAGCAGGTCGGTGTGAATGTGCAAGGTCCGGAGCTCGACGCCTTGACAGTCGCGCGGTTCCGCGACCCAGACGCGCTGCGCCAGCGTGTGCGCCCACCAGGTGAAGGACGTGCGCTCCTGGACGGCCCATTCGGCCTCGATCTGCATCCGCGCGGTGAGGAACCGCAAGACGTCCTCGACGAACTCCATTGGGTTCTAGCTTAATGCGCGGTGCAGCGACGCTCGCCGGCGCGGTTACGCGCGCTTTTCCGCGAAGCAGTGATACATCGCAATCGACGCCGCTGTCGTCACATTCAACGAATCGACGTTCAGCGTCGTCGGTATTCTGGCGGTCAGGGTCGACGCATCGATCGCCTCGCGAGTCAGGCCGTCGCCCTCCGATCCGACCAGCAAGGCCAGCTTCGGCACCACCCTGACGTCCTCTAATGGGGCCGCGGACAGGTGAGGGGTCAGCGCGACAACAGTGAAGCCGTCGGTACGCAGGTCGTGGATGGCACCCGGCCATTGCGGTGCCTGGACGTACGGCATGGACAGCGTGGCACCCATCGACGTGCGCACGGCCTTGCGATAGAGCGGGTCACCGCAGTTCGGGCCGAGGACGACCAGGTCGATGCCGAACGCGGCGGCGCTGCGGAACAGCCCGCCGACGTTGTCGGGATTGTTGACGCCTTCGAGCACGAGCACCCGCGACAACGGGCCGGCCGCGATTCGATCCAGGGTTTCGGTGATCGGCCGTTTCACCAACGCTAGGCAACCGCGATGGATGTTGAAACCGGCGATGCCGTTCATTACGTTCTGGTCGACGAGATAAATCGGCGCGGCGGTCTTGTGGAGGACGTCGGCAAGATGATCGGCCGCGGTCTGCGTCAGCAGGATGGATTCGATCGTCCACTGCCGCAGGTCGAGCAGCCGGCGGACCACCAGGCGGCCTTCAGCGACGAATACTCCAAGCTCGACGAGCCGATCCGGCTCGCCGACCCAACGATACCCTTCGACGCGAGGATCCTCGAGTGAGTCGACTCTAATCACGCTTCACCATCGGCGCGCGCACCCGGCCGAGACGAGCGCCACGCGGCGTCCTTGCGGTCGTCTCGACATATCCAGCACGCTGGGAAATATTGTGAGCCATGTCGCCGTTTACGACCAAGCCCTCGAAGGCCGAACACTGAAGGCCGAAGGCTGAAGGCTGATAGCTGATCGCCTACGTCCACTCGTTCTTCTGAACGACCGGCATCTGCAACGCCCGCTCGCGATCGAGATCGAGCGAGCCGACGTGCAGGGATAGCGGCGATTGCACCCATTTGTAGATCGATTGCGAGAACAGCGTGGTGAACCGCGCCGCCCAGCCGTTCAACGTATCGGCGCGGTAATCGGGAAACAATGCGCGAAGCGCCGCGCCAACATCGTCGGGCGACATTTTTTCCCCGGCGTAGAGGTGCAGGCAGGCGTCGAGGACTGGAAACGGCATCAGCTCGTCGGCGGCGAGCTGCCGGTCGGCTAGCTCCGGGCCGGGATCGGTCGCCAGCGTCGCCGCGATGCCGGTGAAGTTGAACCGTTGGTGCAATCGCTCCAGTAAGGCGATGACCACGGTCTTCGGGACGTTGGCGATCACCGAGAGCGATCCTTCGAGATCGCCGCCGATGGTGGTGTAGCCGACGGCTTTCTCGCTCATGTCGCCGGTCTGCAGGAACAACGCCCCGGACGTGTTTGCCCAGTTCCACATGCGCTGCCCGCGGATGCGCGCCTGGATATTCTGCCGGGTCAATTCGGTTGGCTGCGCGCCGCCGAGCATGTCAACCGTCGCAGCGATCTCACGCTCGACCGCATCGTGGATCGGGATGGTTTGCATGGTGACGCCAAGTTCCTCGGCCAGTACGGCCGCCGCATTTCTGGTGTCGCCGCCCGAATGCTTGCTTGGCATGTAAAACGCCGTAATCGACGTCCCGCCCTTGATCAACTGCGCTGCCCGCCACGCGACCAGCAGCGTCAACATCGAGTCGCGCCCGCCCGAGAGCGCGATGCCGAGCAGCTTGAATGCGCCGGTTTTTTCGTAATAGCTCTTGACGCCCAGCGCGAGCGCCTCGAAGAGATCGTCGAGCGCGCGATCGCGCGGGTCGATCTTCGGCGCGCCCGTCGCGGGCAAGAAGAAGCTGCCGCCGTCCGGGACCGGGTAGGACAGCGACGACGGATCGGCGGTGCCGCCTTCGACGCGAATCGCCGGCACGATCTCGCGCAACAAACGGAACGCTTCGCAATCGCTGCGCCAGGTGGTGTTCTCGAGCCGCAGGCGCCTCGTCCGATCGAGATCGACGACGGCTGACCACCACCCTTCGGTGAAGCGCGGCGCTTCAAATACGAGACGGCCGTTCTGAAAGATGAAACCGCCGCCATCGAAGATCAAGCCGTCCTGACCACCAACGGCGTTGGCATACAGCAACAGCGCCTGATTGTCCGCAGCACGGGTTGCCAGCATTTCGCGGCGGGTCGAATCCACACCCATGCGGTACGGCGAACTCGACACATTGACGACGATGTCGGCGCCCGAGTAGCAGCGCCGCCGCATCGGGCCGTCCGGCGACCACGCGTCTTCGCACACTTCGATCGCGACCTCGCCGAAGTCGAACTGAAAGCGATAGTCGCCGAGCGGCACACCGTCGGCGTCGAGCGCCAGGCCGGGACCGCCGCGCGAGAAGGTGCGCCCTTCGTAGAACACGTTATACGTCGGCAGTTTTTCCTTGGGGACGAAGCAGATGATGCGGCCGCGATGCACGACGGCGGCGGTGTTGAAGATCTGCCCGCTCGCCGACACGGCGAGACCAATCACGTACACGGTCGCGGCGTCACGCGTGTGATCGGCGAAGCGTTGCAGCTCGGCGCGCTGGCCAATCAGGAACCCCGGCCACTGCACCAGATCTTCCGGCGGGTAGCCGCCGACGACTTGTTCCGGGAACGCGGCGATCGTGACGTGCTCCGCCGCCATCTCCGTCGCGACGGCGATCAGCCGGTCGACATTGGAGCGCACGGCGCCAACGGTCGGACTGACACTCGCTACCGCGAGTTTGGCAAGCCGCATATCTGATCCAGCTTACCAAACGTGCATTGCCGGAACGGCGTGCACAATGTGTGCAATCTGCGCAAGCGGCGGTTATTTAGAAAGCGGCGTTTCGCCCAGCACGCGGCTCGCGCGCGGGACGGTTCTGCGCTTGAGGCCGAAGTGCTCGACCGCGTGCAGCTCGATGTGGGCCATCGCCTCGGCGACGGAATCCGTGAGCAGCATCAGGTCAAGGTCCGCCGCCGAGATCGTGCCTTCCTCGACCATCGTCTTGACCATTGCCATGAACGGCGCCCAGTAATCCTTGCCCATCAGCACGATCGGAAACTGCAGGATCTTCCGCGTCTGAATCAGCGTCAGCGCCTCGGTCAGCTCGTCGAGCGTCCCGAACCCTCCGGGCATGACGATGAACGCGTACGAATACTTGACCAGCACGACTTTCCGCACCCAGAAATAGCGGGTCGTCACCCACCGATCGAGGTACTTGTTGGGCTCCTGTTCGAACGGCAGCTCGATGTTGCAGCCCACCGACAGTCCGCCGGCGTCCCGCGCGCCGCGGTTGGCGGCCTCCATGATCCCGGGCCCGCCGCCGGTCATCACTGTGAACCCCACCTTCGCCAGCGCCGCTCCCACCTCGCGTGCCAGCGCGTAATAGCGGTGCTGTTCGTCGAACCGCGCCGAACCGAACACGGTGACGCAGGGACCAACGAAGTGCATGGCGCGGAACGCGCGGATGAAGTCGCGACCGGCGCGAACCAGCAGCCGCAGTTCCTGAAAACGCGAGTGGGGTCCTTCGAGCAGGACGCGATCCGGTTCGGACATCTCTGTTGTAGAGTCTATTCGTTATGTTTCGACAGTCAGGTCTGATCCTCGTCGCCGGCGTGGTTTTGGCGTTCGCGACCGCGCCCGCCGTTGCGCAAACCGCCGCGACGCCGTCACTTCAACCCCCGGCGGCGACCACCACCGGCACGGTCGTCGACATTTCCGGCGCGGTGATTCCTGGCGCCGAGGTGGTAGTGACCTGCCGCGATGGGCGCGAAAGCAAACTGACCACCGACGCCGACGGCACTTTTGACGCCCGGGTGATGGCGGCGCGTGTGCGCGTGTCTTCCGAGGGGTTCGAGACGATCGACATGGAGATCACGGGCACCGGTCCCGTGCAAATCGTGCTGCGTCCGGTCAACTTCGCCGACTCGGTCGTGGTCACTGCGACGCGCGGCGCCGACCGTCTGCCGAGCGCCGCGAGCTCGACGGTGCTGACGTCCGCGGAATTGGTCAACATGGCGGCCGGCGCCCTCGACGACGCATTGCGATCGACACCAGGCTTCACGCTGTTCCGCCGGTCATCGTCGCGCGTCGCCAATCCGACGACGCAAGGCGTGACCTTGCGCGGGGTGTCGGGATCAGGCTCGAGCCGCACCCTCGTGCTGGCCGACGGCGTGCCGCTGAACGATCCGTTTGGCAGCTGGGTGTATTGGAACCGCATCCCGATGGCGGCCGTCGAAAAGGTCGAAGTCGTACGCGGTGCGACGGGCGATCTCTACGGCGCGGGCGCGCTCGGCGGGGTAGTGCAGTTGTTGACCGTGCAGCCGAGCCGAACGCGCGCCCGGGCGACGTTCGACGGCGGTTCGCACGATACCTTCCGCGGTTCGTTGTTCCTTGCCGGACAGCGCAATGGTTGGAGCGCGAGCGGCGCGTTCGAGGGCGTGCGAACGGATGGCGTCTTCGTGCTGGCATCGGAGCTGCGCGGCGCGGTCGATACGCGGGCGCGCAGCGACTACAACACAGGCTTCGTCACCGCCGGCCGCCGCGGCGACAACTGGCACGTCACGATCCGGGGTGCCGCGTACGCTGAAGAGCGCAACAACGGCACCGTCGTCCAGGTGAACGACACCGACTGGCGTCAGTTTTCCGGCGACGCCGGGGCCTACCTTGGCGGCGGCGTCCTTGAACTTCACGGCGGCGGCAGCACCCAGGACTATCACCAGACGTTTTCAGCGGTGGCCGCCGGGCGCGCCACCGAACGACTGACGTTCGAGCAATTCATCGACACGCGCGCCCGCTTCTTCAACGGGCAATGGACCCGCCCGTTTGGGCGCGCCACGCTGATTGTCGGCGGCGATTACCGCCACACCAAGGGACTCCAGGACGAAATCCCGTTTGTGCTTGTGTCCGGCGTCAACACGCAACGGCCGACGCTGGTGTCCGGCGGCACCGAAACACTCTCGGCGGGCTATGGCCGCGCCAATCTCGCGGTCACTGACGCGTTGACGGTTGAAATTGGCGCTCGCGCCGACACCTGGCGGTCGGACCCGCAGGATCCCGCACTACCGACACAGGAAGTGCAGTACGTGAGCCCGCGGGCGGCGGTTTCCGCGAGGGTCGGGCGAATGCAACTGCAAGCGTCCACGTATTACGCCAACCGCACGCCCAGCCTCAACGAGTTGTTCCGCCGATTCGCAGTGGGCAATTCCGAAACCCGCGCGAATCCTCAGTTGAAGCCAGAGAAGCTGACCGGCGTCGAGGGCGGCGTGTTGACCCAGTTCGCGCGCGCGTCGTTCCGCGCCACCGCGTTCTTGAACAATCTCGAAGGCGCCATTGCCAACGTGACGTTGTCACAGACACCCACGGCGATCATCCGCCAACGCCAGAACTCCGACACGATTCGGGCGGCCGGTCTCGAGTTGGAAGTGGATACGCGCTTCACCAACACCCTGAGCGCCAGCGGTCAGGTGGTATTTACGTCGAGCCACTTCCGTGGATCGGTGGCGACGCCGGCGCTGCGCGACAACGACGTGCCGCAGGTGCCGAAGGTGCAGGGTGGCGTCGCCGTGACCTGGGCGAACCCGCGCTGGTTCACGGCCGCCACGCAAGTGCGGTTCAGCGGCAAACAATTCGACGATGACCTGAATACGCCGGCGTTCGTGCTCGGCGCTTATGGTGTCTGGGACGCGACGGTCAGCCGCGCGCTGCTGCGCGGAGTTCACGCCTTCGCCGCCGTCGAAAACATTCTCGACACCGAGTACGACACGGCGCGGACCCCGCTGCGCTCGGTCGGCTGGCCACGTACGGTCCGGGTCGGCGCGCGCGTTACTTGGCAATAACGTCGGAGTCGCTCAGCCGATGGCCGAAGGCTGAACGCTGCTGAAGGCTGAAGGCTGTAGGCCGAAGGCTGAAGGCTGTAGGCCGAAGGCTGATAGCTGATAGCCGATAGCCGATAGCTGATAGCTGATAGCTGTAAGATCGACCGGTGTCCGGCATCATTCTGTTCGACGGCACCTGCGCCTTTTGTGAGGGCTGGGTCAAATTTTTTGCGACGCGCGACAACGGCTATTTCCGCTTTGGCGCGTCGCAGTCGCCCGAAGCCGCGGCGCTGCTCGCGAAATACGGCACCACGCGGGACGCGGCGCGCAGCATCATTCTGATCGAAGACAACCAGGTGTTCCTGCGGTCGACGGCGACCTTGCGCATCATGAAGCGGTTGCGCCCGCCATGGTCGTGGCTCGGCGTCCTGCTATGGGTGCCGGTGCCAATCCGGGACGCCGTCTACCGGGTCATTGCAGCGATCCGGCATCGCATCGCCGGCCGCTCGAACGCGTGCGAGATTCCGCCGCCGGAGATTCGCGCCCGCCTGATTACGCCTTAGCGATTTCCTTTTCCAGCACGAAGCGGTGGCAGTGCACCGCGTCGTCTGCGCAGTGGCAAAGCAACGTGATGTTCTGCCTCGCGCCGAGCGTTTTCAACAAGCGCAGCGTCGATTTCTGGCCGTGATTCTTGATCGTCCTGCTGCGCTCGTCGATCGGGCCATCGAGGAACAGCTCTTCGCGGTAGCGTCGCGTGAACGTTCTCCAGTCGATTTCGCCGGACTGCACCGCGCGCAGCAGTGTTTCGCTCGGGCCCAACGCGGGCATCCACACGTCGTACTGCGATACCGGCAGTCCGCGGCCGCGGAACCGCGTGGCGAGAATCCGCAACCCGTCGTCCTTCCTGATGTTCGACCAGACGCTGCGAGTCCGGATCACTGTTGCGCGGGCCGTCTCGCGCGGCCGGAGGTGTGCGAATGACGGATCTTCCAGCCGGCCGCCGTCTTGATGAGCACGAGCGTTTCGAGGCCTTCGTTGTCCAGCAGACGGTCGCCCATCTTCGCCTTGATGGTGTAACGGGAGACCGCGTACGCGGACTCTCCACCCGGGAGCACGGTCACCTTCGTCCCGGCATGCGCGAACTCGAGATTCTCAAACGCCTTGAGCTCCGGACCGAGATGACGATCGCGATAATCCGCCCAGCCGTCGTTGACGCCGGCACCTTCGTAGATCGTCACGTCGGGATGGTAGAAGGCGGCGATGCGGTCGAGATCCTTGGATAGAAATGCCGCGTCATATCCCCTCAACCATGCTTCGATCGCGGCGGCTTCGGTGACCGCGGCAGGTGCCGGGTCGGTCCGCTGCCGCGCGCCGGCGGGAACGGCGATCATCAACACGAGTAAGAGAACGCTGCTTTTCATGACTTCTCCCTCTTGTAATCCAGCGCATTACGAAACGTCGCGGTTTGCGACATCAGTGCATCGGTATTCGCCCAGTCACGTGTCGAAGGACGATGGCGGCTGCCAGCAGCGCGATGGTCGCCCAGAAAGCATAGAACATGGGCGTGCGAACCGGCGGCGCGTCACGTAATCGACTTCGAGTGAGCCGCCCAAACGGCGTACGTCCGTCCGGCTTCAGCACGGACAACACGATCGCCACCAGCAACACGAACGCGCCGGCCGCCGCATCGCCAAGAAGTTGGAGACGTGAATCACGAAGATGTTCGAATTCAACCGAGCCGCTGATCGCCGCGTCCGCGACTGTGCTCATGAGCCGCATGTGCAGCAGCAACAGCAGGCTGGCGCCGACGGTGATTAACAGCTTGGCTAATACCCAATAGTGTCGAACGAGGCCCCCACGGTGTGGCGACGGACTGGACGATCCCGGTGGCGAGAGTCGCGGCGCTCAACGGCACAATTGCGTACCAACCGAGGGCCTCCATCGCGACGTATAGCGCGCGACCGTCTGGGTCGCTGCCGCCGCGAAGACCCAACACAGCGAGCACGGCAAACCCGACGACGGCGCCAAACCACCCGACGGAGACGGCCACATGGACGATCAAGGTCAGTTTCGGCACCACAGTCGTTCGCACTCTACCGCAATGACACATCGTCGCTTAACGATGACTGAACGGTGGTTTTGGTTATACGATGCGCGGGCATGCGCTTCAGCGGGATCGTCGCGGTGGCCATCTCAATCACCGCGTGTACCGATGCGCCGGTAAAGATCGCGTCGATGGCGATTGCCGGGCCGACGCCGGCGGTTGCGCCGCCGCCGCTGCCCACCGCGGTGCCAGGCGTGCTCCAGATTGCGATGCCCGTAGAGCCCGGCGATGCCGCCAGTAACGCGTTTGGCATTACGCCCTTCGGGTATCACGGTGCCGATCATGCGGAAGACGGACACGCAGGGTGGGATATCGAATATCGCATTGGCGGCGTCGTGCGCGCTGCCGCCGCCGGCACCGTGCAGAGCGTGTCCGCCGATCCGCTGAGCCCCGGCCGAAGCACCGTGCATGTGGAGCACGTTGTAGGCGCGCACCACTATCGAACCGTGTACACGAACATCACGACCCTGGCACCTGGTATCGTCACGTCTGAGCTCGTGAGATCAGGCCAAGCCATCGGTACCGCAGGCACGATGAACACGATCATCGGCACCACGACCCTTTCGTACGCAATGACGCATTTCCAACTCGACGACTTCGAGTTCTACCGCGACACTCCTCATCCCAACGCCGTCAGTCCTGAACCGTTTTTGTCCCCAGAGGCGCGCCTGTTGTTCGATGGTTTGTGGGCGCGCGCGGCCTTCAGTCAGGAGCCGGTCGAGCCGTTCGCGACGAACCCGCGCGCGGTGGTGTTTCCGGTCTCGCGGACCTGGACGCGCGCCGGTGGCAACGGGCCCGCAGGCATTCGATTTACGCAGCGCACGCCGCGCAGCAGCGGCTACGAGTACGCGCTGCTCGCCGAGTCGGGTACCGCGACTGAGACAGGCACCGTCCTGCTGAACGCCGCCGCGCGTCCGAACCCGACAATAGATCTGGTGAGCGCCACATCGCGGCGCGCCGGCATCTACGACATCGTTTCGAACGAAATGCGGCTGGCGCTCGCGGAACCCGGCGCGGCGCGGCCGACGAGCCTGGGTGCCGGCGTCTATCGAACGGCGAGATGACCATGGCACGTTGGTTAGTCGCCGGCGTCGCGCTCGTGATCGTCACGATTGAGCTGTCGGCGCAGCCGCGAAAGGTCACCGTCGACGATTTGATGGCCCTGCGGACGATCAACGACGTCGAGATCTCGCCCGCCGGCGATCGGATTGCCTATTCGGTGTCGACGCCGTCAGTCGAGCGCAACGTCCACGAGCCGGCGCTCTTCGTGATCGCGGTCACCGGCGGCCGCCCGCTGCGGATTGCGGAGAACTACACAATCTTCACGCCGGCATTGCCGGCGCCAAGGATTCGATGGAGACCGGATGGGCGGCTGTCGGTGCTCGTCGCCGACAAGACCGGCCCGCAAGTGCTCAGCGTCAACGCCGACAATACTGGCGCGCAGGTCGTCAGCGCCGCGCCGCAGGGAGTCAGCAGCTACGAATGGTCGCCGGACGGCAAGTACCTCGCTTACGTGACGCGAGACCCGGTGCCGTCGCCGCCGCCGATTGCCAATCGAGTGGGCGCCAGGCCGCCACCGACCCGGCTGTGGATCCAGCCGCTCGATCCGGCCGGTCCGGCTCGCGCGCTGACGCCGGTGGATCATTACGTCGACAGTTTCTCGTGGTCGCCCGACAGCAAAGAGATCGCTTACGCGTTTGCCCCGGTGGTCGGCTTCCTTGCCCCGTACCAGACGCGCATTTTCGGCGTGGCGGTCGACGGGAGTGCGCCGCGGCCGATCATCGATCGCGCCGGCATGAACGTCTCGCCGCAGTTCTCGCCGGATGGCCGCAGCATCGCATTCATCTCCACCAACGAACGCACCGGAATCATGGCGCCACGCGGCCTCGCGGTTGCGGACGCGTCCGGACGCAATGCCAACGTCCGGTCGTTTCCGATGAACGGCGCGTGGATCGCGGAGCTGCTGTGGACGCCGGACAGCCGCCACCTGTACGTGACGATGAACGAGGGGACATTCGCGACGGGGCGCGGCATGTTCGAAATGCCCGCCGTGCGTGTGTCGCTTGCCGACGGTTCGGTGCAGCGCCTGGGCGACGATCGGCGCGCACTCAACTACAACCTCAGCCTGAGCAGGGACGGCGGCACGCTGGCATTTCGCGAAGTCCGAGCGCGCGACATGGGTGACCTTGCGGTCATGGACGTCGCCTCGAAACAGACCACGCTGCTGACGACCGTCAATCCGGAGTTGCGGCAACTCGCGCTCGGCGATTTGCGGGCCATCTCGTGGAAGTCGTTCGACGGCATGGAAATCTGGGGTCTGCTGCTGACACCCGCCGGTTACGACGGCCAATCACGGCTGCCGTTGCTGGTGTATTGCCACGGCGGGCCGATCGGCGGCGTCACCCTGGGCCTGTTTCCGCAGTTCATGCACGTGCCCGGCCAGATCGATCCGTATCCAACCGAGGCGTTTGCGAGCGCCGGTTTCGCGGTGCTGTTTCCGATGCCGCGCGGCGGGTCGGGATACGGCGAGGCGGGCCACCGGATGATCATCAACGACTGGGGCGGCCCCGACTACAAGGACATCATGGCCGGCGTCGATCATCTGATCGCCCAGGGTATTGCCGATGCCGATCGCCTTGGCGTGATGGGTGCGTCGTACGGCGGCTTCATGACCAACTGGATTGTCACGCAGACATCGCGTTTCAAGGCGGCCGCGGCCGGGGCGAGCATCGCCGACCTCAGCGATCTCTATTATCTGACCGACGGCGGCGATTTGATGGCCGAGTATTACCAGCTGCCATGGGAGAACCCCGAGGGCTATCGACGCAGCTCGCCGCTGACGCATGTCGCCAACGTCAGGACGCCGATTCTGATCTCTCATGGCGATCGCGACCCGCGCGTGCCGCTGGCGACCGCGCAGAAGTTCTTCCGTGCGCTGCAGGCGCATGGCAAGACCGCGGAGATGGACATCTATCCCCGCGGCGGTCACGTCTTCTACGAGCCGCAGCAGGAGAGGGCAGTCATGACGCGCAACTTCGAGTGGATGTTGCGTTGGGTGAGGTAGCCTCGGCCTTCGGCCTTCGGCGGTTCCTAGTTCCTAGTTCCTAGTTCCTAATTCCTAATTCCTAATTCCTCCGTTCAACCGTCACTCGTTGCCGCTCGATGCCCAGAGGTGATTGCCGGGTGTAGAGGTGCAGGTACAGACGGCCGGCGGCGAGGTCTTCGCGGTTCCGGCCGCGCAGCGTCGCCGTGCCCGCGCCGCTTCCCTGGTTAGGAGCCATCAGATGCGCCACGATGGCTCCAGGCTTGTCGCCCTCGCTCCGCTGCAGCGTGATGCCGATGATGCGATCGGTTGTGGGCAGCGTGGTTGCGATTTGGTATTGCAAGGCACCCGTCGTGCCGTCGTAGGTGAGCTTCACCGTCGCAGCGCCAACCGCGATGACGCGTTCAATCGGCGAGGGAGCCATCCCTTTGACGAGGGGAGGCGTGCTGAAGGGAGGCCGTCGCAATTTCGACGCCTGCTCCCAGGCAAGTGCGTAGTTCAACAGCTTTGACTCTTCCCACGCACCCGCCAGCAGCTCGAGTCCAATTGGCAGACCATCAGTGCTAAAACCCGCCGGGATGGAAATGGCCGGCAATCCGGTGGTGGCGCTCAGCTGGCAATTCGTGCCGGCCTGCGGCTCACCGATCAACGCGGGCTTTCGCCGCAGCGTCGGATAGGCGAGTGCGTCAACGCGATGTTCTTCGAGCGTCGCCAGGACGGCGGCTCGTGCCGCGCGCCGCTTGATCAGCGCCTGCCGGTAGTGCTCGTTGTCGCGTTTCTCGGGTGCATTGCGCAGACGGAAGGTCGTTTCGAGCTCCGCGTGATACAGACCGCGCTCCAGAATCTCGCCGAGCGATTTCACGGGCGCCTGCGGGTGCTTCGCAAGATAAGCGGCGAGATCGAACTTGAATTCATCGCCGATCACGCTGCTTTCACGCAGTAGCTCGTCGAGCCCCGGCACCGCGACCTCGATAATCTCCGCCCCCTGCGCCTTGAAGCCATCGAGCGCCTTGCGCACGATGCCCGCCACTTCCTCGTCTTCGGGCGCCGTGCCCCACAGCGCGCGCAGCGTACCGATCCGCGCGCCTTTGAGCGCATTCGGTCTCAGCGCGTCACGATACGACCTGGGGATTCGCGATGCGCCGTCGGCCGTGATCGGGTCATTCGGGTCGGGTCCGACGGTGGCATCGAGCATGATGGCGAGATCGGTCACGGTGCGCGCGAGCGGCCCGGCAATGTCCTGTGTCGACGACAGCGGCATCACGCCGCTGCGGCTCGACAGTCCATGCGTGCCGCGCAGGCCGACCAGATTCTGGTTGGCCGCCGGAATGCGGATCGACCCACAGGTATCGCTGCCCATCCCCGCGGCTGCGAAGCTGGCGCCAACCGCCGCACCGGTGCCGCCGCTCGAGCCACCGGGCACGCGATCGAGGCCGTAGGGATTGCGGGTCTGCGCCGTGTACGACGAAATGTTGGTAATCCCCGCCGCCAGTTCGTGCATCGTCGTCTTGCCGAGAATAACGGCGCCGGCGTCGCGCAACTTGCGGACCTGAAAGGCGTCCGCTGCAGGCTGCAGGCCGGCGAGGCCGAGCGCACCGCCGGACGTCGGCATGTCCGACGTGTCGTAATTGTCCTTGATCAATACGGGGATGCCATGCAGCGGTCCGCGCACCTTGCTGCCGGCGCGCTCGCGATCCATCGCCTCGGCCTCATCGCGGGCGCGCGGATTGATGAGCACGATCGCATTGAGGCGGGGCCCGGCCTGATCGTAGGCCTGGATACGCGCGAGATAGGATTCGACCAGGCCACGCGATGTGACGCGCCCAGCGCGCATCGCCTCCTGTAACTCGACGATCGAACGTTCGTGCACTTCGAAAAACTCGATCACCGGCGCCGGCTGCGGACGAACCGGTTGCCGCTGCGGGCGCTGCGCCTCAAACGGGGTGGCAGCCGCGACGGTCAGGACAGCGATCAGCAGAGATCGAAAGCGCATGGCGCAGATTCTACTCAGGTCGGCGGGGTTTCGGCGTTTTCGCCGTGTTTGCCGCGTTGACAGCACTTCATCGCGGTGAGACCATTCCGGCACGTTATGACATCGAGGGTTTTCAGGGACATCTCAGTAGCACTCGCAACGTCGGCGATCGTCGCCGGCGGGTTTTGGTTTGCGGCGCCAGCCGCGTCGCAGACGGCGCGGCCGCCACGTGTGGCCGGCAAGCCGAACCTCAACGGCATCTGGCAGGCACTCAACACCGCGAACTACAACATCCTGTCGCATCAGGCCAAAGCGGCGCTGGCCATGCGGCCGGGACCGGTCGTGCCCGTGCCGGCGGCGCCGGTGCTCGCATTCGGCGCGGTCGGCAGCGTCCCGGCAGGGATCGGCATCGTCGAAGGCGACGAGATCCCATACCTGCCCGACGCGAAGAAGAAGCAACAGGAGAACGAAGCGAATTGGCTGGATCGCGATCCCGAGATCAAGTGCTACCTCCCCGGCGTGCCGCGAGCCAACTACATGCCGATGCCGTTCCAAATCCTGCATAGCGACAGGGCGGTGTTCTTTGCCTACGAGTACGCGGGCGCGGTGCGAAACATCTATCTCAAAGATCCGGGCCCCGCTCCCGTCGATTCGTGGATGGGGCAATCCGTCGGCAAGTGGGATGGGGATACCTTCGTCGTCACCGTCACCGGATTCAACGATCAGACGTGGTTCGATCGCGCCGGCAATCACCACACTGAACGGATGACAGTCGTCGAGCGCTACACGATGCAGGGCCCCGACCACATGTGGTACGAAGCCACCATCGAGGATCCCGGCACGTTTTCGCGGCCCTGGAAGATGCGTTTTCCTCTTTACCGGCACATCAATCCCGATGCGCGGCTCAATCAGTTCAAGTGCGTCGAGTTCGTCGAGGAGCTGATGTACGGCAAGTTGCGGAAGACACCGGTTCAATGAAGGACAGGCAGACAGGCAGACAGGCAGACAGGCAGACAGGCGGACAGGCGGACTATGCGAATAGCGTGGGCAATTGGAGTTGCGGTGATGATGGGCGGCGGAGCGCTCGCCCAGCAGGCGCCGGCGAGCATTGCCAAGCCATGGACGATGCCGCGGACGCCGGATGGCAAGCCGGATCTGCAAGGTGTCTGGAGTAATGCGACCATCACGCCCCTGGAACGGCCGCAGGGCGTCACCGATCTCGTATTGAGCGAGGAGGCGGCCGCGCGCATGGAGCGGTCGGTGATCGAACGCCGCGAGCGGCTGAACGAACCGAGCGATCCAAATCGGCCGGCGCCGCCGCAGGGCGGCGACGGCTCCACGGGAGCCGCGGGCAACGTCGGCGGCTACAACAATTTCTGGCTCGATCCGGGCGAGCGTGTCGCCGTGGTCGACGGCCAGCGCCGCAGCTCGCTGATCATCGATCCGCCGGACGGCCGCGTGCCGGCGCTGACACCGGAGGCGCGCGCTCGCCAGCAGGCGCGCGCCAAGGCGATGGCCGGACGCGGGCAGTACGATCATCCGGAATTCCGGCCGCTGGCCGAACGCTGCCTGTTGTCCTTCGGACCGACGACGCCGCTCGTGCCGAATTACTTCTACAACAACAACGTGCAGATCGTGCAGACGCCCGATCACGTGATGATCCTGATGGAAATGGTCCACGACGCCCGCATCGTGCGGATCGGCGGCAGGCACCTGCCGCCGCATATCCGCCCATGGATGGGCGACTCGATCGGCCACTGGGAAGGCGACACGCTGGTCGTCGAGACGACGAATTTTCCTCCGCAGCAGAACTTCCGGGGGTCGTCCGAGAATCTGCGCGTCATCGAGCGCTTCCGCCGCGCCGACGCCAACACCATCAATTACCGGTTCACCGTCGACGACCCGACGACGTTTACCGCCCCGTTTACCGGAGAAATTCCGTTTCGGGCGATGGACGAGTTAATCTATGAGTACGCGTGCCACGAAGGTAACTACGCTTTGTCGAACGTGCTCAGCGGGGCCCGCAGTGAAGAAAAGCGGCTCGGCACGAAGCAGGAGAAGTAAGAACATGCGCAACGTCGTTGGAGCAGTGATTATCGTGGCCGGTGTCGCGCTGGCGGGCCGGACCCTGGTGGCTCATCATGCGTTCGGGGCGGAGTTCGATCCCAACGCGCCGATTCGGCTCGAAGGCAAGATCGTCCGGCTCGAGTGGGTCAATCCGCACACCTGGATCCACATCGAGGTGATCAAGGACGGCAAACCCGAAATCTGGATGGTCGAGGGCGGCACGCCGAACACGCTGCTGCGCCGCGGCATCACCAGGGAAACCGTCGCGATCGGCACGCCGATCATCGTCGACGGCTATCAAACCAAGGATCATTCGTTGAAGCGGGCCAACGGCCGCGACGTGACGTTCGCCGACGGACGCAAGCTGTTCATGGGGTCATCGGGCACCGGCGCGCCGCGCGATGGCCGCGATCCGACCGAGCCGCCGGCGCCGAAGAAGCCAGGCAGATAGGTCTGGTGATCTGGTGATTTGGTGACCTGATGATCTGACGATCTGGTGATCTACGAGAAGCCGATCCACCGGCCGGCAGCGGCCACGGTCACCCACGTCGCAATCGACAACGCGCCGACCAGCATCTGGAGGCGCGTTGTGTTGCGTACAGGCGGGTCGGCGGGCGGCCGCGACGTGATTCGCGCGCGGATGGTGAAGGCGAACAGCAGCGCGATCGCGAGGCCGTTCATCTTCACCCAGAACGACGGACTGTAATAGCACTTGATCGGCTCCGACAAAAACAGCGGGATGCCGGTCGCGATCAGGCCGGCCAGCGCGCCGATCATCCACGGCCGGGCGTCGCGCGCCAGGTGCGCGACGCTGTAATTCTTCAGCCCGAGGCCGAGCAGGCGCAGGTCGACCACCAGGATCGCGCCGCCGAGCACCGACAGCGCCAGCAGGTGCACCGCCTCGATCACCGGAAACAGCCACAGCGAGCCGACCACCGCCTGGCCGAGCCACAGCGTTTCACACCATTGAAAAAAGGGCAGCAGCATCGCGTCCTCTAGTGCGGCGGCACGACGCAGCCGGCGAACCAGTTCACGAACTGCGGCTGCGGCTGAATGTCGCAGTCGAACCAGTTATAGGCGATGAAGCGGCCGAACACGATGATCAGCGCCCACAGCACCAGTGACGCGAGCCCGGCGCGCCGTACGGCCCACGGCAGGCGCGCGTCGCGGTCCCAGGTCGCGGCGTGCGGCAACACCCGCGCATGGAAGTACCAGATGTTGAGCATCGCGAGGACCAAGAAGATCAGCTTGCCGCGAAACCACACGCTTTGATACGTGCGCACCGGAATCGCGTAAAACAATGCGACGCCGGTGACGATCATGACTGCGAACCCGGCGCGGACCCACGGCAGGACGCGATCGGCCATTTCCGTAACCGGCACCGCGGTCAGCAGCAGTCCCAGCAACCGCAGATCCCACACGACGGTCATGCCGACGAACAGCAGCAGGAACAACACGTGCGTGGACTCGACGAGCGGGTACATGAACAGCGACTCGCGGAGCGCGGTGCTGCCATCCGTGGCGGCAAGCCATTCGCAGAAAGCGAGGAGCGACACGCTATTGGACCGAGGTGATGGCAGGGTCGAACCGCTTGTGGCAGTTCACGCAGGAGTCGTAGAGGTCGGCGCCGGTGTCGAAGACGCCGTTCTTGTCCCGCGCTTCGGTGGCCTTGATGACGCGCCGGGCCTGTTCCATCATCGCCGCCGCGAGCTTGACCCATTCGTCGTTGCCCGACGAGCGCTGCGGCAGCATCAACGAATTACCCGCTTCCGCAATCGTGACCGCCGCGGCCCGCACTGCATCCCACTCTTCATCAGAGCCGGGCACCCGCTCGAAGCTACCCTCCGCGGTGATGATCGTGCCGACCGACTCCCAGACGACGTCGGCATTGCGATCGAGGACGTTCGCCATCAGATCTTTCATCGTCACCGTAGTGTCGAACGGCGGCATGGCCGGCGCGGGCGGCCGCGAACACCCGGCGGCACACAGCAGCAACGCGATCGCTACGAGACGCCCCATGGCGGGCCATCTTAACTCATGCCTGCAGAACAGGGAGGTCGGTGGCGGGCGGGCCGGGCCTTGCGATCGTCCACGGCACCGGGCCGACATCCGGCACGGTTCGCTCGTAGGCGCCGATCCATTCCTTCGCGAAACGCTCCGCCTCGGTGGCTGGCACTGCGGCCCACACACTGCCGCCAAAGCCCGCGCCGAAACTGCTTGCCGCGAACGCGCCGAGCTCGCGCGCGAGCCGCGCCATCAAAATGGTCTGGGGAATCTGGTTGCCAAGCAGCTCCGCGGCTTCGCGCTGGGATGCGTCGGACAGCCGGCCGAGCGCATCGCGATCGCCGTCGCGGAACGCGGCCAGCGCCATCGGCGCGCGCGCCGTTTCACGAATGAAGTGATCGAGGCGCCGCTGCAGGTCTTCGGCCGTGAACGCGCCATCCGGTGTCGCCGTCAACCAGGAGCGCAGCTGCTCTGCGGCATCCGGCGTGCGCTGGAGGGCGTCCGCGAGGGACGGCGCCGGCTCGGGTGCATGTTCGTTCCAGATCCGGTGCAGCGCGCGCACGCCGTTCGAGGCGCGGTTGTAGCGGTCCATGACCGACCCCGCCTTGTCGGCTTGAACGCCGCTTCCGGCGAGCACGAAGATCCAGTCACCTGGCATCCGCGTCTCGGCGAGCGGCGTCACGGGAACAAAGCGATAGAGGCTCACGTGGTCTGTCTTGCAGGCGAGAATCGCCGTGTGATCCTCGCTGCCGCCGTGCGTGCCCACACCGGCCGACCCGGGCAGGCCGGGAAAATCGAGACCGTTCTCGACGCAGCCGAGGTACCACGCCAGGTCCTGAATGCGGCGCAGATGCCGCTGCCATTCATCGCGCTCGCGCAGCCGTGCGCGATCGATGAGCGCCAACGCGACACCGACGACCAGCGCGCTCGAGCTGCTCAAGCCCGATGCACGGGGCAGGTCGCTGGCGATCGCGATGTTGGCGCCCAGCTCGCAACCGGGAAAATTGAGAAAGAAGCGATGGGCGACGACGTGGACGTAGCGTTGCAGGCCGCGATAATGCGCCGGCGCTTCCGTCGATGGATCGACTTCGATGACCTGTCCATCGAAGACATCACCGACCCGCACCACTCCGTCGTCGCGGCGGCGCGCCTCCAGCGCGATGCCACGGGGAACGGCCGCGAGCAAGGAATGACCTCCGGCGTAGTCGGTGTGCTTGCCGAAGATCTCGATGCGTCCCGGCGTAAAGCGCCGCCACTGCGCGGCGCCCTCGAGAATCGGCGCCGAGCGTGATTCGAGCTGCTCGAACAAGGCCGCCCGTGACGCCGCATCCGCCGGCGCCATGCCCAGCGCGACGAAGTGGCTGGCGATCTGATCGAAGCGGTCGTGATTCATCTCGGCCTGCCGGCCGCCGGCGGCGTTCATGGGTTCGCCTCCACGCCGCTCAGTCGCCGGCTCACCATCTCGACGTCGCTGCGCCGAGATAGATCGAGCACCGGCCCCGCGGCGCGGAAGGTCTTGAACTTGACGCCGGTAGATACCGCGAGCCCGACCGCTTCCGGCAGCTCGTATTCCCCGCGCGCCGAGAGCGGCACGTCACGGCAGGCGTCGAAAATGCGCTCGTCGAAGCGCCACACGTTCATGCTGATCAACGCACCGGGTCCAGCCGCGTCGTAATACGCCGCTCCGGGTTTCTCGACAATGCGAGTCAGATAGCCGTGGGCGTCGACCTCGATCGCCGCGAAGGCCGCCACGCGCTCAGGCGGGAAGCCGCTCTCCTGGACCAGCGATTCACGCTGATAGGCGGGGAGGCCTGGCTCGCCCAAATCGACGAGCGCTCGCAGTACTGGTGCCGGATACAGATTGTCTGAATTGAGTACGAGAAACGGATCGCGTCCGGCGTAGGGTTGCGCGCTCATCACCGCGCGTGCCGTGCCGTCGGCGGTCGGCTGCACCGCGAATGCGATGTGAAGACGCCGCGGCCGTCCTTCGCCTTCGTAGTGGCGGCGGATGACGTCGTGATCGGGAGCGACGACAAAACACACGCTCGTGCAACCGGCGTCAGCGAGCGCGCTCAGCACGTAATCGAGAAACGGCCGCGTCGCGTGCCCGCCGACTGGCATCATCCCTTTCGCGCCGGCGGCCGCCGCAGCCGCCTGATCGGGTGTCAGCGACGCCGGCTCACCGTCCTGCTTCATGCGACTGCCAAGTCCGCGTGCGAGAAGGACCGCCTTCATGAATCAATGCTACAGTGCTCCGCAAAAAAGAGGCGCATCATGAATCGATTACGTTTGACCGCCGGGCTGGTGACGGCTGTGCTCGTGGCGGCTACGGCCGCGCAAACTCCGCTGCCGCCACCTCGGCCGCAGAACCAGACGCCCGCCAGCGCCGACCCGTACGCGAACAATCCGGATGCGGGCAGGACGCCATTTCCGCTCGCCGCACCGGCCGGCCGCGACAGTGGCGCGAAGCAGACGGCGCCACCGGGCGCGATCAATCAGGGCGCGTTCGATCCGGCAACGTGGAAATACGGGCCAGCCTTCAATGCTCCTGCCGGCGCCAAGATCTGGAATCCGGTCAAGCTCAAGTTGCAGCAGGGCGGCAAGGTCACCGGTGGCACGCTGTTCTCGGCGACCGACCCGTCGACGTATTGCGCGATGGCCGCAGCAGGATACGACTTCATCTGGACCGAGATGCAGCACGGCCAGACCGATTGGAATCAGGCGGCGCGGATGTGGCGCACCTGCCCGTGGTCGAAGGCGGTTCCTGGCGTCCGCGTCGCGTACGCCGACGAGCGTGAAATTCAACACGCGCTCGATGCCGGCGCGCTGGTGGTGGTGGTGCCGACCGTCGACACCGTCGAGGAAGCGATCGCCGCGCGCAATTGGACGTATTTCCCGCCGCTCGGACGCCGCAGCAGCGGCGGCGGCCCGGCGTTCGACGCCGCGATGTGGGGCGGCGTGCCCGGGGGCTATCGCGCCACCGCCAACGACAACATCGTCCTGATCCTGATGATCGAAACGCTGGAAGGCCTGAAAAACGCGGACGCCATCGCCAAGGTGCCTGGCGTCAGTGCGTTATTTGCGGCCAGCGGGGATCTCGGCAACTTCACCGGCTATCGGCAGGGCTCACCGGATTACGAACGCGCGATCAACATCGTGCATGACGCCGCCGTCAACGCCGGCGTGAAACTCTGCGGGCCATTCGCGTGGCGCGATCGACCGGACTTCACCTGCTTTCAGGCCGGCAGCGAGACCGCGGCGATTGCGCGTGGGGTGGCCGCTGAGCTTGGCAGCCTCGCGAATACACAGGGTCAACCCGAGGTCGGCCCGTTTGCAAGACGGCAGTAAAAAAGACGGGATAGGGTCAGACACCACTCTCCCCCGAAGTTTGTGGTGTCTGACCCGGGAAAACACCTAGCTGATGCTGCGCCGGCGGTTCTGGTTGCCGTCGCCGCGCAGGTCGTCGTCGCGATCTTCGTCGTCCAACTCTTCCGAATCGTCGAGGTCAGAGCCCTGATCCTGGTGGGGTGAGCTTGCGCCACCCTGACCCTGATTCGTTCCGCCCACCGAGTCGCTGCGGCTTTCGCGCATCGAATCGCTGTTCGAGTCCTGGTAGCCCTCACCCTGATTCTGGTTACGATCGCGGTTCTGATCGTCGTTCTGTGACATTAGGAGCCTCCACCGGCGAAGCAGCAATTCCGGGGCCATCACGGTCACGCCGAGCGCACTGGGAATCTTCGATAGACGAGCAGCGACGCGCCGCGATCGGTCGCCATCGAGATGAACAATGTCTGCGCGTGAGAGGGGTTTTCGCGAAAACGCCGCACTTACCGGACCTGCACCGGCCACCAGAAACGCACGTCCTGGAACGCGCCGAAGTGCAGCTTTGGCGGGTGGGCGACCGCGCGCACACCAGCTGCCGCAATCATCGAGTTGTGCTCGATCTGCGCCTCCGCGGGCTGCAGGTTCCACCGCGCGTGAAAAATATCTTCGCGCCAGATCCGTGTGCCGTCGGAGGAATACAGCGAATAGCGCTCGGTCAAGAAGTGATCGAGCGTGCCTGGCGCGGCGACCTCGCCCGGTCCCGTCGCGCGATAAGTGGCCGCGAACGCTGCCGGCGGCCCGGCCACGGGCCACCGCTTGCTTTCGTAGGTGATCAGGCCGTCCGTCGACTTCGACATCCGCATCGTCGCGCGGTAGTAGGGCAGGTAGACGCCGACCCGCGCGCCAACGACCGCGAGCAGCGACGCGCAATCCAGGCTGAAGAACCAGATGCCCGGCCGGCCGTCGAGCGTCACGTAGGTGCGGACGTTGAGCTCTTCGAATTCGTTTGCCGTAGGTACCGGCGGTGTGCCGCGCACGCGCACGCCCGTCATGTAAAACGGAATCACGCTGATCCACGCATGGCCGTCGAACGTCTCGATTTCGAGCGCGTCGGGAATCAGCGGCCGCAGATCCGAGATGGGGCAGCGCCAATGCGCGAACAACAGGTCATGCCAGCGCTGCACCATCACCCATGGTCCCGGTGGCGGCTCCGCGGGATGGCGGTCGGCGGGAATCATCGTCATAACCATCCTCGTTGCCGGCGCCGCTCCGCCTCGCCAAGCCAGGCGGCAAACAGCGCCAGAGCAAACAACATCATCACGACGCCCGCGGGGATCCACATGATCAATCCGCCGAGCTGTTGATCGGCAACCGCGGCCTCGAGCGTCGCCGACCGCTGCGCGTAGACCTCGTACCACGGGCGTGTCGAGAAGGCGAGCAGCGCGCCGAGGCCGCCGCTATGTAGCGCGGTCGCGAATACATAGATGACTGCCGCGCCGTAGCCAAACCGGCCGTAGCGGCCGCGGATCAGGCCCCACCAGAAAATCGCCGCGGTGCCCGCGAAGCAGATGTGTTGGACGAGATGAATGCGCTCGTCGAGCACCGCGGCCTCGTACAGCACAGGAAGATGCCAACCCCACAGCGCAACGGCGTGGAGGAGAAACGCGACCGGCGGCGACGCGAGTACGGCCAAACCGGCCGCAGCAGCGGACGCGCGCGATGCGGTCCGCCAGCGCCGCGGCAGCGCCCACAGCATCGGCACCAGTGGCCGGCCAATCGCGATCAGAGGAGCGGCCACCAGCATCAGCAGCTCGTGCTGCGTCATGTGCACCGAGAACAACCATTCGGAGAACGTGGCAATGGGCGAGAGCAACGCTGCCGCGAGGGTCAGCCATCCGATCGTGAATGCGGTGATCTCCAAGCCGGGTGGGCGTCCACCGCGGCGCCACATGCGCGCGAGCCCCGCCGCGTAAAACGCACCCGATAAGGCCAGCAGCGCCATCGCCGCCACATCCGGTTTCCACGTCCACGCGTGTGGGTGCATATCAATCACACGGATGCAGAATCATCAGCGGAATCGCCGTCGCGACCATCGACACGATCATCAAGGCCGCCATGCCCAACCCGATCCAGCCGAGCAACGGCATCGGCGCGCGATCGCGGGCGAACCGTGCGCGCCCGCGGTTGACGACGGCGGTGACCGCGATGACCGCTGCCAGCGCCGTGACGATCGGCACAACCACCCAGCTGTTCGAACGATCGTCGCAGGCCTGATAGGCCAGCGTGTAACCCGTCTGCAGTGCCGCCAGCCAGATCAATGGTGTTCCGACGATGCCGGCAAACACGAGCGCGAGCCGCCCGCGATCAAACGAGCCGTGGCGCGAGGTAGATGACGGCATAAATCGGCAGCCACGAAAACACGACAAAGTAGTAATAGGCGGCATTCTCGCTCGCATCGACAAAACGATGCGCATCCAGCGGACCCGTAAAGAAAATCGCCGCGATCACGGCGGTGTCGACGACGTCGGTGATGACGTGCGCCGTATGCGCGCCGAGCAGCATCCACACGATCGAGCCGTAGGCGTTGGTGTCCCACCAGCAGTTCAGCGTGGTGAATTCGAAGGCGCGCAGCACCAGAAACGCGATGGCGAAGCCGAGGCTCACCGCGATCCACAGGCGTGTCCGACCGACATCGAGTTGTTCCGCGGCCTTTTTCGTGAGGTGGTTCGGAATGCAGCTCGCGAGCACGACGATCGTCGTGAGCGTGCCCCACATCAGATCAGGCGGGGCAACGCCGGGCGGCCATTCCGGGACGCGCCACTTCAAATAGATGTAGGCCGCGATCATCAGGGCGAACGCGGTCCCCTCGATCGCGATCAATCCCAGCGTCGCCCACCACAGGATGCTGCGGTGGCCGAACGCGAAGCTGGGCAAGCGCGACACGTCGACGACCGGTACCGTCGCGCTCATGCCGGCCCCGTTGCCGCTTCGAGCTGCGGCCGCCCTTTCTCAGGCGGATGCGTTTCGTCGTCGATCGACCGGCCGCGCGGCCAGAACCAGAAGATCATCGCAATCGCCGGCGGGATTGAGCCCCAGACGAGTGCCCACGGCGAGAAGATCGACCAGATCAACATGAACGTGGTCGCCATCGCCGTGACGAACGGCCAGATGCTCGGCTCGGGCGAGTGATACCGGTGATCCGGCTCGGCGTCGAGCAGGCGTGTCACCAGCACTTCGCGTTTGTCGCTGCGCACGCCGACGACAATCGGCTGGCCCGGGGGGTCGTCCCACAGCGGATCGCGCGACGCAATCACGCGCTCTGGTGAGAAGTTGTGCGGCGGCGGCGGCGACGACGTCGACCACTCCAGCGTCGACGCCTGCCACGGGTTGGCGGCCGCGGCTTCGCCGCGGCGCAGCGCGTAGACGGCGTTGACCGTCAAGGTGAGCGCGCCAATCGCCATTGTGATCGCGCCGGCAGTCGCCGCCAGATTCAGCGTCTCCCAGCCCAGGCCGGGCAAGTAGGTGTAGACGCGCCGCGGCATGCCGATCATGCCGAGCTGATGCATCGGAAAGAACGTCAGGTTGAATCCGATGAACAGCAGCCAGAAGCTGATCATTCCCAGCCGGCGGTTCGGCATCCGTCCGGTCATTTTCGGAAACCAGTAATAGAGCGCGCCGAACAGCGGAAACACGGCGCCGCCGATCAGCACGTAATGCAGGTGCGCCACCACGAAATAAGTGTCGTGCAGCTGCAGATCGACCGGCACCGAGGCGACCATGATGCCGGTCATGCCGCCGATGATGAAGATGACGAAGTAACCGAGCGCGAACAACATCGGCGGTTCGAGCCGGACCCGGCCGGTCCACATCGTGGCGATCCAACAGAAGATCTGCACGCCGCTGGGGATGGCAATCATCATGCTCGCCGCCGTGAAGAAGCTCGAGCCGTTCTGAGGCAAGCCGACGGTGAACATGTGATGCACCCACAGGCCAAAACCCATGAATGCCGTCGCGACCAGCGCGGTGACCAGCCACACGTAGCCGACGATCGGCCGGCTCGAGAACGCCTGGATCAACGTCGACATCAGGCCCTGCGCCGGCAGGAAGATCAGATAGACCTCGGGGTGTCCGAAGAACCAGAACAGGTGCTGATAGAGAATCGGGTCGCCGCCTTCCGCCTGGTTGAAGAAATGCGTTCCGACCAGGCGATCGAGGATCAGCGTCGTGCTCGCCAGCATCACGGCCGGCATCGCGAAGATGATCATGAAGCTCGTCACGAGCTCCGCCCACGCGAACATCGGCACGCGATCGAGCGTCATGCCCGGCCGGCGGTACTTGAAGATCGTGACGATCGTGACGATGGCGCCGACCAGCGACGCGACTTCGGTAAACGTGATGAGCTGGGCCCAGGTGTCGGCGCGTTTGCCGGGGCCGAACTCGGGCCCGGCCAGCGGCACATAACTGAACCAACCGTTGTCCGGACCGATGTTCAGAAGGAACGAGACGTACAGAAACACGCCGCCGGCGAGAAAGATCCAATAGCCGAAGGCGGCCAGACGCGGCAGGGCGATCGTCCGCGCCCCGACCAGCAGCGGCGTGAAGTACAGGCCAAGCCCTTCCATCACCGGCACGGCGAACAGGAACATCATCGTGGTGCCGTGCATCGTGAACAGCTGGTTGTAGAGATCCGGGCCAATCAGCGTGTTTTCAGGAAAGGCCAGCTGCAGGCGCATCAGTGCCGCGAGCACGCCGCCGAGTACAAAGAACGCGAGCGCGGTGAGGATGAACCGCATGCCGATGCGCTTGTGATCGACTTCGGAGAAAAACCCGATGATGCCGCGGGCCGGCGCCCAGGTGCGCGCCAGCTCTCGCGATTGCCGGGACAGCATCTCGTCGGTCAACGGCAGCTCGATCACCGGGGCACGGCTCATCGCAGCTGCTCGAGGTAAGCCACGATTGCCGAGCGATCGGCGTCGGACAGGCCCAGCGTCGGCATGCGGTTGCCGGGCTTGATCGCCTGCGGATCCTTGATCCACTGATCGAGGTACTCGCGGGTGCGAGGACGCGTTCCGGCACCGATGGTCGACCGGCTCGCGAAGTGGGTGAGGTCCGGCGCGATGCGTCCGCCCGCCGCGGTGCCGCGAATGGTGTGGCACATCACGCAAGCGGTACGTTGAACCAGGTGCAGGCCGCGCTGCTCCTGTTCGGTGGCCGGGGCATGAGCGGTCTGGCGCTGCGCCTGGATCCACCGTTCGAACACGTCAGGCGGCTCGGCGATGACGACAAACGCCATATGCGCGTGTTGATGACCGCAATATTCGGCGCATTGGCCGCGATACACGCCGGCCTGATCCGCGCGCAGCCAGAGCGTGGCCTCGTGGCCGGGTATCGCATCCAGCTTGCCATGCAGCGCCGGCACCCAGAAGCTGTGGATCACGTCGTTGGCGAGCAGCTTGATGGCGACGGTCTTGCCGACCGGGATGTGCAGCTCGTTGGCCGTCCTGACGCGCTGCTCCGGCTCGGGATGCTGATATTCGACCGCCCACCACCATTGATAAGCAGTGACTTCGATCATCAAGGCGTCCGCCGATCGTTGACTGGCGAGGGCGCGGCTGGTGATCACGGAGCCGCCGATCAATCCCAACAGAATCACGGCGGTGAGAACCGTACCCACGGCGACCCGCCGCAACGACGACCGCTCGGTGACATCCATGGCATCGGCGGCGAGGCCGCGGCGCACCGCGACCACGACCAGAGCCAAGACCACCAACGTCACGGCCGTTGTCACCCAGAACATCACCCACCAGAGCGCCTCGATTCGAGCGGACTGGATGCCGGCGGCGTGCAGGACGGATTGCAGCATACGTTCACCGATGCCCTGTCTGGACCGGCGGCTGCGGCGGTTCGCGACGGTTCTCCGGTTTGAAGACTTTCATGTCGTCGTCGCGCGACGGCGCCGCGTACTGCGACACGGCGCCGCTCATCGACTGTACGTAGGCGACGAGCTGCCAGACCTGCTGATCGGGAATGCGCCCGCCAAATGCCGGCATGCCATTCGGACGGCCCTGGATGATCGTCGCGTAGATCTGTTCCGGACGACTGCCGTAGATCCATCGATGATCCATCAGCGCCGGGCCGATCGCGCCGCCGCCCTTGGCATGGCAGCCGACGCAGTTGTACGCGGAATAGAGGCGCTTGCCCTCGCTGAGGGCGTAGGCGTTGTCTTCCAGCGGGCTTTCCTTCATGCCGCTCGTCGACGGGGCGCCGGGTTGCAACGAGGTCAGTCGTGTCGACGAGGTCAGCTGTTCGCCATTCGGCAGCTTGAAGTCCCGGCGCTCCCTGTCGCAGCCGATCGCCGTCATCAGCACTGCGATCGCCAGCAGGGTTTTCATCGAGCCGCCATCCTTTCAGCCGCCGGCACGGGCACGGAGTAGTCACGCAAGATGCGCTCGATGTCGGATCGGTTCGCCGCGATCACCGCATCGAGCTCGTCACGCAGGGCGGTGTTCGACCGCGCGGCGGCCATCGCAATGTCGAACGCAAAGTGGAATGGCGGCTCGCTGGCGGGCGTGACCTGCCGAAGCCGCAGCGGCACGGCCGCGCGTTGCGCGAAATAGCCCGCGAGGGGCCCCCAGGCAATCGCGACGTCGACATCGCGCCTGGCGACCGCCTCGATCAGCGCTGCCGGAGGATTTGGCGTGCGGTAATCGCCATAGATCGAGTACCCGCGAACGTTGGTGACGACGCCGCGATTGGTGAGCGCGTGCGCCGGCGGACTGTTCGAGAAGTCGTCACCGATGATGTGCACGCCGACCAGCGCCGTCTTGAGCAACGGATCGTCGAGCGATGCCGGCAGCGGCGTGTCGTGGCGGGTGACGAATACATAACCCGATCGGTAGTACGGCTGGGTCGTCGCCGCGATGTCCATCCCCGCCGGCATCCCCATCACCGCATCACACAGGCCGGCGCGCAAGGTGTTGCGCACGTAGCCGCGGCGTTGCGCCCACCACACGTACTCGAGCCGCGCATTGAGGCGGGCGGCGACGAGATCGGCAATCTTGTTTTCGAACCCCTCGAGCCGCTCATTCGAAAACGGCAGGTTGTTCGGGTCCGAGCAGACGCGCAGCGTGCGTTTGGGTGACGATGGCGCACGCGGGGATTGCGTACAGCCCCACGCCAGCGTCGCCAGCAGGGCGAGGCCGATCCCTTTACGGAAGGCTGAACACATGCAGCACGCCTCCCTTGGTCATCGACGCCTGCAGCGATTTCATCACCTCACCCCAACCGTGCCCCGCTGTGGCGTCGCGCGTGTCGAGCTCGTTGACGATCACGGCGCCCGGCCAGCCACCGATGCCGGCGAGGATTGCGACGTACTGCTTGCCGTCGCCGGCGCGATAGGTGACGGGCTGACCGATTACCCCGGATGCCGTGCGCGCCTTCCACAATTCGCTGCCCGTGCGCGCGTCAACGGCCTTGAACCAGCCGTCCATGGTTCCGTAGAAGACGACGTCGCCGGCGGTGACGAGCGTGCCGCTCCACGCCATGAACGGTTCCTTGATCTTCCATGCGGGCCTCGCATTGACGGGATCCCATGCCGTGACCTCGCCGAGGTGGCCACCGGGCCCCGGGGTAAACACCACTTCGGCGCCGATGTACGGTGTGCCCGCGATGTAACTCACTTCGGTTCCCTGAAAGTCCATGCACAGGTTGTTGTGTGGGATGTAGAGCAGGCCGGTTCGCGGCGAGAACGAGGAGGGCTGCCAGTCCTTCGCACCAGGCGCGGCGGGACAGATGCCGCGCACCACGACGCCGGCTCGGGTCCGCTTCTCCTCGACGTATTGCAGTCGCCCGGTCTTGAGATCGACGCCGCTCGACGAGGTGATGTGCACGAACGGATTGGCCGACAGCACCTCGCCGGTCGTGCGATCCATGACGTAAATGTAGCCGTTGCGCTCAGGGCGTACGATGACTGGTCGCGATCGGCCGTTGACGGTCAACGTCACCAGCACGTTCTCGTTGACCGCGTCGTAGTCGTACAAGTCGTGCGGACTGAACTGATAAAACCACTTCGCCGTGCCATCGTCGGGATCGCGCGCGAACAGGCCCGATGTCCATTTGTTGTCACCGGGGCGCTGATCGGGATTCCACGGACCGGGGTTGGAGGTGCCGTAAAAGATCAGATCGAGCTGCGGGTCGTAGGAAATCCAGCCCCAGACCGCGCCGCCACCCATCTTCCACGCTTCCGCCGGCCACGTCTTGGTGCCCAAGTCGGCGCCGCGATCCATGTCATAGAACGGTTTGAAGTCGGGTCCGATCAGGACGTCGCGGTCCGGACCCGTGCTGTATGCCGTCCACTGCACCGCCCCCGTCGCGACGTCGAGGGCTTTCAGCCAGCCGCGTACGCCAAACTCGCCTCCGGAATTGCCGACCAGGACTTTGTCCTTGACCACCATCGGCGCCATCGTGATCGTTTCGCCCAGGTTGATGTCGGCGAGCTGCACTTTCCACAGCTGCCGCCCCGTGTTGGCATCCACGGCGGCGGTAAAGCCATCGAGCGTGTTGATGAATACGCGGCCGTTGCTGTAGGCGGCACCGCGATTCACCGTGTCGCAGCAGGCGACGCCCTTCGCGGCGCCTTGCGGATCCGGGTCGTACCGCCATTTCACCGCACCACCCGGTTGCGACAAGTCGAGCGCGAACAATGTGTTCGGAAACGGCGTGACGATGTACATGGTGCCGCCCACGACGAGCGGTGCGGCTTCGTGGCCGCCTACCGCGCCGGTCGAGAAGCTCCACGCTTCCTTTAATTGGGCGACGTTGCCGGTGGTGATGTCTGAAAGAGTGCTGAAGCGGGTATTGGCGTAATCCCCCGGGGCCATCACCCAGTCATTGGCGATCTCGCCCCCGACATTGATGGTGCCCCCGGTCGGCGCCGAGCCCGAGGCCGCCGATGGCGGGGACGACCGCTGTTCGGGCGGCCCCGATCGGCAGGCGGCGATCGTGATGAGCACGCCGACCGCGACGACACGCAACAGGACGTCGGCGCTCACGCATCCCTCCAGACGTGACGTGCTGGCCGCGCACTCCCGCCATTCGCGCTCTTCCGCGAATGCCGCCAGTGCCTCGTCACGCGGCCGCATCACGACGCCGCGCACGCTGGTCAACGCGCTGAATGCCGGCCGCGGCGCCGGCCAGCCGAGCGACGCAGCCGACACCGGGTCGATCAAGTGCGAAGCCTCGCCGCAGGCGTCGGCGGCTGCCCTCGCGAATTCGAACCACGTAGTCGACGGCCCGGCGCTCGCAAGATGCCAGATGCCCGTCTCGCCGTCAATCAGTAGATCGAGCGTGGCGTTGACGAGATCGGGGACGTAGGTGGGCGAGACGACGATGTCGTCGACGGCGACGCATCGGCGGCCCTGCCGCAACGCCTGCAGAATCTGCACGACGAAATTGTGGCGGTCCCACGGCCCGAAAAACGCACTGGTGCGAATCACCAGGGCATCGGGCATCGTTTCCAGCACGCGACGCTCCGCTTCCGCCTTGCTCGCGCCGTAGACATTCAGCGGTCGCGGTTGATCGTGTTCGGTATATGGCCGGCCGCTGCTGCCGTCGAACACCAGGTCCGAAGAGAACGTAACCAACGGAACGCCGTGCTCGCGGCACGCGCCCGCAATCGCCACCGCGCCAACGGTGTTGACGCTGTAACACGCGTCGGATTCACGCTCCGCGTCATCGACGCGCACGTAGCCCGTGGCATTCACGACGGCCCATGGCTGCAGACGACGCACCAACTCGCTGACGGAAGCCGGATCGGTAATGGTGACCTCGGCACGTCCGACACAGCACACCCGCAGACCCCGGCCTGCGACAATGCGCTTGAAGGCGCGGCCGAGCGTGCCATTAGCACCGATAACCAGCAGCGGCTGCTGCGGCGGACGCATCGCCGCGGGCATCTGGCGCGACATCGGCGGCGCGTATAGAAGCCGCTCGGGCCGTCGCCACCACCCTTCGGCGTTGAGGCTGGCGTGGCGCGGTTCGTGCCCGGCCGCGAGCGCCTTGATGACGCCCGCGGCACGGGTGGGCCGGGGCGGGGTCGAGCGGACGTCGAACGCGCCGGGCTCGTAGTGGCCGCGCGGCTGGACGGCCAGCGAATCCCAATCGAATGAGCCGAGTAGCGCCCACGGCGTAATCGCGACGACGTTGGCGCCTTTTGCGCGCGCCGCTTTCGCAGCCTGCCACGCCTCGATCAGCCAACGCACCTGTTCCTCGCGCGTGCAGCCGAGGTGCACTTCCGTTATCGCCACCGGCAGTCCATACCGCCGCCACGCTTCCAGTAAATGCGCTTCGTGCCCCGCAATGCCTTCGACACGGGCGCGCACCGCGTCAACGTCCGCATACCGGATGCGGCCGTTGCCGCCATGCATCGAGCGCGGGTAATGGCTCAGTCGATGATCGAGGAACCGATCGCTCGTCAAGTAATAGTTCAGACCGACGACGTCCGGCGGGGTCGCGTGCTGTTGCAGGAAGGCGAGTTCCGCGTGTGACGCCCCGTGTTTGATCAGGAAGGGGCCCAACGGGTGCCGCGCGTCCACACGGCCCGTCAACAAGTCGAAGGTCAGCCAGCGCCGCGCGTTCTCGAACTTTACCTGCGACGCGGTCTCGCTGGTGCCGAAAATCGCGCCGCAGTCTTCGGTCTGGATCAACCGCGCCTGCGGGTTGACGCGGCGAATCGCCTGCATCGCGAGGACGATGCCGCGCGCCTGGTTGAGGACCGCGCGCACGAACGATCGATCGTCACGATGATGCGGATACCAGAGCCCGTACAGCGTACTGAAGCGCGCCGTCGTCAACGGTTCGTTGATCGGGGTGTAATCGGTCAGCCACGGATAACGCTCCGCGACCTGCGACGCGAAGTCGGCGAACAGCCGCGGGAAGTGCGGATCGATTAGGGACGTATAGGCGGGGCCGCTGCCGTGATGGAGCAGGGCGGCGATCGGCCGGATGCCGGCGTCGCGTAACCGGGCGAGCCGCGCATCGGTCCATGCCCACTGGAGTTGGGTGAGCGACATCGGGGCGATGCGTTCCCACAGCACCGGGTAACGCAGAGCCTTGACGCCGAGACCGGCGAGCAGTTCGACGTCACCCTCGCGGACGTCGTGGCCGCTGCGCTCGATCTGATCGAGCCATCGGTCGCCGACGCGATTGAGCGTGCATTCGATGCCGCCCCAGATCTCGAGATCCGTGCTCTGCTGCTCCATGCCTACGTCCGCGCGATCACGGCGCGCGGTTGTCCGGCCATTCGTGCGTAGACAGCCAGTGCCTGCGCGACGACCTGGTCCATGTTGTAGTACTTGTAGGTGCCGAGGCGGCCGAGGAACACGACGTCGCTCGTCGCGTCGGCCAGCTGCTGATACTTCGCATACAGCGCGGCGTTTTCCGCCGTCGGTACCGGATAGTACGGATCGCCCTGGTCGGTCGGGTACTCGTAGACCAGCGTCGTTTTCGGATGCTCCTGTCCGGACAGATACTTGAACTCGGTCACCCTGGTATAGAGGTGATCGTTTGGATAGTTGATCACCGGCGCCGGCTGCGCCACCGCGACGTCGCGCGTTTCCCAGTGGAACTTCAGCGATCGATAGGGCAGACGGCCGAAGGTGTAGTCGAAATACTCGTCGACCGGACCGGTGTAGACGAGGTGGCGATGCGGGATCATCGACTTGATTTCGCGATAATCCGCGTTGAGCAGGATGCGAATGTTCGGGTGCGACAACATCTTCTCGAACATGCGCGTGTAGCCGTGGCGCGGCATTGCCTGATAGGTGTCCGTGAAGTAGCGGTCGTCGCGATTGGTGCGCACCGGCACGCGCGCGGTGACGCTGGCGTCGAGCTCCGACGGATCGAGCCCCCACTGTTTGCGCGTGTAATTCTTGAAGAATTTTTCGTAGAGCTCGCGTCCGACCTTGCTGACGATGACGTCTTCCGAGGTGCGGACGGGTTTGCGTTCCTCCGCCATCGACTGGAAGAACGCGTCGAGCTCGAGCGATGTGAACTTCGTGCCGTAGAGCTGATTGATGGTGTCGAGGTTGATCGGCATCGGCACGAGCTGGCCGTCCACGCATGCCCGCACGCGATGCTGGTACGGGCGCCATTCGGTGAAGCGCGACAAGTACGCGAACACTTCCTGCGAATTCGTGTGGAAGATGTGCGGGCCGTACTTGTGGATCAGCACGCCGGAGTCGTCAAAGCAGTCGTAGGCGTTGCCGCCGATGTGCGGCCGCTTATCGCAGATCAGAACGCTGTGCCCGCCGTGGGCAGCGAGGCGCTCGGCTATCGTAGCGCCGGCAAAACCGGCGCCGACTACGAGGTAATCGAACACGCGGAGCTCCTATGCGCCGAGCGACAGGCCGGCGGACGGGTCGCTCGCGACCTGCCTGGACGGCTGTGATTTGGGTTGGGCCTGCGACTCGGTGACCGCCTTCAGCAACATCGCGGTCTTGCTCCACGTCCGATCCCACGACGTCCCGCGCAGAAACGCATCGGCGCGCGACCGGCGCATGGCCGGGTCTTCGGTCAGCGCCTGCTCGCATGCCCGGACGAAGTCGGGCACCTGATCGGCGATGCGGACGAGGCCGCGTTCGCCGTACGGGCTGACCACGTCGGTAATCGATGTCGAGACCACCGGCTTGCCGGCCGCCAGATATTCAGGCGTTTTGGTCGGGCTGATGAAACGCGTTGCGTCGTTGCGCGCGAACAACAGCAGCGCGACGTCCCACCCGGAAATGTACTTCGGCAGGTCGACATAACTCTTCGCACCCAGGTAATGAATGTTTGGGCGGCGGGGCAGGTCGGCCGGGTCGATCTTGACGACCGGCCCAATCATCACGAACTGCCAATCCGGCTTGGCCTCAGCGATGCCGGCAAGCAGCGGAATGTCCAGCCGCTCGTCGAGGACGCCAAAAAAGCCAAGGCGAGGATGCGGGATCGCGGCCTGGTCAGCGGGCTCGTCCTTGTGGCGTCGCGCCTGCGCGAAGTGGTCGACGTCGACGCTGCTGGGCATTGCGTGAATGTTGTGATGGAGGTGGCGTTTCGCCTGGTAGAGCGAGTGACCGCCCGTAAGCACGAGGTCGGCGTTGCGGAACAGTGTGCGCTCGAGCGCCGGCAACTCGGGGTCGGCGTGCTTGAACGCGGACAGTTCGTCCATGCAATCGTAGACGACGGCGGCCGGCGTCAAATGATCGGAGAAGCGAAGCGCCGACGGCGTGTAGTACCACAACACGTAGCGCTGGATGCGTTCCGCGACGATCAGCTGCGAGAGCAGCGAGCGTTGCGCCGCGATGACCTGCGCAGGCGTGAACGACGTCGGCAGTTGCGGAACCACGACCATCAAATGGCCATGCGCTTCCATCGTCACCGTAGCGCTGGTCGCGGACTCGTGAAACTGCGGCTCCTCGACAAAAAAGACGCGGCGCGCGATCGCGTATCGACTCATCAGGTGCTGCGGACGCTGAAATACGAAGTTCCAACGGAGATGACTTAAACAAATCAGATCAGGTTCGGTTGCAGCGACACGGGTCGGATGTGCGGAAGCGCCGTTGTTCATCATGTCGCGGCAGATTGCAACGGTCATGCCCGAGAAGTGATTCACAACAAGACAGCGCGCCTCGCTGCGCGTCATCCACGCTGACACCGGTCAGCCCGGCTTTGCGGTATTTCCTCGACGTGTGTTGTTGGGCAAGAAAAGCCTCAGTCGTTCGAATCCGTGCCTCAGTCGTTTCCCGATTCCGCTGGCCTACAGTTTGCTCTGGTCCTGCCCATGCCTCGAGTTTCGACGGATGCGCCGTGCCCCAGACCCCAATTGCAGCGGCAGGGGTGGAAGTCCCTCAATGGTCAGTGGGAGTTTGCCCTCGATGTCGACGGTGCGATCGCCGACCCCGGCCGCGTCGTCTGGTCGTCAGCCATCGAGGTGCCGTTTTCGCCCGAGACTCCGAAGAGCGGCATCGGGGATACGGGGCTGTATCGCGCCTGCTGGTACCGCCGGTCCATCGACATCCCGCCGCCGGTGGCCGGCGACTCGCGCGTGCTGTTGCACTTCGGTGCCGTCGACTACAAGGCGACCGTATGGGCGAACGGCTCCATGGTCGGTTCCCACGAAGGCGGCTATACGCCCTTCACCTGCGACCTCACCACGGTCCTGAATGGCGGCGACAGGTGCGAGGTGATCGTGCGCGCCGAGGACGATCCGCTGGACCTCGAAAAGCCGCGCGGCAAACAGGACTGGATGCTCGAACCGCATTCGATCTGGTACCCGCGTACGACGGGCATCTGGCAGAGCGTGTGGATCGAGCGCGTGCCGTCGACGTGGATCGACTGGATCCGCTGGACGCCGAACATGGAGCGGTGGGAGATCGGCTGTGCGGTATGGCTCGCGGGCGGCCGCGAGGCGGGCATGAAGCTGCGCGTCAGCCTGAGCGTCGAAGGGCAGCTGCTCGCCGAGGATACCTATTCGGTGACCGGCGCCGAAGTGCATCGACGCATCGCACTCTCTGATCCCGGCATCGACGATTCGAGAAACGATCTGCTGTGGAATCCCGGCCGCCCGCGGTTAATCGACGCGGAGCTGACGCTCGAACGCGGCGACGGTCAAGTTCTGGATCGTGTGCGCAGCTACACGGCGCTTCGCTCGGTCGCCGTCGACGGCAATCGTTTCATCCTCAATGGCCGTCCCTACAACCTGCGGCTGGTGCTCGACCAGGGTTATTGGCCCGAGTCGGGGTTGACCGCGCCAAATGACGATGCGTTGCGGCGCGACGTCGAGCTCGCGAAGGCCATGGGCTTCAACGGTGTGCGCAAGCACCAGAAGATTGAAGACCCCCGCTATTTGTATTGGGCCGATCGTCTTGGCCTGCTGGTCTGGGAAGAAATGCCCAGCGCGTATCGCTACACGAATCTCACCATTCAACGCACGACGCGCGAATGGATGGAGGCGATACGCCGGGACTACAGCCACCCGTGCATCATCGCGCTGGTGGCATTCAACGAATCATGGGGCGTACCGAATCTTCCGAACAATCCCGCGGAGCGCCACTACGTTCGTGGCTTGTACTATCTGACGAAGACGCTGGACTCGACGCGTCCCGTCGTCGGCAACGACGGGTGGGAGAGCGTCGCCACCGACATCATCGGCATTCACGACTACGATCCGGATCCGCAGAGGCTGGCGCGGCGCTATCACGCCGATGACGTGTTGCCGCGGTTGTTCCGCCGCGAGCGTCCGGGCGGCCGCACCCTGGTCCTCGAGGGCAAGCGCCACCACGATCAACCGCTGATGCTGACCGAGTTCGGCGGCATCACCTACTCGGGCGAAGCGGGAACGTGGGGCTACACGCGCGTCGACTCCGAGCACGACCTGCAGCGCGCCTACTCGACCCTGCTCAAAAAAATCCACGAGCTCGGCGTCTTCGCCGGCTTCTGCTACACGCAATTTTCGGATACCTATCAGGAAGCCAACGGCCTGCTCTACGCGGATCGCACGCCGAAATTTCCGATCGAGGCGATTCATGCGGCGACCACCGGGAATCCCCTCGCCCTGGCAGTCCCAGACGATGTGACGGCGTCGCCGCGAGCGCTGCCACCGCAGGATGCTGAACACGAAAATCGCTAGGCGCGTGTCTTGCACCAGACCTGCGAGAGTCATCTGCCCCCGATGAAAGTCATCACGCAGCGCAGGAGGAAACATGCAGCGAGTTCAACCATTCACGTATGCGGCCGTTATGGGTGCGGTCTTCACGGTCGCGAGCGCCGGCCTGCTCGCGCAGACGGTGCCCGCCGAGGACGTGACGTTCGCGCAGAAAGCGGCGGAGTCGGGACGCATGGAAGTCGAGCACGGCAAGATGGCGGCGCAGAAAGCGTCGCACGCGCAGGTCAAGGCCTACGGCAACAAACTGGTGACGGATCACACGGCGGCGAACAATGAGTTGGCGGCCATCGCCAAGCGCAAGGGCATTGCGCTGACCACCGCATCACATCATCAGAGCGATCGCGGCAGCGTCGGCGCCAAGAACGATGCCACCGACGCGACCAAGACGGGCGGGGCGCGTCCGGCGGCGCCGGGCGGGAATCCGACGGGCACCACCGGTGCGTCAAACACGCCGCAGACGACCGGCGCGATGCGCGCGGGTGCTGGCCATGACCAGCCGTGGATGAGCCAGACCGGCGCGGCGTTCGACAAGGCGTTCGTCGAAGCCCAGATCAAAGCCCATCAGGACGCCATCGCCCTGTTCGAAAAAGAGTCGAATAGCGGCGGCGATTCGGAACTGAAAGCCTTTGCCGCGAAGCAGCTGCCAGGGCTGCGCGCGCACTTGAAGCAGGCACAGGATCTGCAGGCGAAGTTGGCGACGGGCACGCAATAAGTGCGTGCGTTCGAAGGGGGGAACGAGCCTCATGATGGTTTCAAATCGCACAATGTGGACTCTGCTGGCCGTGGCCGCCGGCGCCGGCCTCGCGGCCGTATTGATGCCGCCGGCCCGCAACCGTTGGCGCGACAGCGCGACGCGTGGCCGCCGCGAACAGTTCACGCGCGTCGATGACGCCTCTGAGGACTCGTTCCCCGCGAGCGACCCGCCGTCGTATACGCCGTCGGCCGCCGCGCCGGGCGCCGCTTCTTAGAGGCTGGCCCGG
>DASPNQ010000076.1:0-52917 GCA_035626435.1 Vicinamibacterales bacterium
CGCCTCCGCGCTGCCGAAGGAGTTATCCGGGGGTGAAGCTCAGCGGGTGGCGATCGCGCGCGCGCTTGCAGTCGACCCGCCATTGTTGTTGCTCGACGAGCCGACGGCCAGCCTCGATCCAGCGCGGCGCAACGGACTTGGCGAGATCCTGCAGGACCTCGCGACGTCGGGTCGCACGCTGGTCATGACCTCACACGACGAGGATTTTGTGCGCGATTTTGCGACTGGCGTGATCATTCTGGCGGACGGCCTCGTCGCCGAGTCGGGCCTGCCGGCGGAAGTGTTAAACGCCCCGAAACATGCGGCAACGCGCCAACTACTGCAAGTCGAGCGCTCGCGCACGGCGACGCGCTAATAGCGATTACCAATCTGTAAGAATCCTCACAGTACTCGTTATTGACGGGCAGGGTGCCGCCACCCTACCCTCGTCATACCGCAATTGAATAACGAAATGAGTAGTTGGCGCCTGCCGCACAGCGTCCGCGTGTTCGTCTGTCTGACCGCCGCCATCGTGGCGCTGGCATCGGATTTCGGGTGGTCACAGGGACGTCAGCGCCCTGGCCGACCCACCACCGTGCTCGACGGCCACGAGGTCGCCGAGGGCGAAGTCATCGTCGGATATCGCGCGGCCGGATCAGGCCAGATTCAACAGGAGCGAGCCGCGTTCGAAGTCGACGCCGACGAAGTCGAGGCCGTCGGGCGCCGCGGCGCCCGCCGCATGCGTTCGCGGCGGTTGTCGACGCGCGCGATGCTGGAAAGGCTGCGCAACAATCCCGACATCGCGTATGCGGAGCCGAATTATGTGATGCGGCTGGAGACGTCGCCGAACGAGCCATGGCTGTCGTCGTTGTGGGGGCTGTTCAACAACGGATCGAATGGCGGCACATCAGGCGCCGACATCGATGCCACGCTCGCGTGGGACATCACGACAGGGACGCGCTCGGTCGTCGTCGGCGTTATCGACACCGGCATCGATTACACCCATCCTGATCTCGCCGCCAACGTCTGGCGCGCGCCGCGCGACTTCACGGTGACGATCGCCGGCGTCTCGATCCTGTGCCGCGCCGGCAGCCGCGGGTTCAACGCGATTACCAACAGCTGCAGTGTCAGCGATCCAATGGACGATCACTCGCACGGCACGCACGTCGCGGGGACGATCGGCGGCGTCGGCAACAACGGCACCGGCGTCGTCGGGGTGAACTGGGTCGCCAGCATGATGGGCCTGAAGTTCCTCGCTTCCAACGGCTCGGGATATACGACCGATGCGATCGAAGCGATCGAATTCGCCATCCAGGCAAAGGCGGCGCTCGGGAGTGAGGCCAATGTTCGAGTCCTGTCGAACAGCTGGGGCGGCGGCGGGTTCTCGACGGCGTTGCGCAACCAGATCGAGGCCGCCAACACCGCCGACATGCTGTTCGTGGCCGCCGCGGGCAACTCGTCGTTGAACATCGACAGCAATCCCACGTATCCCGCCTCTTACACCAACGCCAACATCGTCAGCGTTGCCGCGACGACGAACACCGACGCGCGCGCCTCGTTTTCGAACTACGGCGCCACCCGCGTGCACCTTGGCGCGCCGGGTCAAAGCATTCTCTCGACGGTGTTGAACGGCGGCTACGCGTACTATAACGGCACGTCGATGGCGGCGCCGCACGTGTCGGGCGTTGCCGCGCTGGTGCTGGCGCAGTGCGCGATGACCACCGCGGAACTCAAGCAGGCACTGCTCGAGTCCGTCGATCCGATTTCAGCAATGTCCGGCATCACGACGACGGGCGGCCGGCTCAACGCCAACAACGCGGTGCGCATGTGTTCGCGCGCGGTGCTGACACTCAACGGCGGCAACGCGCCCGTGTCGATGGCTGCGGGCGGCAGCGTCACCGTCAACGTCGCGAATGGACCCGCCAATGCCGGCGACTACGTGACGCTGGTTCCGCAGGGCGCAGCGGCCACCTACTGGTCGGGCATTTTTCAGTATCTGAATGGCAGCACGTCCCGGCCGTCGAGTGGCGTGGCGACCGCGTCCTTGACCTTCACTGCTCCCGCAACACCGGGCGTTTACGAATTCAGATTCTTCGAAAACGAGTCATGGCGGAAGCTCGCCACCAGCCCGTCGCTGACGGTCGAGAATCCCGCGCCCGTACTCTCGTCGGTGTCGCCGTCGTCCATTGCCAGCGGTTCGACTTCCATCAGCGTGACGCTGGCGGGAACGAGCTTCGTGCCGGGCTCGCAGGCGCGGGTCAACGGTGCTGCGAGAAGCACGACATATGTTTCCGCAACGTCCTTGATTGTCGGGATTACGGCCGCGGACCGCGCCCTGCCGGGCACGCTCGCGATCACCGTCGTCAATCCAACGCCCGGCGGCGGGACTTCCTCGAGTCAATCCCTCACCGTTGTGCCGCCGACGATCACCGTGCCGGCCTCAGTGAACGGTGGCAGCAGCTTTTCCGTTTCCGTCGCGAACGGGCCGGGTAACGCGACCGACTGGATCGCGTTGTTCCCGAGCAGCGGCACCGACACTTCATACGTCCACTGGATGTATTTGAATGGCAGTCGCACCGCCCCGTCGACGGGCCTGACCCAGGCGACGGTGCAGTTCACCGCACCGACCGCGGCTGGCACCTACAACGTGCGGCTGTTCGCCAACAACGGCTCGACGAAGATCGCCACCAGCGCGAACATCACGGTCAGCGGGTCGTCCCCACCGCCATCAGGCCCGACCATTACGGCGCCGTCAACGGCGACATCCGGCACCACGCTGTCGGTGTCGATTGCGAACGGCCCCGGCAACGCCACGGATTGGATCGGGCTGTTCCCGAGCGGGGGAGGCGATACGAGCTACATCACGTGGATGTATCTGAACGGCGCTCGGACGCCGCCGGCTTCCGGCATGACGAGCGCGACGGTGTCGTTCCCGGCGCCCGCCGCCGGCACCTACAACGTGCGCCTGTTCGCGAACAACGGGTCGACGAAGATCGCTACCAGCAACACCATAACGGTCTCGTCGTCATCGGCGCAGTCGCCGTCGATCACCGTGCCGTCATCGGTGGCCGGCGGGGCCACGTTTACCGCCACCATCGCCAACGGCCCCGGCAACGCGAAGGACTGGGTCGGCTTCTTCCCGAGCGGCGGTGGCGACACCACCTACATCTATTGGATGTATTTGAACGGCACGCGCACGGCCCCGGCGACCGGGACCAGCAGCGCGTCGGTCCAGTTCGCCGCGCCGTCGACGCCAGGAACCTACAACGTGCGGCTGTTTGCGGACAATGGCACGACCAAGGTTGCCACCAGCAATACCCTCACCGTGCCGGCGCCGGTCGCACAGCCGCCGACGATCACCGTGCCTGGTTCGGTGAACGGGGGCAATAGCTTTTCCGTTTCCGTGGCGAACGGGCCTGGCAACGCGACCGACTGGATCGCGTTGTTCCCGAGCAGCGGCAACGACACTTCATACGTTCACTGGATGTATTTGAATGGCAGCCGCACCGCCCCCGCCACGGGCATGACCCAGGCGACGGTGCAGTTCACCGCGCCCGCCGCGGGAGGTACTTACAACGTGCGGCTGTTCGCCAACAACGGCTCAACGAAGATCGCCACCAGCGCGGACATCACCGTCAACGCGTCGTCGTCACCGCCATCAGGCCCGACCGTCACGGCGCCGTCAACGGCGACGTCCGGTACCACGCTGTCGGTGTCGATTGCCAACGGCCCCGGCAACACCACCGATTGGATCGGGCTGTTTCCGAGCGGCGGAGGGGATACGAGCTACATCACGTGGATGTATCTGAACGGCGCTCGCACGCCGCCGTCCTCCGGCATGACCAGTGCGACGGTGTCGTTCCCGGCGCCCGCCGCCGGCACCTACAACGTGCGCCTGTTCGCGAACAACGGGTCGACGAAGATCGCCACCAGCAACACCATCACCGTGTCGTCGGCATCGTCGCAGTAGCAATTCACCACCGATACCGTCATCGATGCCGGCGCGCCCGCATGGGGTCGCGAGCTTCCTCAGAGCAGCGATGACGACACCACCCACCCGTATTGCGGCGTGCGGCAGGCGCCCGGTGCAGTAAAATAGGCAGTTCGGGCGGGTAGCTCAGTGGTAGAGCAGGAGCCTTTTAAGCTTCTGGCCGTGGGTTCGATCCCCACCCCGCTCACCATCAGGCCGCAATCCGCGGTCGCCGCGTTATCAGCCGGACTGGAACACACGTTGAACCCTCACCTGGTGCGGTGCCTGGCGATCATCGTCGACGCGACCAGAGGCGCCGGCAACGAGGCGCGCGTTCGGCGCGATCCGGCAAAGTGGTGCGTCGCGGAGATCGTCGAGCATTTGACGCGCGCCTACTCCGGGACGGCGAAAGGACTCGAGCGATGCCTCGAAAAAGGCGCACCGCTCGCGAACGACACCACGTTCAAACAGCGCGTGTCGCAGTTCGTGCTGATCAACCTCGGGCTGTTCCCGGAAGGCCGTCAGGCGCCGAAGCACATCCTCCCCGGCGGTGAGCTCGATTTGACCGCGCTGCTGCAGGCGGTACCGCGCGATCTGCAGCGGCTTGACGATGCGGCGATGAGGGTCAAGGCGACGCTGGGCTCAGGGAAAATGCTCGATCATCCGATCCTCGGCCCGCTCACCGTCGACCAGTGGCTGCGTTTTCACGAGGTCCACACGCAGCATCACGCCAAACAGATTCGCAGCCGTCGGTAGAGTTCGTTACAAGGCGTTCCCGGCGCGCGGTGTCGCACCAATCCGCTATATCTTTTGCCCTGGGATCCGTCGATAATTCGGCCGTGGTTCAAGAAGCATCTCCCGTCGTACTTGTTGTCGAAGACGACAGCGCCGTCCGTCAGCCGCTCGTGAAATTCCTGCAGATGCGGCAGTACACGGTGGTGACGGCGGAGACAGCGGACGAAGGCCTGGACGCAATCAAGACGCATCGGCCCGTCGCCGCGATCGTCGACTTGCGCTTGCGCCGGGGTTCCGGCCGCGAAGTCGTCATCTCGACGCCGCCGGAAGTGCCCGTGATCATCTTTTCGGGCCTGCGTTCGGAATCCGCCGACCTCGAGACGATTCGCCCAAACACGCGCCTGGTCGAAAAGCCGTACTCGCTGGTGATGCTGATGGACACGCTCGAAGACATGCTCGAGCAGTCGCGCGGCAACAGCAGCGGCTTCGGCCGCATCGCCGCCTCATAACCCTCCCGCGAACCTGAGGTTCGCCGCCTGCTTTACAGGATCGATTTGCCGAGCGCCGAGAGCGCGAGCTCCGTACCGAGCTCCGCGGTGGTATTGCGGATGTCGAGCGTCGGATTCACTTCCACCAGGTCCAGCGACGTCAGCCGGCCGGATTCGGCGATGCTTTCCATCACGACGTGCGCCTCGCGGTAGCTGAGGCCGCCCTTCACCGGCGTGCCGACGCCGGGTGCGACGATCGGATCGCAGACATCGAGATCGTACGACACGTGGAAGCCGCCGGTGCCCTTGCCGGCGATGGCGATCGCGCGCTCCATGACTTCGCCGATGCCCAGCCGATCGATGTCCTTCATCGTGAACACGTGCACGCTCGACCCGCGCACCAGACTCTTCTCCACGTCGTCGAGGTTGCGGATGCCGACGAGCACCGTGTGCCTGGCGAGCACGGCGGGGGAGTCTGGCGCAAAGTGCGCGAGCTCCGCGGGCTCGGCGCCGAGCAGCGCGGCCAGCGGCATCCCATGGACGTTGCCTGATTCGCTTGAGCCCGGGTTGTTCATGTCGGCGTGCGCATCGACCCAGATCAACCCGAGCGGTTTGCCGCTCTTGCGAACGTGAGCCGCCGCGGCGGCGACCGACCCGGCGCCGAGGCTGTGATCGCCGCCCAGCACGATTGGCATGGCGCCGCTGGTCAGCGATTCGAGCGACGTCTGGAATACTTTCTGACAGACCTTGGCGATCTCCTTCACGTACTTCTTGCGCGGATCGCCGGCGCCTTTCTTTTCGGGGATCGGCGCTTCGATATCACCTTTGTCGGTGACCTGCACGCCGAGTCTGGCGAGCTGATCGCCGATACCCGCGATCCGGAACGCTGACGGACCCATATCCGTCCCGCGCCGGTTGCCGCCAAGGTCGAGCGGCACGCCGATGATATGCACGGAGCGCATCTCCACGCCTATCTTCTCTTGTAGGTCATCGAGATGCCTTCATGCCCGGGCGACACGGTGGTGGTCAATGCCTGCGGGTGCGTTTCGATCGCCGACAGGAAATCGAGCATGTCGTTTTTCTTGTTGATGACGTTATGCGCGAGGAACAACCCCCCGGGCGTGACGCGCGGGAAGACGAGGTCGAAGAACTTCTTGTAATCGGGCTTCCAGGCGTCGAGGAAAACGAGATCGAAGCTGCCTTCCACCTTCGGAATCTCCTTGAAGGCGTCGCCATGCACCACACGCACGATGTCCGACAACCCGGCTCGCTGCACGTTGGCCGCGGCCTCTTTGGCGCGGATCGCATCGAATTCGATCGTCACCAGCCTGCCGCCGGTTTCGCGCAGGCCCATGCCGATCCAAATGGCGGAGTAGCCGCTGGCGGACCCGATTTCGAGCACCTGGCGGGCTTTGGTCGAGCCGACCAGCACGCGCAGGAAGCGGCCGTCTTCTTCGGAAACCGCAAGCTGGCCTTTGTCGGCGGCCCGTATCGACGCGAGCAGCCTGGCGACGGCGGGATCGACGGCCCGTCCGCCCTGATCGGCGGCCGCGAACGGGGTCAGGGTCAGGACGGCCAGCAGCGCGCAGGGAACGGCGTATCTTCGCGAAAACATCCAACTATTGTAGGTGGCGAGTCGAACGATGTTATAGTTTCGCGTTTATTCAAGATTCCGGAGGCATAGTGAGCCCGATTCTCACCCGGCCGGTCCGTGAGCAACTCGAGCACGACCGGGTCATTCGCCAGCTGCAGGCGCGCTACAAGCGTAAGAACGACGTCGTCATCAATCCGGGTAACGAGCAAAATCAGTCGATCACGGTGGGCGAGCTGGTTGTTTACCCGGATTTGCTGCTATTTGCCGAGGGTGGCCGACGCCTGGTGGGCACCGTGGAAGTCGAGACGGGCGAGTCCGTGAACCCCATTGAAGCCCGCGCCGAATGGGGCGTCTTCACGAAGCTGCGCGTGCCGCTGCATCTCTACGTGCCGACGGCGTGTGTCGATGCGGCGCGCCGCATCTGCGATGAGTACCAGATCGTCGTCGCCGAGCTGTGGACGTATGCGACGAATTTCGATCAGGTGCGGTTTACGCTGGTGCATCGTTCGCCCGACGCGCCGATGGCGAGGGTGACGATCGCCAAGCCTGTCACGAAGCCCGCGCCGAAGCCGGAGGCCGTCGATCCGGTCGTCGCCAGGCCGGCTGCAGTCAAACCGAAAGCCGCGGCCGCGAAACAGGCGAAGGCGGTGAAAGGCGCTAAATCCGCGAAAACCGCGAAAACCGCGAGACCCGTCGCCAAGGTCAAGCCAAAGGCAAAGTCCAAGCCCGCGCCAAAGAAGGCCGCACCGAAAGCGAAGGCCAGGACGGCCGGCCGCGCGAAGGGTGGCAAGCGCCGCTAACCCGTGCCCTTTCTACGGCTCACCCGCGACCGCCGCGGCTTCGAAAACACCTTCCTGCTGCACGCCGACCGGCCAGGCGACAAGCCACGGCTGCTGTACTGGTATCGCACCGCGCCCGGGCTCATTCAGGGACGTCCGGCGCTCGACGAGGACGCGATTCGGACCATCGAAGAGAGTCATCCCGACATCGATTTTGACTGGCCGGCGATCCTCGCATTGAGCGAGGTGATGATCCACGAAGAGGAGGCGCCGGCCAAGCCGGCGCGACAGACCAAAAAGCCGCGACGCGAACGCGAGCCGGCGCCGCGTCGTGAAGAGCAGCCGGTCGACGACCCGGTCGACGAGCAACGCGACGAGGACGCCGCGCCGCCGGCGCTCAACTCACCCGCACCTGCGCCATCCGCCAACCGGTTACTCGAGGAGCTTGCCGGCCGCGAAATCGCCGCGCGCCTGCGGGCGCGCTACACCGACATCGTCTCGCGCATCGAAGAAAAAGGTGTCGACGACCCGTCTCGTGAAGGCTGGCTGAAGCGCGCTGCCGCCATCAACCCGGAGTTATGGGTCACGCCAGAGGCCATTCTGGAGGGCGTCCGCAACGCGGACGCGGTGTACGACCAGCTGCGCTCGGAACTCGCCGTCGGTTGAAACTGGTGTCAGGCACCAACCGGGCGGCGGGCACGATTGGTGTCAGCCACCAACCGGGCGGGAGGCACGATGGTGTCAGGTACCAACCGGGCGGGAGGCACGATTGGTGTCAGCCACCAACCGGGCGACGGGCACGATTGGTGTCCGGCACCAACCGGGCGGGAGGCACGATTGGTGTCAGGCACCAACCGGGCGACGGGCCCGATTGGTGTCCGGCACCAACCGGGCGGGGGGCACGATTCAAGAAGCTGAAACTGAAGGCCCTGCTGAAGGCCGAAGGCTGAAGGCTGCTCTTCATTCCTCCCGTGAATACCGCGACTCGATCGAGTCGATCTTGGCGAGACGCGCCATGTGGCGTTCCTCGCCGCTGAACGCCGCGGCGACGAACGTGTCGACCAGGGTGCGCGCCAGGGCCGGCCCAATCACGCGCGAACCCAGGCACAGCACGTTCAGATCGTCGTGCTCCACGGCCTGCCGGGCGGTATAGGCGTCGTGGCAGATCGAGGCGCGGATTCCGGGAAATTTGCAGGCGGCGACGGCTGCGCCCGCGCCGCTGCCGCACACCAGAATGCCGCGATCAGCCTGCCCGTTTCTGACGGCCGTGGCGACCGCCTCCGCAATATCGGGATAGTCGACGGCGGCGGCTGTATGCGTGCCCATGTCGATGACCTCGTGGCCGCTTTTCGCCACGTAGGCGGCGAGGTCGCGTTTCATCTCAAAACCGGCGTGATCCGCCCCGATCGCGATGCGCATCGAGTGATCTTACAGGGAGTATCGGGCGGGCGCCCGGAGGAGCCGGCGCAGTATGCGCATTTTTGGGATCGTTCGGGCCGGCTCTGCCCCGGCAGACCAAGTCCCCGGTGTCGTCCCGGGCGTCTTATACTGTCGATATGAAGTCAATCAGCCGGCTGGTGGCACTTGCGGTGCTTGGTTTTTCGGCGGCAGTGGGCGCGCAGGCGCCGGCGCCAGGGCAGGCGCCGCCGGCGGTCGAGGCGCCCCGCTCGCAGCCGACCTTCCGGGTCGCCATCGACTACGTCACGACTGACGTCATCGCGCGCAACAACCGCGACCAGTTCGTTGCCGATCTGACGAAGAACGACTTCGAGATTTACGAAGACGGCGTGAAGCAGGAAATCACGTCGCTGACGCTGGTCCACGGCGGCCGCGTCCACAACCTGACGACACCGCCCGCGCCGGTGGCGCAGGAGGGCCTGGTGCTGCCGCAGTCGCGCCCGCGCAACGACACCGCCGGCCGCATCTTCCTGATCATCGTCGACGACCTGCACCTGGATTTTCGTAACACCGGTCGCATTCGCGACCTGTTCAAGCGCATTGCCAAGACGCTGATTCACGAAGGCGACATGTTCTCGATCGTGTCGACCGGTCCTTCGTCGCTCGCTATCGATCCGACCTATGACCTCAAAGTGCTCGACGAAGCGATCAAGAAGATTACGGGCAACGGCCTGAAGCCGGCGGACATCATCCAGGGCGCGGAAGGCGCCGACGGGCCGAGCGAAGTCCGCTATCGCGCGCACGTCGCGTTCTCGACCGCCTACGACATGCTGTCGCAGTTGGAGAAGATCAACAACCGCCGCAAGGCGGTGATCTGGGTCAGCAACGGCTACGACTTCAACCCGTTTGCCGATTCACGGCTGGGTGAGGATCCGGTGTTCGGCGGCCGCTTTGGCCAGACCCGCGAAGAGGGCCGGCAGCAGCAGGGTATGACCAACCAGAACCAGTTTGCCGACGCCGACTTGTCGCGCGAGCTGGCGGAAGTGACGCGCACCGCCAATCGTGCCAACGCGACGCTCTACACGATCGACCCTCGCGGTCTCGTCGCGGGCGCCGATCTCGACGAGCAACTCGATCCCGTGGAATTCGGCGAGCACGTCCGCAAGACGCAGGACAGCTTGCGGGTGCTGGCGGAGCAGACCGGCGGCATCGCCGTGGTCAATCAGAACAATTTCGACAAGGCCTTGAAGCGGATCGATGCCGAAACCAGCGACTACTACATGCTGGGCTATTCGTCGACCAACCCCGACCCGATGAAGCGGACGCGCAAGATCGAAGTCAAGGTCGTGAACCGGCCGGGCGTCAACGTGTGGTCGCGGACGTCGTATTCGTTGCGCCAGCTGCCGAAAGCGGACCGGCAATAACCGGTTCGCCGATCGATTCCTGAATCCGTTCGCGCAGCCAAGTCACCGGCTGCGGATGCTTCTGCACGAAGGCCTGCCACTCGGTTTCGTTCAGGCTGATAGAGATGACGCGCTCGCGCTTGGCTTCCATAGAGACCTTTCGTTGGCGCCGGCGGATTCATTTTGTCCGGCGCGCCATCGATCCTACGGCGCGCGTCTGGATTCGAAAATAGAATGATCAAATCGGCGCCATGCGCAAAACGCATGCAGCGTGCAAACACGCCGCGGTCGCGTTAGGGCGCAAGCTTGAGCTTGGGGCGCACGCGCTCGAACGCCCGGATCACTTCCTGAACCGCACGCGGCGTCCGGCTCATCTTCGGGTAAATCCACCCGGTCTCCCTCACCAGCGAGCGGCCCTCGATGCGGGCGCAGAACAACTGCCCCGCGGCCACGTCCCGCGCCACCGCCTGATACGGAATGATGGTGATGCCGATGCCGTTGCGCACCATCGCCTTGATGATCTCGACGTTCTCGGTTTCCATCACGACCTGCGGCTCGATCTTCGCCGACAGGAAGAATTCGTCCACGGCGCGACGCGTGTTCGAGCCGGATTCGAACAGCACGAACGGTTGACCGATCAAGTCCTGCGGCACGACCTTGCGCTTGCGCGACAGCGGATGCTTCGCCGCGGTCACGACCAGCAGCTCTTCCTGCAACACCGGCACGGTGACCAGGTCCGGCTGGTCGACGGGCAAGGTCAGCAGCGCGAGATCGCCGGCGCCCGAGCGCAGCTGCGCGAGACAGCGCTCGGCACTCCCGGTCACCAGCTTCAGATCGATCTCCGGATGCTGCCGCTTCAACTCCTGCAGTAGCGGCGGAAAGACGTACAGGCAGACGGTCATGCCGCCGAGCAGACGCACGGTGCCGCGTAACGACTCCTGGCTGTCGGTGATGCCGGCAATGGTGTCCTTCAGATCCTGAAAAACGCGATGACTCAATTGCAGGAGCGATTCGCCGGCCGGCGTGATGCGAATGCGCCGGCCGACACGCAGAAAGACCGGTTCCTTCAGCTCATCTTCCAACAACAGAATCTGGCGGCTGATCGCCGATTGCGAGACGTGGAGCTTCTGGCCGGCGGCGGTGAATGAACCAGTTTCCGCGATGGCTCTTATGATTTCTAGTTGTCGAAGGTCCATGAAGGTCTCCCTGGGTGCATGGGAGAATACATCTCGCTGCGAGATGGATACAAGGGCAGCCATGAGGCGCCGGACGCGACCGCCTATTGGCCAGCGTCGAGGGTCTTACGGGTGCGCGCGATCGCCTCTTTGAGGTAGTGCTCGTCGAGCTCGACGCCGACAAAGCTCACCCCCAGCGTGGCGCAGGCCACCGCCGAACTGCCCAGCCCGAGAAATGGATCCGCAGCCATCCGCAGCCGCTTCAGGCCGTGCAGGCGTAGACAATACGCGGGCAGACGCCATGGGAACGTCGCCGGATGCGGGCGCTCCTTGTCGCGGCTCTGGATCGTTTCGTACGGCAGGAACCACGTATTGCCGCGGCAGCGCAGCCCCGATCCGGCCTTGCCCCAACGGGTGACGTTCGATTTGTCCTGATACTTGACGCCGACCGCCTGACGGTCGAGTGGCGTATCGCCGCCCTTACTGAAATGAAACACGAACTCGTGGCAGTCGTTGAGAAACCGGTTGCTGTTGATCGGTTTGTAATGACCCACCGCCAGGTCGTCGGCGAGTCCGGAACGAACCCCGGCCAGCGACTTCTCGATGGCAATGGATTTCACCCAATGGATGATGTTCTGCAGTTCGAGGTGCGGCCGCACCGCTTGAGCGACGTCGAGCGCGGTCCATGGATCCTTGGGCTTGGCGCCGACGTTCAGAAACAGCGACCCCTCATCCGACAGCGCTCGCTTTGCCAAGGCCACCCATTCGCCGGTCCAGTCCAGATACTCCGACCGCGGCCGTCCGTCGTCGTAGGAGCGATAGCGGATCCCAAGATTGTAAGGAGGCGAGGTGACGATCGCGTCCAGCGAGCCGGCGTCTAGACTGTCGAGGATCTGAACGGCGTCGCCGTGAAAGAAACGCAACCGGGTGCGGCCGCGCGTCAGCTCGGCGTAAGGTGTGGGGAGCGCGCGAGGCACTCCGCAAATTGTATCGTCTTCGCGCGACGCGCTTGGACGAGGGCCCGCTGGTCGCCGGCGGCGACGCAGGCTTAGGATGCTCTTGCCGTAATCGTCGTCATGGAGACGGCGGCGAACCGCTCGCGCTCGGCCGACACCGTGTGGTTGCGGCGGTGCGCATGGCTGTCACAGCCCACGCCTTTCTCTTCCACGTAAACGACTTCGCGCGTGCTGGCAATGTCGCGGTATCGACCCACCACACACCCGCACGACAGCGTCGAGAACCCCAGAATACGAACAACGCTCATGTTTGCTTCCTTCGTTGCCCTAACCGGCCATCGAATTAGCAAGTTGCGTGCCGCTCAGCCAAACAGGCGCTACGCAGGGGCGTCGCCGATCACGAAGCGAAGAGGTCGCTCTCAACGTGGCGTTTCTTACACAGCGAAGTGAGGTTGCGCACCCACAGTGGTGCGCCGCCGAATCGACGGAAATGGATCAGACTTCAGCGGATTGAATCAAGGCCGGAGCGCGCCGCCTGCGACGTGGGATCGATCGTCAACGCTTCGGCGAAATAGCGAGCTGCGCGATCGCGATTACCGGACTGCATTTCGAGCGTCGCCAGATTGACGTAAGTGCCGGGCTCCTCGGGATCGGCGCTGATCGACGCTTCGAACGCCGACCGTGCCGCGTCGGTCTGGCCGGTCGAGGCCAGACTGGCGCCCAGCAGGTTCTGGGCCTTGGCGTTGGCAGGGTCGAGTGCAACCGCGTTGCGGGCCGCCCGCGCGGCCATCTCCGGCCGATTCTGCAGGAAAAACAAGGAGCCGGCGTAGTAGTGGGCCCAGGCGTTCTTCGGTGCTTCTTTGACCAGCCGCTGGACGACGGGCTCGAGGCGGCCGGCGTCGCCGATGTCGGACAGAATCGACGCGAGCTGCTCGAGGGCGAGGACGTCGCCCGGATTCGACTCGAGGATGGTCAGCGGGATGCGAATCGCTTCCTGGACGTCGCCCTGGGCGGCGAGCACGCGTGAGAGCGCCAGCCGAGCCGCGGTGTTTGCCGGATTCGCCGCGAGGTTGGTCAGCAACGTCCGCGCGTCGCTGACGCGATTCAGCGGGGCGGCCGCGCGGATCAGTCCATCGAGGGCCTGCTGGTCGTTGGGGTTGGTCTGCAGCACGCGCGAAAAGTCGTCGTAGGCCGGCCGGAACGCGTCGGCCTGCAGCATCATCAGGCCGCGGTCGCGCCAGTCAGCCGGCGTCGCCGCCGCGAAGGCGGCCGCGATGCCGGCCGGGCGCGGGCTCGCGGCGGCAAGCTCGCGCAGCGTCGCGGCGTTGTCGTCGCGGTGCGCGCCGAAGATGCTGCGGGGACCGGAGAACTCGAGCGCCGTTCGATCGTCGGTTTGCAGCGGCGCGCCGGCGGTCCATGCCTTCAGCGCGTCGCCATGGGCGACGAACAACGACTGGACGGCAAACGCGCTGCGCACGCCGACCGTCGCCATGTCGGCGGCGACGCCGGGCCGCCGCATCGCCGCCGCAATGTCTCCCAACCGCGGTTCGAGCGGCCCATTGGAGCCAATCAGCAGCACGTCGGCGTCGCCAACCAGCCACATCGTCCCCTCCGGAAACACCTCGAGGAACGTCGCGACGATCGATCGCAGATCCTCGTCGCTGATGTCGTAGGTGTGCGCCCACTGGCAGAGCACGCCGCCCGGCGCGAGCCGCTGGCGAGCGGCCTGAAAAAACTCGCGTGTGAACAGCGACGCGATGCCCGCCATCCAGGGGTTCGACGGCTCCGACACGATCATGTCGTAGCTCTGCGTGCCCAGCATCAAATGGGTGCGGCCGTCGCCAACCACGAGCCTGGTGCGCGGATCCGCCAGCGCCCGGTGATTTTCCTTTTCGAAGAACCGCGAGGCCTCGACCACCTCCGGCGAGATCTCGATCACGGTCGCGTCGGTCAACGGATGCGTCAGCGCCGATCCGAGCGTCACGCCGCTGCCCAGGCCGAGAATCGCAGCGCGTTGCGGATTGGGATGCAGCAGCAGCGGCAGGTGCGCGAGCAACCGCTGTGTCAACATGTCGCCCGAATTCGACGCGTCAACCTTGCCGTCGATCGCCAGCGACGTCGACCCGGTCAGGCGCCGGACGGCGACCGTCCCGGTCGAGCCTTCGCGATACGACAGCAATTCGCCGGCGGTCAGTGCTGTCTGCAAGTCGCCGCCGCGCATGCCGGCCGCATATTTATAGGCGCCGCTCGACAACAGCAGCGGGTCCCATCGCGGCACCATGGCGATCCCGACCGCCACGCCGATGACCAATCCAAAACCCGCGATGCGCGCGCGGCTGCGCGGCGATGCGATCAAAACAGCCAGCGCCGTCAGCGCGCTGAGACCGCAGACGACGCGGATCGTCATGTGCAAACCGATCGCGGGGACCAGCCAGAAACCCGCCAGCAGCGATCCGAGAATGGCGCCCAGCGTGTTGACGGCGTAGATGATGCCGATGCGTGTCGTTACCTGCTCGTCGCGCCCCGCCGCCATCGCGACGGCAAACGGAAACGCCGCGCCGAACGCAACCGTCATCGGCAGCAACAGCGCGCAGACGAGCAGGACCTCGCGCTGCAACACATCGGCAAACTGATACGTCGTCTGCGAGACGATCTCGGCGATGGTGAGCAGCGCCCAATCCACGGCTGCCGCCGAGGCCAACGCCAGAGCGGCGCTGATCAACAACGCCGTCGCCAGTCCGATTGCCGCGTTCTTGAAGCGCGCCGCGATCGCCGATCCGATCGCCGCGCCGAAGGCAATGCCGACGATGAAGATGGCGACGACGGTGCTGAATGCGTAGGTGGTCGGCCCGAGAATCTGCACCAGCAAGCGGGTCCAGACGACCTGCAGACTCAGCGATGCGAACCCGCTCACGCCGAGCACGAGCGCGGCGAGCCAGGCGGTCCTGGACCCGCGCGCGCGCAGCCGCGTGTCCGGCCTCTGTGATGCAGCTTGGTTGGCGGCGTCCCGTTCCCGGCTGTGCGGTTCCGGCTCGCGGTTCTCCGCGCGCATGCCGAGCGCCCACGCGCCCGCCGCGGCGAGCAGGTTGAGCGCAACGCCGACGAACGTCGCGCCTTGCAGCCCCACGGCCGGAATCAGGACGAATCCAGCGATCACTGCGCCGATCGCCGCCCCAAGCGTATTGGCGGCGTACAACCCCCCGGCATCCTGCGCCGCGCTCGTCGCGCGACGCACCACCCACCGCGACGCAATCGGAAATGTCGCGCCCATGCACGCTGCCGGCACGCTCAACAACACCATCGCGCTCGCCAGACGTACGAACACGAACAGCGTACCGCCGTCGCCGTTGTCATACGTTGCCGCGAGCAGCGGCCGCACCGCCGTCAACAGCATCGGCATCACGACGGCGACCGCCGCGATGATGATCTCGAGCGCCGCGTAGAGCGTGAGCGCGCTTCTGCGGGGAAGGCGGCCGCCGTAACGTCCGGCGATGCCGGCGCCGGCGGCCAAGCCGCCCATGAACGCCGCCAGGACCGTGCTTGCGGCCGCAAGGCCGTGGCCCATGTGCAGCGTCAGCAGCCGTGTCCAGACGACCTCGTAGATGAGCGCGGCGGCGCCGGACACCGCGAACAACAGCAGGAACACGCCACGACGCATTGTTCAAAGAGTATCAAACTGACCCGTGGTCCGGTCGCGCGCACGCAGGTCCGCAAGCGTACCGGCGATGGCCCCTGCGATCGGTCGATGTCAGTGGGAGAGTCGCATCGTTCAGATCGACGTGCGCGGCGAGCGCCGGTTATTCCGGCACGTAGAGCACGTGATACGCATCACGCTGCACCTCGATCAGACTCATCGCATCGATCACGAGCTGCGCGCGTTCCGGCTCGATGAACCGCTCGTCGATGACGACATAACCGACCGAGCCCTGTTCGATCAACTGGCGGCCCAATTGATCGAGCGTCGTCTTGATGTCCGGCGCGAGCGGTGCGGGTTCGCTCAGTTTGATCAACGCATCGAGCGCGGGGTAGTCGTCGCGCATGCGCTGGACGCGGCGCCGCGAAATGCGCGACAGGTATCCGCCGATCAACGCTTTGCCGTGGACGATTTGCGTGAATTGCGTCCGCGGCCGGAAATTCCCAGCTTCCCACACACCGTCGCGGACCCCGAACGGCAACACCAGCACGCGAACCGGGCGCGGGTCGGCGGCGATGCGCTCGTAAATCGGCGAGACGGCAGCCGAATACAGAGGCCTCGGCGCCGGCCACAACTCCAACACGAGCAGCACCGTAATGAGGGCAGTAATCTGCCGCCGCCGCTGCGGCCATCGCGTGCTCAGGGCCGCGAGCGCGCCTGCGAAGAGCACGCATAGACCCAGCAGCGCGACGATGCCGAATCGGGTGGGCATCCGCGCCAGCCCTAATCCCGGCACGTAGCGCAGCAAGGCCCAGGGCCCGGGCACATGGGTATTGATGCCGCCGACGTAAATGAAGGGGCCGAGCGCGAGCAGCGCGAACGCGATCGTAATCAACACCCACCGCCGGCTCGGCCGATAGCCGGCCCGCCACGCAGCAATGACGATGGCTGCCAGTGCCACCAGGCTGATCGACGCCGTGTATTCGACGAAATGCGTCGCTCGCGTCGTCAACGGATCGCCCAGCCACCATCGCATCAGCGGATGGTGTGGATTCGGCGTCAAAAAGGCCAGCACGTCGACACCGCGCGGACTACTGCGCCAGAAAATATCCGGCGATACGAAGCGGCCTTCGGCGACGCGATTACCGATGCCGTACAGCACCGGTGCCATCGGACCCAGGCAGGCGAACGCGGCGACCGCGATCGCTTTCAACGGAACCGGACCCACGTCGAACACGCGAAACTGCGGGCGCCACCACATCGTCGTCCGCAGGATGATCAGCGCCGTCAGAATCAGAACCGGGTTGTACAGGCTCCTGACCCGCACGGGAAAGCCGAGCAGCGAGAACTCGCCGCCGCGCCCCAGTGCCAATCCAGCGATCAGCCCGCCGAAGCAGACGATCAATACGTCAACAACCCACAACCACGATTTGGCCACAGGGCGGGGATTGCGCGTGACGCGCAGCAGCGCCGCTGCCACGTAGAGCATCGCGAGCAACAGGCAGTAGATGCCGAAGTAAGCGTCGGACAGCGCGGCCCACGCCATGCATAACCCCACCAAGGCTGCATCTCGTGTCGATCGACTCCGCTCCGCGTTGACCAGAGCCCAGAGAAATGCGGGCAGCGCTGCCGCGGCGACCAGACTGAAGTGTCCCGTCGAACGGGCGACCATCGCAGGCGCCCACGCAAACAACAAACCTGCGAGCCACGCTTCGAGACGCGAGGCCGCAGTCACGCGGCGTACGAGTCCGTAGGTCATCGTCGCGTTCAGCACGCACACCAGGAGAAACACGACGTTGAAGGACGCGATCACGCCGAGCAAGGAAATCAACGGCAGCGCCAGAACGTTGAGGAACGCCGTGTAGTTGTGCTGCGTGAGATCGGCTGTGGCGGTCAGTGAGAGAATTTTGTCAGTGGTCAGCGGGTTGCGTCCCTCGACGACCTCATGGTGAAACACCCACTGATTCCAGACGTACACCCCGGTATCGCCACCGGGGTCGCCGGTCAGATGCGTCGCTAGACGAAGCGGCAGCGGCCAGCTGAACGCCAGCGCGGCCAATACAAATCCAGCAACGACGACGAGCCGGGGGGCGTAACGTCGCATAGCAGGCGCCCGCGAGTTTTATCACACCTCGATGTCCCGTTTAGACGGTATTGCCTCAGCAGCGCCAGGCCCGTAGCATCGAGGCCGTGGTTGGCAGCCGGAGCGACAGCGGCAAGTTGAGTGTTTGCAGGGTGTGCCCCCTGTGTAAAGGGCATCTCGAACTGGTCTACGACCGTGCGCAGACGCAGGTGTTCGCGTGCGCGGATTGCCGCGTTGGCATTACCGTGCCCGCCGGCTCGTGGCGAGTCGCCGAGATGAAGCGCCAGCGGAGCCACGAGGAGGGCTGATGGCTTCTGAGGTGATGGCGTTCTCGCTGGTCTGTCCCGTGTGCGGCGGCGCGATGAACCGTGCGTTCGATCGCAGCCAGCGCAGCTGGTATGCCTGTCTGGAATGCGATAGCGACGTCAGCGTGCCTCAGCAGGCCTGGGAGGTGGCGCGCCGCAAGCGCGAGCAGAAGTGGCTGGCGAAGAACGATCATCGGCGCTGGTGGAAGTCGCGCGAAGGCGTGCTGCCGTAGCTAGGCGCGCTCAGCCGCCCTACGCGCGATGATCACCAATTCAACCGAATGGCGACCTGCCCGAGTCGTCCACCGGGGTCATACGTGTTGTCGAGGTCGCGATACGCCGAATCGGTCTGGAAGATTCCCGCGCCAGAGCCAGGCGTGCGCGAGCCGTCCGTGACCACGAAGTTAATGTTGTCGAACAGGTTCAACACGTCGGCACGGAATTCGAGGTTCCTGTTGCCACCGATCCCGACTCGTTTGGTGATGCCGATGTCCAGACGCGAGAACCACGGCGCCAGCAGGACCAACGCCCGCGGCGCGCAGTCGCCTGGCTTGAGCTGGATGCAGGTCGCCGAATTCGCCGGCGCGAAGTAACGGCCTTCCGGCACGCCAAGATCGCTGTAGCCGCTCACACTCGTCGTGCTGACGCTGAACGCGCGCCGCGTGTTGAGAATCACATCATCCGGAAACGCAAATACCGTCGCGAGGCCGGTTTGCGGGTCGTTGCGGACTTCCCATCGATACAGTTTTTGCGCGTCCTTCTCAGTCATGCCGACCAGACGCACGTTGCCGAAGTTCGTGGTCCGCCGCTGAATGCGGCCGGCGCCGTTGAATTGCCAGCCCGACACCAGCGCGTTCAGGACGGAGCCGAGGCCGCGCGCGTATCGCTGATCGCGGCCGACGGGAATTTGCCAGTCCCACTGCGCCTTGACGGCGTGGCGGATGCTGGCATTGGCGCCGCTCGAGGCGCGGCCAAAATGAAACCCGAGGAAATCCGAGCCTTCCTCGAGCGCGTATTGATAACTGCCGTTCAAGGAGAAGCCCTTCGACAGGCGGCGACGCAACTCGAGCTGCATCGCGTGATACGAGCTGAACGCGCCGCTGTCCCGGACGTTGACCACGGCCGCGTGCGGATTGACGACGAAGAAATTGGCCGGCAGGCCGGCGGCGAGCGCATTGTTGCGGAAGGTCAGGTTGTTATCGAGATCGCCGGCCGCGTTGGCGTTGCGGATCGTCGCCGCCGACGCGCTCACCGTCGTCGCGCTGACGAAATTCGGATTCGGATTGGTGTGCACGAGCCGTCCGGCCAACGTCGGATTCGTCCACGTGGCCGTGCCCCCTGCGTAGGCGGCGGGATTGGTCGCGTCACGCCGCCCGTTCAAGTAGGCCAGGTAGATCGGCAGAGGATTGGTGCCGGTGCCCTCCCCGAAGTACGCGAACGAGCCGCTGCGGCCGCCGCCGGCGGCGTTGTTGGCGCGCAGGTTCGCCATCGCCAGTTTGAATTCCTCGAGGAACCCGTTCTCGATGACGTTGCGCTCGTTGTAGTTGAGCGTCGACCACTGGTTGACACCCAGCGTGCCCAGATAACGCACCTCGACGGCGGTGTCGGCACGGAGCGATCGCTGGAAGCCCACCGACCACGACCGCGCCGAGGCGACTTGAATGTCCGGATGGAATGCGTTGATATCGTCGGCGCGATTGGGGCGAATGGCGATCGGGAACGTCGGCGTGTCCGGGAACGGCGCCGGGTACAGCCGCGCCGAATCACGCAGCAATACCGGCCAGGTTTCTCCGGGACCGACGATGCCGGTGGTGGCATTGCGCGTCAGGCTCAACGTGCTGCCAGGATTGGGACCGTAGATACCGGTGAAGCCGCCGATGCCCTGCCGTTCAAAAGACTCGGCGTAGCCCGCTCGAAAGGTCGCGTGTTCGGGATCTCCGAGCAGGGCCCGCAGCCAGCCACTCTCGACGTTCGGCCGCCACGCGACGCCAATGTTCGGCGCGAAGTTGTTGAAGTCGATGTTGTAGCCGCGGGTGCCGCTCGTCAGCTGCGTGAACTCTGGCACCTTGCCGCCCGTCGCTCCAGGCGTGTAGAAGTTGCAGGCATCGTAAATGCCACCCTTGCCGATGCCGGACACGCCGCATACGTCGGCGAGGCTGGCGGTGGTCATCGTGTCGTTGGATGGCGTGAACGGCATTTGCACGTCCCAGCGCACGCCGGCGTTGACGGTCAGCGTCGGCGTCAGCCGCCATGAATCCTGCACGAATGTCGAGAACACGTCGAGACTCCCGGCGCGGCGTCGGCGTCCAAGATTGACGTAGCGGTTGGTGTCGGGATCGAGCGCGGCGAGTCCGGTGACCGCGATCACACGACCGGTCAGCAGTGCATACAACTCGCGAGCATCGGTCAGCTGTGCGGCGGACGCGCCCACGAAATTGGTGGTCGTGAACAGGACCGACGCCGGATCGTTCGTCGCGTCGAAGCCGAGGTCGATGCCCGTGGTCAGCTGCTGCGAATCTTCCCACGCGCGCCCCAGAAACGCGCTGCCGCCAATGGTGATGCTATGGTCGCCTTTGAGCCAGTTCAGGGTCTCGTCGAGCGTGTATTGGTAACCGCTACGCGACGACACCGTGTTCGTCACGTGCCAGTCCGTCAGGCCAATGTTCGCATCTAGGTTGATGGCGTAGCCGTTGGTGTCGGCGAACGTTGCCGCACTTGGGGCGTCGCGGTCGGGTCTGCCGAAGAACAGACGCTCGCCGCGCGTAACGCCGCCCCGCAGCTCCGAGACGAGGCTATTCGACAGCGTCGAGCGCAGCGCGACCGAGCGTGTCGGCCGGGTCGTCTTGACCTGCCGATAGTTGGGCGAGCCCGGAAACCGCTTGTCGATGCCGTTGATGTGATCCTGTTTGCGCGTTTCGAAGAAATGGTTGTAAGTGCCGGTCAGGCGATGGCGCTCGCTGAGGTTGACGTCGAGGCGCATCGCCGGCTGGCGTTCGCCTTGACCGCCGGGATTCAGGAAGAAGTAGCTTTGCAGCAGCGGATCGCTGGCAGGCGTCATGCTCCCGGTAATCTGTGGCGAAGCCTGAATCGCCTGCAGCGTGCGCATCACGATCGGATCGGTCGTGGCGATGTGATTGTTGGCGCGCGCCAGGTCCAGCACATTGACCTCGCGGACCGTCTGCTGTCCGCCGGCCGTGACGTTGTAACGGAACCAGCCGTCAAGCGCCCGCGGGTGCAGCGTCGTCCGCGTGCGGGAGGCGTCATTCGGATTGCGCACCTCCTCGTAGTGGACGAAGAAGAAGGCCTTGTTCCGAATCAACGGACCGCCCTGGCGGCCGCCAAACTGGTTGACTCGCACGTCGGCGCGCGGCTGCCCGTTGCGCCGGTTGAACCAGTAATTCGAGTTCAACGACTTGTCGCGAAAGTATTCGTAGGCGCTGCCCGTGAAGCGGTTGGTCCCCGCGCGCGTGACGAAATTGATCGTCGCGCCCCCGTGGCCGCCGACCTCGGCCCCGCCGACAGCGGTCGTGACCGTCACCGCTTCGACGGCGTCCTGACGTGGCCGGACCGGCGAGAAGAAACCGTCGGTATTCTTGTTGAACGTATCGTTGTTGCTGACGCCGTCGAGCGTGAGGTTGAGGAACGACTCCGGAAGGCCGTTGATCGTCGAGCCCCGCATGCCTCCGCTGGTGTTGACGCCGACCAGGAAGGTGACGGCATTCAACGCATTGCGCGTCGGCGTCGGGATTACGGCGATCTGCTCGACGTTCATCGTTGCGGTGACCGCGGGCGTCGTGGTGTTCACGAGCTCCGCGCCGGCGCCGCTGACCGTGATGGTCTCAGCAAGCTCGCCGACATCCAACACCGGATTGACCGTCGTGGGCACGCCGACCTGGACGCGAACGTCACTCACGACGCGCGTCCTGAATCCGGGCAGTGTGGTGGTCACGGTATAAATGCCTGCTGCCAATGCCGGAACGGCAAAGGCCCCGTTGCTGCCGGTCACGGTTTCGAACTTCGAGCCGGTGGCGGCACTGGTGACGATGACGGTCGCACCGGGCAGCACGCCGCCGCCCTCGTCTTTGACGATCCCGCTAATCGATGACGTCGCGCCGCCTTGCGCGAACATAGTGCCGCTGGAAGGAGAGACAACGACTGCGAAAGCGAGAAGAACGCCGGCGACCAGTCGCATGTGAGCCTCCTGCTATGGCGCGGGACGACGCGCGGCTCACAATCTAAGCGCGTACGGCGGCAATTACAACCGATTACAAATGGCCGCGCTAGCCGACGGCAGCTCTAACCGTGGCGGGCTTGGCCCTTCAGCCACCCGAGCGCGTCCGCATCCGTGAAGAAATTCCAATCTTGTTCGGTTCTGGCGCCATCATCCGCAACGTCGGTGCGTCGACGGCGATCGCTCTCTGGAGGGCGTTCGCATCAGTATCGCAAACGCTGCCGTCAACTCGAGCGCGGCTTCGTGGCAAGAGCCGCGCGGTTTTCGTACAAAGAAAAAGCGGGTGAGGCCCGGCGGCCCCACCCGCTTTCAGAGTTTTACGGCTTCAATTAGAAATTGAAGCGCACGCCGAAGCGGACGACCCGCGGGTTCAGAATCGTGATGACTTCCTGGAACGGCGCGGTCGCGGTGTTGGTCGTGCGCGCCGCAACCGGCACGCCCGAGTTCAGAGTGTTGAAGATGTCGAGAATCGGCGTGACCTTGCCGAACCGGCCCATGTCCACGGTCTTGTCCAACCGGAAGTCGAGAATCGCCACCGACGGGTAGCGGTTCGTGCCGACCGGCTCGACGCGAATCGTGCGCGCGCCTTCAACCGGCATCGTGACGCTGATGGTCCGGCCATAATTGAAGCCGCTCTGCACCTTCCACGATCCGGAGAAACCAATGTCGTACGGCATCACGTAGCGGCCGACGACCTTGTAATTCCACAGCGAGCTGGTCTCGACGCCATCGTCGCCGAACATGCGGTCGGCTGGACGGTAGGGGAACGTCGTGTTGCCGAAGCGGTTGAGGTTCTGGTTCGCCGTCTGCACGTGCGCCATCGTCGACCACGTCATGCCGAACGAGGTCAGGAGCATCCAGCGGCCTGAGAAGCGGCGGTTGATCGCGAATTCGACGTTCTGGAAGTCGGCGTTGCCACGCTCACCAGTGTTCGTGAAGACGCGGTCCTGACCCGTGCCGGCTGCGAGTGCCAGTGTCTGGAACGTCTTGTCGTCTGACGTTCCGACGACGCGATCGCGGCCGGGATCGGTAATCGTGAATGGCACCGTGTAATTGGCGGCGCGAAGCAAATCGATTTCGCCCCACACGTTGCGCATGTTCTTGTAGACCCACGACGCGCGACCCGACAGGCCGTTCGCGATCTCGCGTTCGAGGTTGAGCGACACTTCGTTGCTGGTCGGACGGACCAGGTTGCGATCGACGCGAATCGATCCGCCGCCGCCCAGCGTCTGCTGGAAGGCGCCGAGCTCGGCGGGCGAGCTGACGAGGCGATCGCCGTTGAGGTCGCAACCGGTCGTCTGACCCGGCGCGCACGACACAAACGCGTAACGCAGCTGCGACAGACCGACCGGGTTTTCCTGGTCTGCCAGCTGGTCTGCGGAGTTCCAACGCGACTGGCCGATGAAGCCCTTGATCACGGTGCGATTATCGCCGGTCAGGTCGTAGGCAAATCCGATCTTCGGCGCAACCGTCGTCGTGTTGGCCACCGTCGTGGCGGCAACCGTTCTAGGCGCGATGAACGCGGTGTAGCGCGGATCGTTCCAGCCCGCGAGTGCCGGGATGCCGTTGGGCGTCACCTGCTGGTCGGGCCACTGATCCTTGTAGTTCTCGATACGCGCACCGACGTTCAACGTGAGCCGGTTGGTCAGCTTCCACGTATCGCTGATCCAGCCGGAGGTGTAGACGACGTCGTTAGTCGGACTGGTGGGCGAGTTGTAGATGTCGACCTGTGACAGGGCGCCGTTGTTGTCGCGATACCAGATGTCGAACGGCTGATCGCGGAAGAAGATCCGCCGATCGCGTTTCCAGTCGAAACCGAAACGGAGATCGTGCGAGCCCTTCCAGCCATCCTTGAAGTACGACAGCGTGGTGTAGAACTGCGGCTTGTAGCGCTTCTGGTCCTGGTAGCCGTTGTTGCCGCCGGTCGGGGACCACTGGCTGGTTGCCGTATCCTGGCGGGGCGGCGTCCAGGGCCCGTCATACAGGCCGAAGTCGCGGACCGGGCGCAGCGGGAAGAAGTTGTACCAGTTGCCGGCGAGCACGTCGAGGAAGGCGCGGCTGCCGAGCACCGACGTCCATTCGCCCTTGAACGGATAGTTGCGTGAGCTCTGGTAGTAGGCCGCCGATAACGGCGTCGTCAGGTCGATGCCGCGCTTGTCCTGCAGCTTTTCGCGCTTGTTCAGGAAGCCGATAAGCTGGTTGTTCTTCGTGACCTGCCAGGTGCCCTTGAAGGTGTACTTATTGCCAAGCTTCGAGCGCTGCGTCTCGTCGCCGAGGCCGGCGATGTACTCGTACTTGTCGTTGAGACGCCAGCTGGTGAAGAACCACGCCTTGCCCTTCACGATCGGGCCGCCGATGTCGCCGTTGAGATCGTACTGCTTCTTGGTCGCGTTGCCCTTGCAGATGGTCTCGCCAGAGCGCTGGAAGCAAAGACCCGCGCGCGAGAAGTAACCGTCCTCGTTGGGCGTGTTGGGAGTCTTGAGGTAATCCGGCACGTTGTCGGCCAACTGACCTTCGCCGATGTAGTCCGAGTACCACGTGCCCGAGAAGCGATCGCCGCCCGCCTTGACGCTGATGCTGAGCACCGCGCCGCCGGCAAACGCGCCCGCGTCCGCGCCGGCGCCGCCGACCTGAAACTCTTCGAACGAGCCGAAGTCGAAGTAGCCGGCATTGGCCGCAATGCCTTCGGTTGTGTCGATGCCCTCCATGCGGGTCTGGTTCTGCGTGTCGAAACCGTACGAACGATAGCCCGACTGGTTGCCGGTGTTCGAACCGCCCACGTCGAAGTTGACCATCTGGATGCCGGGCGCCTGTGACATCGCTGCCCAGATGTCACGAGCGTTCGGAATTTCCGTCAGCAGTTCCTTGGTGAAGTTGGTGCCCATCGCCGTCGTCGAGGTGTCGACAATCGGCGAGGCGCCGGTCACCGTAACGGTCTCCTGCAGCGTCGCGACCTGCAGCTGCATGTCGACGGTCAGCGTCTGGTTGATGACGACGCGCACGTCCTGGCGCTTCACAGGAGCGAAGCCGGTCAACTCGAAATCAATGGTGTACACGCCCGGAGGCAATGCGAGGAAGCGGTAGCCGCCGTCGGCTCCGGTGACCTGCACCTGCGGTTGAATCAACGCAGGGCTGGATGCCGTTACGGTGACACCTGGCAACACGGCGCCGGTGTTGTCGGTAACAGTTCCATTAATACGGCCGCGGAATTCCTGTGCGAACGTGGGCGCTGCCAACGACAGCAGCGTGACGCACAGGCACAACACGGTCAGCCTGTTCAGCCTCATTTATGTTCCTCCAACCAACTCAGAGAGTTAACGCAAACGAACAGCACTCGGGGGACACTCATCTCGAAAACTGGATAAATGGCCTGAAAGCGCCGGACGGATGGTAGATCCGCCGCATCTGGGAATGCAAGCCACGTGCTGAGAGCCGGCGGGCGCGACGGACGTGACTTCGGCCAGTTTTGGCCCGAATTCACGTAGTTGTGACGAATCAGTGGTGCGGGCGACGATGTGCGACCCAATTCAATGGATCGCCGAAACAAAAAGCCGTTACGACGCGGGGCCTTTCCGTTAAGACACGGAGCCTACTCGAAAAAAGAGGGGGGCCCAGCGCCCCCCGCAAGAGTGGTGATCGCAACCCGTAAGCGAGATGGCGCACGCCGCCAGGCTGCGTTCGAAGGTGTACCGCAAGCGGCCGTGCGGGTAAATACGGTCAACACCGTATGGGGCCCGAGAGATCGCGGCAGTAGGATGGATCGATGATCGCGCCGCCCTTTGAGCGGGTGTCTGTTCGTGTCGCCCTGGCGATCGGGTTCTGCGTGACGCTTGGCTTGTGGCTCTATACCGGCTACGCCTTTCAATCGCGCATCGACCAGGTGCAGCGTGAAGCGTCTGAGGTGGCGACGCGGTACACGCGCGCGCAGGATCTGCTGGCCACGGTTCGCGCGCAGGTACTCCTCAGCTCGGTGCGCGTGCGTGACGCGCTGCTCAATCCGGAGCCGCAACTGCTCGCGGAATACCGTCAGCACCTGCAGTCTTCGCGCGGTGTCGTCAAGATGGCGCTCGCCGATTACGAGCCGGTGGTCAAGACGAGCGACGAAAGCGAGCAGATCGCGCGCCTGATGCGCGAGGCCGATCAGTTTCACGACACCTCGATTGAAGTGCTGAACGATGCCGCGGGGCGATCCCCCGGCGCGATTCGCGAAATCCTGACCAGCTACATCGGACCGCGCCGCGAGGCGGCGGTCGCGATGTCTGAGGAGATCCAGTCGCTCAACCGCCGTGCGTATATCCAGCAGCAGAATGAGATCGCCGAGATCCACCGGCTGGCCGAGCGCGACAGCCGCCGCGGCCTCGGCATCGCGCTGGTCACCGGGTTGGGCGTGCTGCTGTTGACGAGCGTCTATGCCGGACGCCTCGAATCGCGCCTGCGCTCGCAATTGAAGCGCGACATCCGCATTTCCCGCGAGCTGCACGAAACCGCCACTAAATTGATCAGCGCCCAGGAAGAGGAGCGCCGCCGGATCGCGCGCGAGCTGCATGACGAAGTCGGACAATTGTTGACGGCGGTCAAGGTTGAGCTGACGGTGGCCAAGCGTGCGCTCGAGCAATCGGGCGTGTCGGCCGAGCCGCTCGCCGAAGCGCAATCGATCACCGACGGCGCGCTGCGTTCGGTGCGCAATCTCACGCAGCTGCTACATCCATCGGTGCTCGACGATCTCGGCCTCGCCGCCGCGATCGACGCCTCGCTGCGCGGGCTCGCTCGCCGCCACGACATTCGCACGGAACTGACGCAGGCCGGCATGGCCGAGCGGCTGCCGCGAGAAGTGGAGCTGGCCGCCTACCGCATCGTCCAGGAAGCGCTGACCAACGTCGCCAAGCACGCGCACGCCAGGCAATGCTTCGTCCATCTGACGCATCTCCCCGAACGGTTGTTGATCGAAGTCGAAGACGACGGCGTCGGGCTGAGCGACACCGCGGCGGCGTCGAACGACCGCGGCCTGGGGCTGGTCAGCGTGCGTGAGCGCGCCGCGCGCCTCGGCGGCACGTTCAACATCCTCAGCGGGCCGGGCCAGGGCACGCGGCTGGTCGTCAGCCTGCCCGATCGAGGCGCGGTTGCCTAAACTGCGGCTGCTGCTCGGTGACGATCACACGCTGGTGCGACACGGGCTCCGCAAGATTCTGGAGGACCGTCCTGAATGGGAAGTCGTCGCCGAAGTCGGCGACGGCCGCGAGGCGATCCAAAAGGCGATCGCGCTGACACCGGACGTCGCGATCCTCGACGTCGGCATGCCGCTGCTCAACGGCATCGACGCCGCGCAGCAAATCGTCAAACGGGCGCCGGGCACCCGCGTGTTGATGCTGAGCATGTACTCGGATGAGGGCTATGTGACGCGCGCGATGGAAGCCGGCGCGACCGGGTACATGCTGAAGGACTCACTTGGCGAGGACCTGATCAAAGGCGTCGAGGCGGTGTCGCAAGGCCAGGCGTTTTTCAGTCCGGCGATCGCGCGGCTGATGCTCGACGACTACTCGCGCCGGATCAGCGGCAAGACGGTCATCGATCGCTACGAGACGTTGTCCGCCCGTGAACGGGAGATCTTTCAGCTGATTGCCGAGGCCCGGACCAACAAGGAGGTTGCGGAGCTGCTGCAGATCAGCCCGGCGACCGTGGAGACGCACCGCGGTCGCATCCTGCAAAAACTCGACATTCACAACACCGCTGAACTGGTTCTCTATGCGGTTCGCCGGGGGATCATTTCCTAGCCGCCGGTTGCCGCAGCGACAGGGCGAAGCCGCCTACTCAGTCCGTAACGCCGTCAGCGGATCGACGCGGGACGCCCGCCACGCTGGGAGATAACCAGCGAGCGCGCCGACGCCGATCAGGATCGCGATCGCCGCCGCGATCGTCGGCGGATCGCCGGGATCGACATCGAAGAGTAGCGAGCCGATCAATCGTGCGGTCACCGCGACCAGCGGTACGCCAATCAGGATCCCCGCCACCATCAGCATCAGCGACTCGCGGAAGACCATCCACAACACTGCGGGTCGTGGCGCGCCGAGTGCGAATCGGATGCCGAGTTCGGCGGTCCGTTGGCGGACCGCGTACGACATCAATCCGTACAGTCCGAGCGCCGCGAGTCCCAGAGCAACGACACCCAGAGCGGTCGTCAGGGTGGCGACAATCGTCTCCTGCCGGAACGAGCCTTGCGCAAGGGAGGCAACCGATACGACGCGATCGACCGGCAGCCCGGGCTCGACCTGCTGCAGCGCTCGCCGTAGTTCGGAAATCAACGTGGCGGGCTCGCCGTTGGTGCGGATCAACAGCGTGCTGAGATAGGGCGGCGGCGTGCCGATCGGGACCAGCATCGCGGGCATCGCCGCCTCGCGCACCGAATTGACGCGCGCGTCCCGTACCACACCGATGATTTCCGTATCGGCGGCGTCACGCCCGATGCGCGTACCGATTGGACTGCGGTCGCCGAAATACCTGCGCGCCATCGTCTCGTTGACGATCGCCACTTTCGCGCCGATGTCACGCGGCGTGAACTCGCGGCCCGCAACCATCGACATGCCGGCGGCGCGCACGTAGCCGGCGCTGACCGGGTTCTCCTGCACCGCCATCCGGTCGTCAGGCTGCGGCTGATAGCCTTCGATGACCAGATCCTGAATCATCGATCGACAATTCGTCATCAGGCCGCACGTGCTGAAAGCGGCGGCCTCGACGCCCGGCAGCGTCTGCACGCGTTCGACGATGCGCCGATACAGCGCGGGTAGATCCGACGGCGCGTAGCCGCCGCTCCGCGGGTTGATCGATGCGGACACGACGTGATCGGCGTCAAACCCCAACGGCGTCGCCGCGAGATTCGTCAGCGTCCGCAGAAACAATCCAGCGCCGACGATCAACAGCAACGACAACGCGACCTGCGCGGTCACCAGCGCTTTCTGCAGGTTCAGCCGAGCGCCGCTGCGAGTGCCACGCGCGTTGGCACGCAGCGCGTTGATCAGCGCCGGATCCGCGGCTCGCCACGCGGGTGCCAGTCCGAACAGCAGGCTCGTGCCGAGCGCGAGCGCCGCGGTAAAAAGCATCACGCGCCCGTCGACGCCCACCGAAAACGGCAGTGGGTTGGTCCCGACACCGAGCGTCATGCGTACGAGCGCGGTGCTGGCCAATGGCGCCAACGCCAGTCCGGCAATGGCCGCCATCGTACTCAGCAGCACGCTTTCGGTCAGCAGCTGGCTGATAATGCGGGTGCGGCTGGCGCCCAGCGACAGCCGCACCGCCATTTCGCGCTGACGCGCGGCCGCACGCGCAACCATCAGGCTGGCGGCATTGACACAGGCAACCAGCAACAACACGCCCACCATCGTCATCAGAAAGAACAGCGGCGCGCGAAAGCGATCGCGCAGCGAGGACGCGCCACGGCCGAACGGCTCGAGGATCATCGTCTGCCGCAGCGTCGCACGCCGCTGATCCGGATCGCGAGCGGCGTCCGCCTCGCGCGCCAGCAGCGGCCGGAGGACCGTGTTCAAGGCGGCGGCCTCCGGGCCGTTTGCAGATCCCGCACGCACCAGCAATTCGATCCACCTGATGCCTTCCTGCGGCATCCACGGCTGATCGAGATTCGCGTTGTTCGCGCTGAAATTGCCGATGTAACGAACCTGGGCCTGCATGGCCAAGGGGATCCAGACGTCGACCGGCGATTCGAGCCAGACCCCGCTGAAACCCGGCGGCGCGACACCGACGATCGTGAAGCGGGCGCCGTTCAGCGACAGGTCGCGTCCGACGATGTCGGCGGCGCCGTTGAAATGACGGCGCCAGTAGCTGTCGGCAATGACTGCAATCGGGTGGCCGCCGAGGGTACGGTTGTCATCAGCAGTGAAGAGCCGCCCGATCGAGGTGCGCAATCGCATCACGTCGAAAAATTCGCCGGAGACGAGCTGCATGTTGGCCGACGACGGCTCGCCAGAGACCGAGCGGGCCTGCACGCGCATGATCCGGCTCATTGCCGCAACCGCATTTGAGGTAGGGAAGCCCGCACGCAACTGCTCGAAAATCGGATACGAGACTTGCGGCGGCAGGTCACCGGCCTGGCGTGCCGTAAACAACGTCGAGGGGTCGGGTACGGGCAAAGCGCGAATCAGCAACGCGTTGGCGACCGAGAACAGCGCGGTGTTGGCGCCGATCCCGATGGCGAGCGAGACCACGACAACGAACGTGAATCCGGGGTTGGCGCGCAGCATTCGCGCTCCATAGCGGATGTCTTTCAGGAGCGCATCGACGGTTGCACCGGCGCGCTCTTCGCGCACCGCCTGCGTCACCGATTCAACACGACCCAATTCGAGCGTCGCCGCGCGCCGCGCCTGGTCGAGCGACTGGCCGGCGGCGAGCTTCTCGTCGACCAGGATGTCGAAGACCGCGCGAACCTCGCGATCGAGATCGGAATCGACGCGATCGCGATACCGCAGATTCCGCCACAGGCTACGCAGTCGTGCGAGCATTCCGTTCTCCTATCGTCATTCGATACGAGCGAGAGTCTCTGAGGGTTCGCGGTGTTTGTCAACAACGACGGGGCGCGCCGCGCTCAACCGGTGACGCGCGTCAGGGCTTCAGGGGTCGGTCGCGTAGCGAGCGAAGATGAGTGAGTTCGAGTTCGCGCTGGCGGCGCATCGAGCGGTCAGAGGCAAGCAGCCAGACCGCGAAGGCGCCATGCGGGATCAGCAGGACCCATTCGACCGTCGACGGCGCCGGAAGTGCGACCGCAAGCAGGTTGACGATAGTAGCAATCAAAAAAAGTGGGACGAACAACGGATGCCCTCCCACACCAGGGACTGCACCGAAACTCATCGCCACGCGCTCCCAGGCGGGCGTGTCATCCAACGGACGGTTCGGCTCGCCGTCCTCCTCGTAAAAGACCTGGATGTACCGGCCGATGCGCTCGGCGCCAAAGTGTAAAGGCCTTATAACTTCGAAGGTTACAACCAGAACCATCAACGGGACGATGGCCGCGACGGGATAGGGAAGCGATACGAGCACAACTGTCAGGAGCGCGGCCCATATACAGAGGCCGACCAGCGTAAGGATGGGTCGGAGAGACCCTCGTTGGGCGATGGTTCGCCTAAGGACCAGGTACTCGGATCGTCCGGGCCGTACCATTAGGCTTGCCAGTGTAAACCATCGCCGCTAAACCCTATTGATTATTGGGGATAGACCCGTTACAATCCGCACAAGTCCAAAATGGCGAAGCAAAGCCGCTTCACGAAAATAGCCGTGTCTCTGGCCGCGGTGGTCTGTCTTCAGATCGCTGTGCCTCAGGCCTTTGCGGCTCAAAGCTCACAGAAGACGCCGGCTCGCGCGACCGCCTCGAAGGCGACGCCGAAGAAGCGGGCGTATTCCGCTGCCAACGCCCGTGCGCGGCGCGCTCAGCTGGCCCGCGCTCGCGCCGACGTGCGCGCCCGCGAGCTCAAAGAGCTTCAGATCCCGCGCTTCACCGTTGACGAATTCGGCCGCGAAGTGCCCGACGTTCGCGCCGAAGCCGCGATCATCTACAACCCCGAGACCGGCGAGATCCTCTGGGAAAACCACTCCAGGGAGCAGCGCTCGATGGCGAGCATCACCAAGGTGATGACCGCGCTCGTGTTCCTCGAAAGCAACACTCCGCTCGACACCCTGGTCACCGTGCAGGCCACCGATGTAGCGCGCGCGTCGACGACGTATCTGCGGAAAGGCTACAAGGTCACCAACGAGGATCTCCTGAACCTGTTGATGGTCGGCTCCGACAACGCCGCGGCCCGCGTGCTCGCACGCTCGTCGATCTACGGGTATGACGGCTTCATCCAGCGCATGAACGACAAGGCGAAGGAGCTCGGCCTCGAGAACACCCGCTACGCCGATCCCTCGGGCCTGCTCGCCGAGAACGTGTCGTCTGCGTACGACCTCGCGCAGTTAATCGCGTATGCGTCGGCGGACGAGCGCCTCGGCGCGATCATGCGCAAGACGTCCTACACCACCCGCGTCGGCCGCACGACGATCACCGCCAACCAGACCAATCAGATAGTCCGCACCGGCGACATCGAAGTCGTCGGCGGCAAGACCGGCTTCATCAGCCGGTCCGGCTATTGCCTCGCGACGCTGTTGCGGCTGCCGCAAAGCGGCCAGCAAGTGGCGTTCGTCGTCCTCGGCGCGAAGAGCAATGCGAGCCGGTTCTGGGAAACGCGTCACCTGTTCAACTGGATGGCGACGCGCACGAAAGCGCTGCTCGAAGGCGACTTTCAGCAGCAGGAACAGAACGACAACGATTAGGGTGGCGGAGCTGCTTAGCTCTGCTTCATGACTGCCGCGTCCAGCGGCAGCGTCGCAATCACATCCAGATAGGGCAGTAAGGGACGCGCGGCTTTTCGGGCGTCAAACGCCTTGATGTAGCGGCCGCACGGCGAACAGATCGCGACGCGGTACATGCCGTCAGGGGTGGCCATCGACTTGATGCGCGTGCGGTCGTCGTTGCCGCAATAGGGGCACGCGATCGGATTGTAGGACCAGCGCACGTGACAGCGTCCGCACACCAGTTGACGATCGCCCGAGGTCGTAATCACCGAAAATTCTGGCTCTGCGGCGCAGACCGGGCAGATGCGCTGCGTCCAACGCTCGAGACTGACGCGCTGCTGGAGGACTTCGGCGGTTCGCTGCAGATAGGGCCGCGCCGCCCAGACAAAGACTTCATCGATCATCTCGATGTCCATGGCCGGCTGGTGCTCGAACCACGCGCGCATCAGATCCGGCAGCGTCGGACTGCGCCCGACCGAATGCAGTGCCGCCGCCGTCGGCGCATCGATTACTTCATGGCGCCTGAGCACGTCGGTCACCTGACGAATCAGCAGGCGGACGTCGTGCCAGTCGAACGCGATCTGCTGAAAGTCGAGAAGCCGTTGACCGTTCACCAGCCGCTCCGCGAGCGCCTCCGCCGACGTATCGATCCACGGCGTCGTCAAACGGCTCTGGACGCGGCGGACGGCTTCAATCAAGTCGACCTGCAACGCGGCCGCTGACGCGAGCGCAGGCTGACGCTCGGCGAGCGTTCTCAGCTCCGCGACATCGCGAGACGTCAGTCGTGATCCACTGGAAGGAGGCCCGGACACCGCTCGCATCATACTTCAGCTAACAGCTGTCAGCTGTCAGCTATCAGCTATCAGGTTTCGGCCTTCAGCTATCGGCTTTCAGCTGTCGGTTATCGGCAATAAGCTAAGAGAGTCACATGCCGCGAAGGTCAGAGAAAACCCCTAAGCCGATCGTGCTGCCGGCCGCTGAAAGCCGAAAGCGGAGCGCCGATCGCGCGACGACGAAAACGGCAAGCCGCAGGCGGCAGGGCGCATTGGCGCGACGACGACTGCGCATTTTGATGGTTGCTTCGGAAGCCCATCCGTTTTCGAAAACGGGCGGGCTTGCCGATGTCGCGTCGGCGCTGCCGAAGGCGTTGGCCGAGCTCGGACACGACGTCACGGTGGTGACGCCGCGCTACCGCGGCGTCACCGATGGCGCCACGGTCGGGCGCGTGTCGGTGGAAATCGCCGGCCATCGCTTCGACGGCGCGCTGATGCAACAACCGCTCGCAGCGACGGCCAGAGTGTTGTTGCTCGATTGCCCCGAGCTGTATGACCGCGACGGCATCTACTACGACGCACGCGGTGACTTCGCCGATAACCCGGTTCGCTACGCGTTCCTGTCGGCCGCCGCCATCGATTGGGCGATGCGTCAGGAAACGCCGTTCGACATCGTCCATTCACATGATTGGCAGGGCGGACTGGCGCCGGTGTACGCGCGCCGCTTGCCAGAGGTCAAGACCGTATTCACGATCCACAACCTGGCCTACCAGGGCATCTTCGACAAGTGGTGGATCCCGAGACTTGGTCTGTCGTGGAACGACTTCACGATGGAGCGCGGCTTCGAGTACTTCGATCGTCTGAGCTTCCTGAAGGCCGGTATCAACCTGGCCGATCGCGTCACGACGGTCAGTCCGACCTACGCACAGGAGATCCAGCGGCCTGAGTACGGCTATGGCTTTGACGGCATCATACGGGCGCGGCGGGACGCACTGGTCGGCATCCTCAACGGCATCGATCCAGACGAGTGGAACCCGCGCCACGATCCGTATCTGCCGGCGCCGTTCGACGCCGACGATCTGACGGGGAAAGCGGCGGCCAAGCGGGCGCTGCTCGAGACGTTCGCGTTTCCGATGTCGGACGATCTGATGGCGCGTCCGGTCATCGGCATGGTGTCGCGCATGGTCGATCAAAAGGGCCTCGATCTGATCGCCGCGACGGCCGGCGACCTGCTCAGCCTCGATGCGACGTTCGTGATAGTCGGCACCGGCGAACCTCGCTATCAGGAGTTGTGGCGCAGCCTGTCGCAGCGGCGCCCGGACCGCGTCCAGGTGTTCGTGGGCTTCGATGAACGTCGCGCGCATCTCGTGGAAGGCGGCGCCGACATGTTCATGATGCCGTCACGCTTCGAACCGTGCGGACTGAATCAGATGTACAGCCTGCGCTATGGCACGGTGCCTGTCGTCCGCGCCGTTGGCGGGCTCGTCGACACCGTGCGTCCGTACAACCCGCGGAATGGCCAGGGCAACGGCTTCCTGTTTGCGGACTACCATCCCGCGGCATTTTTGCAGGCGCTGCGCAACGCACGCGACGCGTACGCGAACCCGACGATCTGGACCCGGCTTCAGAAGAACGGCATGAAGGCGGACTTCTCGTGGGGCCGCTCGGCGGGCGAGTATGTCAAAATGTACGAAGCGCTGAGGCCGGCGACGCCGCCGAGACCGCCGCGCATCGCGCGGCCGCGCGCGGCATCCAAGAAGCAGAGGTAGGACGGACAACGCATGGCATCAGAGAAGGTCAAGACATTTACCGACGCGAACTTTGCCGATGAGGTGAAGAGCGGCGTGGTGCTGGTGGATTTCTGGGCGACGTGGTGCGCACCGTGCCGCCGGATTGCGCCGATCGTCGATCAGCTGGCCGAGGAATTCAACGGCCGCCTGACGGTCGCCAAGGTCGACATCGACGAGAATCCGATGACGCCGAGCAAGTTCATGGTGCGCGGCATTCCGACGCTGTTGCTCTTCAAGGATGGCGATCTCAAGGAGACGATTGTCGGGCTCGAGACCAAGGATCGGCTGACGCAAGTCATCAACAAGCATCTGTGAGTACGCACCGTCAGGTCATCATCATCGGTTCCGGCCCCGCGGGACTGACGGCGGCGCTCTACGCGTCGCGCGCCAATCTCAAACCCCTGGTCATCGAAGGCATCGAAGCCGGCGGACAGTTGATGCTGACCACCATGGTCGAAAACTGGCCGGGCTATCGCGACGGCATCATGGGCCCCGACCTGATGACCGAATTGCGCGCGCAGGCCGAGCGGTTCGGCGCCGAGATCATCCAGGGCGACGTGACGTCGGTCAATTTGTCGCAGCGCCCGTTCACGGTCAACGTCGACAAGACCGCCTACACCGCGGACGCGCTGATCATCGCGACCGGCGCGTCGGCCAAGTGGCTCGACCTCGGCGTCGACAAGAAGCTGTCCGGACGCGGCGTGTCGACGTGCGCGACCTGCGACGGCTTTTTCTTCAAGGGCTTGCCAGTGGCGGTCGTCGGCGGCGGCGATACGGCGATGGAGGAAGCGATCTATCTGTCGAAGCTGGCCACGCACGTCACCGTGATTCACCGCCGCGATACGCTGCGCGCGTCGAAAGTCATGCAGGACAAGGCGATGTCGACGCCGAACATTTCGTTCCTGTGGAACAAGGAAGTGATCGACATCAAGGATCTCGATCAGGGCAAGGTCACCTCGCTGGTGCTGCGTGACACGCAGACCGGCGCGCAGAGCGATCTCGCCGTGGACGGCGTCTTCATCGGCATCGGCCACGTCCCCAACACCGCGTTGTTCGCGGGGCAGCTGGCGATGCACGACAACGGCTATTTGAAAACACACGACGGATCGCGCACCAGCGTCCCCGGGGTATTCGCCGCGGGCGACGTCCAGGACCACGTCTACCGCCAGGCGGTCACCGCCGCCGGCTCCGGCTGCATGGCCGCCATCGACGCCGAGCGCTTCCTCTCGGGAACACTACACGACAGTCATCAGTCAACAGTCGTCAGTTCACAGTCGTAGTTCGGCAGTCTGCAGTTCACCAGTTATGCGGCAGTCTGCAGTTCACAGTTATGCGGCAGTCCGCAGTTCACAGTTATGCGGCAGTCCGCAGTTTGCAGTCATGCGGCTCCGCAGCCAGCCGTCACAGTTCTAAGTCATCAGTCCGCAGTCGGCAGTCACAGTCGGCAGTCCGCAGTCAGAATCCGCAGTCCACAACCCAATCCTCACGGCGGGCTTCGCGTCGGTGACTGCGAAACTGAGAGACTAAAACTGAAGATTTAGACTGTAGACGGAACTGTGCACTGTGTAACTGAAACTGTGAACTGACGATTGTCGGCTGCCGACTTACTCAGGCGCCACTGAACGACTGAACCGCCGACTGCGGAACTGAAACTGTGAACTGACGACTGTCGACTGCCGACTTACTCAGGCGCCACTGAACGACTGAACTGCCGACTGCGGAACTGAAACTGTGAACTGACGACGGTCGACCGCCGACTTACTCAGGCGCTACTGAACGACTGAACTGCCGACTGCGGAACTGAAACTGTGAACTGCCGACTGTCGACTGCCGACTTACTCAGGTACCTCAATCCATCCGCCTCCGAGCACTTCGTCGCCGTCATAAAAGACCACTGCCTGGCCGGGGGTGATGGCGGTCTGGGGCGCGTCGAATTCGACTTCGGCGCGTTCAGTGTCGATCGCCCGTACGCGTGCCGGTGCGGCCGCGTGGCGGTGGCGGATTTGCGCGGTGACCCGACGCCAGCCCTCAGGGGCGACGCCGCTGATCCAGTTCACCCCTGACGCCGTCAACTGCGATCGGCCAAGCGCGTCGCGCGGACCCACGACGACTTGCGCGGTGTCCGGCTTGATTTCGAGGACGTAGAGAGGCTCGGCCGACGACAACCCCAGACCCTTGCGTTGCCCGATCGTGAAGCGGTGAACGCCGCCATGGGTGCCGAGCACCGTGCCGGTGTTGTCCACGACCGTTCCCGAGCGTGTGGCGTCCGGCGCGTTCCGTTCGACGAACGATGCGTAGTTGCCGTCCGGGACGAAGCAGATTTCCTGGCTGTCAGGCTTCTGGGTGACGTGGAGCCGCAGCCGCTCGGCATGGGCGCGCACCGCGTCCTTGTCGAGATGTCCGACGGGGAAGGACGCGCGCGCGAGCTGCGGCTGGGTCAACGAAAACAGAAAGTAGGTCTGGTCTTTCGACGGGTCGGCGCCGCGATACAAGTGAAACCGCCCGTCGTCGCCGCGTTCGACGCGCGCGTAGTGTCCGGTGGCCAGCAACTCGGCATCGTAGGCGCGCGCGCGATCGAGCAGCTCCGCGAACTTCAAATCGCTATTGCAGTGCGAGCAGGGAATCGGCGTACGGCCGGCCACGTACTCGCGGACGAAGTTCGAGATGACGTGCTCGCCGAACTGCGATTCGAAATTGACGATGTAGTGCGGGATGCCGAGGGTCGCGGCGACACGGCGCGCGTCGTACAGATCGTCGATCGTGCAGCACGTCCCGAAGGCGCGCTGGCCCGAGTCGGTGACGCTGCTGTTGTCGTAGAGCTGCATCGACACACCGATCACGTCGTGACCCTGCTCGGCGAGCAGGGCCGCGGCCACGGACGAATCCACGCCGCCGGACATGGCTACGACTATTCGCATATCAACGCCACGAAAGACACGAAATCGTCACACGAAAGCACGAAACCGTATCTCTATTTCGTGTCTTTATTTCGTGCGACCGCCGACCGTCGTCAGGCTCCTCAGCTTGTCGACGAGCGGCGGCAACGCTTCGAGCACGCGATCGACGTCGGCGCCGGTGTTGGCCGCGCCGAAGCTGAAACGAATGCTGCCCAGCGTCCTCGCGTGGGGCAGGCCCATCGCTTTGAGCACGTGCGACGGTTCGAGGGTGCCGGATGAACACGCCGATCCCGACGACACCGCGATGCCCGCCAGGTCGAGGCCGATCAGCAGCGATTCGGCTTCGACGCGGTCGATGCTGATGTTGGCCGTGTTCGGTACGCGCGGTGTCGCGGCGCCGTTGCGCTCGGTGCCGCTGATCGTCGCGAGGATCCCATGCTCCAGACGATCGCGCAGCGCCGCCAGCCGCGGCCCCTCGGAGGCGAGCGACCGCTGCGCCAGTTGCGCGGCGACACCCATGCCGGCCAGCGCCGGAACGTTCTCGGTTCCCGCGCGTCGGCTGCGTTCCTGGCGGCCGCCGGTCAGCGGCGACACGAGGCGAACGCCGCGCTTCACCCACAATGCCCCGGCGCCCTTCGGGCCGTAAAACTTGTGGGCGGCAATGGTCAGCAGATCGACGCCAAGCGCCCGCACATCAATCGGCATCTTGCCGGCGCTCTGCACCGCGTCGGTGTGGCACAGCGCGCCTCGTTCGTGCGCAATGGCGGCGATCTCGGCAATCGGCTGCACGGTGCCGATTTCATTGTTGGCGTGCATCACCGATACGATCGCGGTGTCGTCCGTGATCGCGTCGCGCACGCGATCGATCGACACGATGCCGCTGGCGTCGACAGGGACGACCGTGATTCGCCAGCCTTTGCGCGCCAGCGACTTCATCGTGTTAAGCACGGCTTCGTGTTCGATCGCGCTGGTGACGAGGTGCTTCCGTCCAGACGCCTCGGCGGCGTCGGCGACGCCGCGAATCGCGAGGTTGTTGCCCTCCGTACCGCCGGCCGTAAAGACGATTTCCGATGTATCGGCGCCGATGAAACTGGCGATCTGGCCTCGAGCCTCGTCCAAGACGGCCTTGGCCTGTTGACCGAAATGGTGGATGCTCGATGCGTTGCCCCATACCGAACGCATCGTCTCAGCCACGCGGTCGGCGACGACCGGGTCTAGCGGGGTCGTCGCGTTATGGTCCAAATAGATGCGCATCGGAGCAAGCCGTGATCGTAGCATTCCTGCTAAGTCCCAGCAATAAAAGGACTAGACAGCGCCGTACAGGGAAACCTATACTGGCTGGACTCAACTGCCGAAGCCCACTCCCCGGGTTTCACACTTATTGCGAGTAGGCACCCTCGAGCGGGATTTCCAGTAGAGGGGGAGGTTTCTAGCGATGTGGAAGCGTGACGAGTCGGTCAAACCGGCTGCACCTCCGGCGTCATCTCCGGCGGCTGCGCCTTCGGCGCTGGCAGCCTCGACGCCGGCGGCGAGCGAGCCGCGTGTCCACCTAGGGAGGGACATGGTGAATATCGGGAAGTCGGTCGTGATCAAGGGTGAGCTGAGCGGCAGCGAGGATCTCACCATCGAAGGGCACGTCGAAGGCCGCATCGATCTCAAAGACAACGTGCTGACGATCGGCCCAAACGGCAAGATCAAGGCCGAAGTGTTCGCCAAGTCGGTGGTCGTGCTCGGTGAAGTGACCGGCAACGTCACCGCATCGGAGAAGGTCGACATTCGCGACAACGGCTCGGTCGACGGCGACATCGCATCGCCGCGGGTGGCCATCGCGGAGGGCGCGCATTTCCGCGGCAGCGTCGATATGCAGCGCGCCGGCACCAAGCCGTCGCAGTCTCAATCGCAGCCGCAACAGAAACCCGCGTCGCAGGGGCAGCCACCGTCGCAGCCGCAAGGCCAGAAGGTCGGCGTCTAGCGGTTTCGTTCGATGGCCGAAACCACGCGTTCGTTGACAGAGCTTTTCGGGTTCGGCTCGCGGCGGGCAACCGACGCCGAGCCGGCCGCGGAGCCTGTCGCGAGCGCGGTTGAATCCTCGTACCCGACCAAAGCGCTGCACAAGTTCATCGCGAGCCTGCAGGGCAACGACAATCCACTCCTGCTCGATCTCGGTCCCGTCGTCGGCAGCAACGTAACGTTTTTCGGCGAACAGCTTGGCTGCCGGCTGCGTGTCGAGGACATTGCCAAAGACATCGATCGGCACGTCAAGGACGGCACGCTGGAGCAGCTGCCGGAGTTTCTGGCCAGGCGCTTCACCCAGATCCCAGGCACCGTCGACGGCGTCCTGTGCTGGGACCTGTTGGACTATCTCGATCGCCCCGCGGCGCAGGCGCTGGCCACGGCGCTGTCGGCATTGCTGAAACCCGAAGGTTGTCTGCTCGGGCTGTTCAGCACGGCGGAGTCGCGCGAGGCGGTCTACACCAAGTACGTCATCGTCGATGAATCGACGCTGCGCTATCGCACCTACCCGGCCTCGCGTCCGCGCCAGCGCAGCCTGCTGAACGGCGACATCATCAAGTTGTTCAAGGATCTTCGCGTCACCGACTCGTTCCTGATGAAGAGCAAGGTGCGCGAGATGTTGTTCCGCAAACCGGCGCCCCGCAACTAGGCGCGCGCGGACTGGGCACCCGGCACCGATGGCCAGGCCAGTTGTCGCTCTCCTCACAGACTTCGGAACCCGCGACCATTATGCCGGCGCGCTCAAAGGTGTCGTGCTGAGCGTCTGTCCGGACGCGACGATTGTCGACATCGGCCACGAGGTGCCGGCGCACGACGTCCAGGCCGGTGCGCTCGAGCTCGCCGCGTGCTATCGCTATTTTCCACACGGCACGATCTTTCTGGTGATTGTCGATCCTGGAGTCGGCTCGTCGCGCCGCGGCATTGCCGCCGACATTGGGGATTACAAGTTCGTCGCGCCGGACAACGGCGTCTTGTCTGCCGTGTTCGAGGAAACGCCGCCGAAAAAAGTCGTCGAGCTGACGGAGCGCAAATACGCGAGGCCGACGGTCAGCCGCACGTTCGAAGGCCGCGATCGTTTTGCGCCGGCCGCCGCGCACCTCGCCAAGGGCGTGACGCTGGTGTCGCTGGGGAAGAGCCTCACGGACTATCAGCGGATCGATTTGGCGCGTCCGGTCGTCGACGCTGCCGAGTTGACCGGGACGGTCGTGCGGATCGATCGATTCGGAAATCTGATCACCAACATCGACCGCCGCACGTTCGAGCAGTTTGCCGACCGCGGCGCGATCGCCATCGACATTGGCGGCATCGACATCCCCCGCATCGTCGCGACGTATGCCGCGGCGCCGCCGCGGGAGTTGTGCGCACTCTTCGGCAGTACTGATCATCTCGAGATCGCCGTCAATGCGGGTGACGCCGCGGCGATGCTGTCGCTTGGCCGTGGCGCCGCCGTCCGCGTGCGTCTCGTGAGATAATCGAGCGTTTTGTTCGCTCTACAAATGATCACGCCGACGGACCGCCGCTTCCGTCAGCGCTCCCACACGCGAGATGTGAAATGGAATCCGACCTCTCCCTAGAATTCCTGCGCGTCACCGAACAGGCCGCCATTGCCTGCGCCCATACCATGGGCCAGGGCGACCGGCATGGATCCGATCGCGTCGCGGTCGAAGCGATGCGCCGCGAAATGGACACCGTGCCGATCGACGGCACGGTGGTGATCGGCGAAGGCGAACGCGATGAAGCGCCGATGCTGTATATCGGTGAAAAGGTCGGTCTGGCGCAGAAGGACGGCGCCAGCGGCCGCAAATGGGACGAGGTCGACATCGCCGTCGATCCGCTCGAAGGCACCAACCTCTGCGCCACCGGCGCGCCGAACGCCATCGCGGTGCTGGCCGCATCGGAGAAGGGCGGACTGCTGCATGCCCCGGATCTCTACATGGAGAAGCTGGTGGTGGGGCCGACGTCGAAGCATCTGGTCGATCTCGACGCGCCGGTACGCGAGAACCTCCGCGCGATCGCCCGCAGTCTGGGGCGCCAGGTCGACGAGTTGACGGTGGTCGTCCTCGATCGCCCGCGGCACGAAAAATTGATCCAGGACATTCGCGCCACCGGCGCCCGCATCCGGTTGATCGGCGATGGCGATCTGTCGGCCGGGATTTCGGCAGCCGTGTCGGGCACGGGCGTCCACGCCCTGATGGGGACCGGCGGTGCGCCGGAGGGCGTGCTCACCGCGGCCGCGATGCGCTGCCTCAATGGCGAGATTTTCGCGCGCCTCGTCGTCGCCAAGCCGGGCGATGAGGAACGTTGTCATGCGATGGGGATCAAGGACTTCAAGAAGATTTACAAGTCCGCGGACCTCGCGTGCGGCAAGGACATCGTGTTCGCGGCGACGGGTGTCACGGATGGCTCGCTGATGAAGGGCGTCCAGTTCTTCGGCGCCGGCATCCGCACCAGCTCGATCGTGATGCAGACCAATCCGCATCGCGTTCGCTTCATCGACAGCATCCAGATCTACCCCGGGCCGTCGGTTAAGATTCGTTTTTAGTTGGAGCCCCGGCAGAGTCGAAGAAACATCCTCGCGGCGGCCGCCGCCGGCGGCATTGGCTTCACCGGCTTCACGCTGGTGATGCCGTTTCTGCCGCTTTACATCGCCGAGCTCGGCACCACCGACGTCGGCGAGATCGCGATGTGGACGGGGCTCACCCTTGGCGCCACGCCGACCGTCACCGCGATCAGCGCTCCATTCTGGGGGCGCGTCGGCGACAAGTACGGCACCAAACTGCTGGTCATTCGTTCGCTGACCGCATTCATTCTCACCAAGGCAGCGATGGCGTTCGTGACGGCGCCGTGGCAGCTGTTCGCATTACGCGCCCTGTTGGGCGTGTTCGCGGGCTACGGCGCGCTGACGATGTCGATGGCGGCGCAATCGGCGCCGCGGGAGAAGATGGCGCAGGCCATCGGCATGGTGCAGACCGGCCATCGCCTCGGCCCCGCCATGGGCCCGGTGATTGGCGGCTTGCTCGCGCCATGGGTGGGACTGCGTAATTCGTTTCTCGTCGCCGCACTGTTTTATGCCGCCGCGCTGCTGGTCGTCCTCGTCGCCTACCAGGAGCCGCCGCGCCGCCCGAGCGCGCAGGCGCGCGCCGGCCGGGGCGCGTTCGGAGAGGTCTTGCGCCTGCCCGGTTTCCTGCTCGCACTGTTCGTAATCTTTGGCTTGCAGACCGTCGACCGCAGCTTCGGTCCGGTGTTGCCGTTGTTCGTGCAGCAGGTGGGTGTGGACGCGGCGCGCATTCCGTTCGTGGCCGGCGTGTTGTTTTCGCTTGGCGCCGTCTCGGCGGCGTTTGGATCGCAGCTCGGCCCGCGGCTGCTGGCGCGCCGGACCGCCAAAGCGGTGCTGGTCACCGGCACACTGATCGCCGCTGTTGCGTTGGCCGCCATCGTGATCGCGCCGAGCGTGTGGGTCCTCGGTGTGGCGATTGTCATCGCAGGAACGGCCATGGGCGCCGGCACCACGACCATTTACTCGGTGGCCGGCGGACTGCTGCCGTCGCATGTCCATGCGACCGGCTTCGGCATCATGACGACGGCTTCGTTGATGGGGTTGGCGGTGAGTCCGATCGCCGCGGGCATCATCGGTGCCAATGGACTCCGCATGGTGTTCGTGGCGGACGTCATGTTGTTGTTCGTGCTCGCACTGTTCGTCGTTCGCGGTTTGCGGACGCGCGCCACGGCCGATGAAGCGGGCGACCCCGCACTCGCGGATCCCTGACGCTGACGGTTACTCGTCAGCCCAGCGCTTCTTGTGTTTCTCCTTGCGAAACGGCCGCTTCGATTTGTCCTCGTGCGCGCCACCGGTTTGTTTCGGCAGCGGCGCCCTGGGCAATCGTGGCTTCGGGCGAGTTTTCCGCGCGCGCGCCATTGCTAGAAGAGGCGGAACATCGCCGCGGCGATTAACGTCGGAACAATCGCCGCCGAAAGTAAACCAAGCGGATTGATTGAGTCGCCGAAAAACCGCGACAGCAGGGCCTGGCCCGCAGGATTCGGCGCATTGGCAATAACCGTCAGGCCGCCGCCGGTCACGGCCCCCTCGACGACGGCGGTCTTGAAGGTGTCGCCAAGATTGGGGACGAGCGTCGCCAGCAGTGTGATCAGCGCGTTATCGTTGAACGCCGTCAGGATGGTCGCTCCCCAAAACAAACCGTTTTCGGAAAGGCTCGACAGCACAGGTGCGATCCACCACCCCTGAAGTCCGCCGTGAATGACCAGACCGGCGAGGAAAAACCCGACGAGGAGCGGCGTCTTGATGTCGAGCCGCGTCTGGTACGGCGCGGTCGCCTTCGCAAAGCCGATGAAAAACAGGAAGCCGCCGATGAACAGCGCGGGGTAGTGTGCGTTGACCACCGTCCACGTCATGAACGCCACGTGCACCGCCGTCACCCAGGGTGGCGGAGCAAGCAATGCCTGATCCGCGGAGGCTTCCTCCGCGGCGATCTCGACTTCGGCGACGGGCTGGGCCGCCGCGAGTCGAGCGAATTCGCGTCTGAAGAACAGGTAGTACAGCATCGTCGAGACGGCGATTGCCGACACGGCGCGCCAGCCAAAGTTCATGAGCATGAACGGCGTATCCCACTCCCAGACGCGCGCCACCATCAGCACCGGCGGCGCGGCAAAGTGGGTCAGTGTGCCGCCGATGGAGATGTTCACGAACAGCAGGCCCAGCGTGCCGTATTTCAGCGCCGGCGACGGCGCCAGGTCATAGAACTGTCTGGCAAGCAGCAACGCGGCAATCGTCATGGCGCCCGGTTCGGTGATGAACGAGCCGAGCAGCGGCGTCACGGTTAGGATGACCAGCCACCATGCACCAGGAGTACCGCCGCCAAGGCCGGCGAGCGCCCGCACGCAGGATTCGGCGAGCGCGATGATCGGCCGCGTCGACGCGAGAGCCATGATCACGACGACGAACAGCGGCTCGGTGTAGGTAACGGTGTCGTTAACGTAATGGGTGGCGGTGCCCCAGCCGTGAGTGGCGATAATCGCGGCGAGCAGCGGCAGCGTCCACAGACCGAAGACGACTTCAATCTCACCGAGGAAGTGCAGGATTTCTGCCGCCAGGCTGGGCATCGGCATGCGGCCCGCCGACACCATGCGCGCGTCATGGCGGGCCTGAATGCGATGGGATGCGGAGGTGAACCAGCTCGCCACAAACGTGTGGGTGACGGCGAGGAGGAAAATAGCCGTCGCGATCGCATTGATCGGATCGGCCTCGATGCGCGCCCGCAGAATTTCAATCAGAGCGGCGCCGGGGATTGAAGGATAGCTCGACAGGCTGCGCGGAAATTCCGCAACGGCATCATGCATACGCGTGTTGGAATTATAGGTGTGAACGCCGGTGCTAGAATCGAAGTGGCAATGAGTACACGTCGTCCCACGTCCGGCAAAACCACGGTGGGCGGTCGCGTGCTCACGCTTCGCCAAGACTCAGGGAACGTCGAACGGGCAGCGTTGGTCGGTCTCGTGACCGGCGGCGCGCGTCGGGTCGATGCCGAACATTCCCTCGAGGAGCTGGCGGGCCTTGCCGACGCTGCCGGCGCGCGCGTCGTGCTGCGCGTGTTGCAGGACCGGCCGAAACCGGATCCGGCAACCTTTCTTGGCAGCGGTAAAGTCGACGTGCTCGCGCACGCGGCCGCCGAAGCTGACGCCGACGTCGTCATTTTCGACAACGAGCTGTCGCCGGCGCAGCTGCGCGAGCTGGGCAAGCGGCTCGATCGCAAAGTCGTCGACCGAACGCAGCTGATTCTCGACATCTTCGCGAGACGGGCACGAACGCGCGAAGGGAAGTTGCAGGTCGAGCTGGCGCAGTTGAAGTACCTGCTGCCGCGGCTGGTCGGCGCCGGCGCCGAGCTGTCCCGGCTGGGCGGCGGCATCGGCACGCGCGGCCCTGGTGAGACCAAACTCGAAGCCGACCGCCGGCGGATCCGCGTGCGGATGAAGACGCTCCAGGACGAGATTGATGTGGTTCGAAGGCGGCGCTCGCAGCTGCGTGAGCGGCGCCATAAAGTGGACGTGCCGACCGTCGCCCTGGTGGGTTACACCAATGCCGGCAAGACCACGTTATTCAACCGGCTCACGCACGCCGATGCCGAAGCGTCGAACGCGCTATTCGTGACGCTCGACCCGCTGGTCCGCAGGGTGAATCTTCCGGATCGGCGCGAGCTGCTCCTCAGCGACACCGTCGGTTTCATCGATCGGCTGCCGCATACGCTGGTCGCCACCTTTCGCGCAACGCTCGAGGAAACGGCGGACGCCGACCTGGTGCTGCACGTCATCGATGCGGCCAACCCCGAGCGCGAGCGGCACGTCGCCGCGGTGACCCGCGTGCTCGAAGAAGTGGGCGCGCTCGAAGTGCCTCGAGTCGAGGTCTACAACAAGATCGACATGTTGTCCGCTGACGAGCGGCGCCGCGTTCAGGAGGCCGATCCGTCGGCGATGTTGATTTCCGCACACGGCGGCGCCGGCATCGACGAACTCCTCGAGAGTGTCGCGGCCCGGCTGGCGCTCGATCAACAACGCGTCACCATCGAACTCGATCTGTCGACCCCGGAACACGCGGATCGGCTGGCGTGGCTGTACCGGCATGCCACGGTCCACACTCACGCGACCATGGGCGATCGCGTCACGATTGAGGCCGACGTGCCCCGACGGCTGCTGCCGATGGTCGGCTTGGCCACGCCTGCCGTGCCGCGGGCCGGAGGACGACGGGCGTGAAGACCTGCCATAAGCATGTCGTGATCGTGCTGGTGGCTGCCGTGGTCTACGGTTGCGCGCCGAAAGCACCGCCGGTCGTCGTCGGCGCGCCAAGACACCCGGAATTCGTCTTTCCGGCGGCGCCCGAGGGCGCCCCGGCAGCGCTGATCGCCCGCATCGATCGTGGCTGGAAGTACCTGCAATTGGACGACCTCCGGAACGCCGAACGCGAGTTCGCCGGCGCGCTCAAGCAGCAGCCGCAATTTCATCCGGCCGAGACGGCGATGGCCTACATCGCGCTGGCGCGTGGCAACGAGACGGACGCGGAAGCGCGATTTCAGCGCGCGCTGCAGATCGACGCTGCCTACGTGCCGGCGTTGATTGGACGCGGGCAGGCGCTGCTCGAGCTCGATCGCAACGCCGAAGCGCTCGCCAGCTTCGAAGCCGCGCTCGCCAGGGATCCCTCGCTCACGGAATTGCGAAGCCGTGTCGATGTGCTGCGGTTTCGCGCCACTCAGGACACGCTGACGCGAGCGAAAGCCGCCGTGGACGCGCGCCGCTTCGACGAAGCGGCGGAAATCTACCGGCAGGCGATTGCCGCCTCGCCAGATTCCGGCTTCCTGTATCGCGACCTTGCCGTGGTCGAACAGAAAACCGGGCAGACCGACAGCGCCCTGGAGCACTACCGAAAGGCGATCGAGCTGGATCCGGCGGATGCGAAGTCGCATGCCGGCATCGCCGCAATTCTCGAATCGCAAGGCGACGTGGTCGGTGCACTCAGCGCGTATGAAAAGGCGCGGGCGATCGACGCGGCGGAAGTTCCAGAAAGCGTCGTCACTCGATTGCGCGCCGCCGCGGCGCTGGCGAAGTTGCCGGCGGAGTACCGCGCGATTCCCGAGCGGCCTTCGGTGACGCGCGCAGAGATTGCGGCCTTAATCGGCATTCGCCTGGAGCGGTTGATCGCGCAAGCCAAGCCCCGGCAGGTGATCATCACTGATATTCGCGGCAGCTGGGCGCAACCCTGGATCCTGCCCGTCGTCCGGTCGGGTGTCATGGATACGTTGCCGAATTATCAGTTTGAGCCGTCGCGAACCGTACGTCGCGCCGAGCTGGCCGTCACGGTGTCCCGCGCGCTGTCGTTGATCGCCTCCTTCAAGCCGGAGCTCGCGAAACAGTGGCTGGGGCCGCGCGTTGCGATCAGCGATGTGTCGTCGACGCACTTGAGTTATCCGGCCGTCTCCGCCGCGGTGGCGTCCGGCGTGATGCCGTTGTCGGCGAACGGCACCTTCGAGCTACTGCGCAGCGTGACCGGCGCGGAGGCGATCGAGATCGTCAGCAGGCTCGAGGCGCTCGCTCGTCCATGACCGAAGTGTTCACGATCGCGAATCAGCTGACGCTGTTGCGGATGCTGCTGATTCCCGCGTTCGTGATCCTGACGTTGTATGGCGAGTTCGGCTGGGCGCTGGTCACCTTCTGCGTTGCCGGGCTGACCGATCTGCTCGACGGTCTCGCGGCGCGCATCGCCGGTCAGAAAAGCACGCTCGGCGCGTGGTTGGATCCCGCCGCGGACAAGCTGCTGCTGGTCACCACCTTCATCGTGCTGACGCTGCCGAACATCGGCCTGGTCAATCGCATCCCGCTATGGTTGACCATCCTGATCATCAGCCGCGACGTCGGCATCGTCCTGACGGTGGCGATCGTCAACCTCGCGGTCGGTCCGCGCACCTTCAAGCCATCTCCGCTCGGCAAAGCCGCGACCGCGATCTTCATCGTCGCGTGCGTGGTCGTGATGCTGTTCAATTACCTCGGCTATCAATCCCGCTGGGTCGATGCAGCGATCTGGACGTCGCTGATCATCACGCTGGCGTCCGGCGTGGATTATGTCTGGCGCATCGCCAAGATCATCAACAAGTAGAGCGGACGGCGCGGGCGTGGAGTCGCGCAGGAATTAACGCGACGCAACTGGCGTGGGTTGCGGTGAATGCGCGTCGACTTATCCGCGCAGGATCTTGCCGCGGAAGTAGGCGATGGTCTCCGTCAGTCCCTGCTCGAGTGGCACCTTCGGCTCCCAGCCGAGCAGCGTACGGGCCCGGGTGATGTCGGGCTGACGGACCTTCGGGTCGTCGGTCGGCAGCGGCTTGTAGACAATCCGGCTCTTCGAACCCGTCATCTCGATGATCAGCCGCGCGATCTGCTCGATGGTCATCTCCTGCGGGTTGCCGATGTTGATCGGATCGTTTTCCTTCGACAGCATCAAACGAATGATGCCGTCGACCAGGTCGCTGACGTAGCAGAAGCTGCGCGTTTGCGTGCCGTCTCCGAACACGGTCACGTCTTCGTTGACCAGTGCTTGCGAGATGAACGCCGGCACGGCGCGGCCGTCGCGAATCCGCATGCGCGGGCCGTAGGTATTGAAGATGCGCACGATCTTGGTATCGACTTTGTGGAACCGGCGATAGGCGACCGTCATCGCCTCAGCGAAGCGCTTGGCTTCGTCGTAGACGCCGCGCGGGCCGATCGGATTGACGTTGCCCCAGTAGGTTTCTTTCTGCGGATGCTCGAGCGGATCGCCGTAGACCTCGGACGTCGAGGCGATCACGAACGCCGCGCCCTTGGCTTTCGCCAGCCCCAGCGCCTTGTGCGTGCCGAGCGAGCCGACTTTCAGCGTCTGGATCGGCAACTCGAGGTAATCGATCGGGCTGGCCGGACTCGCCCAGTGCAGCACGTAATCGACCGGGCCGTCGACGTCGATGAAGTTCGTCACGTCGTGGCGGATGAATTGAAAGTCACGATCGCGCAGATGCGCGATGTTGGCGAGATCCCCGGTCAGGAGGTTGTCGATGCCGACGACGGAGAAGCCGCGTTCGAGCAGCGCTTCGGAGAGATGGGAGCCGATGAAACCGGCGGCGCCGGTGATCACTACGCGAGGCATGGGTGCACTTGGTGTCTACTCGGAAGGGCGGCTAGGCCCGGTTCGGTGCGACGACGCGAATCAGCGTCAGCCACATGATCTTGATGTCCAGCGTCACCGACCAGTTCTCGATGTAATACAGATCGTACTCGATTCGCTTCTCGAGCGACGTATTGCCTCGCCAGCCGTTGACCTGCGCCCAGCCAGTGATGCCCGCTTTGACCTTGTGCCGCAGCATGTACTGCGGGATGCGGTGCTTGAACTGCTCGACGAAGAAGGGCCGCTCCGGGCGCGGCCCGACGATCGACATTTCGCCTTTCAGCACGTTCCAGAACTGCGGCCACTCGTCGAGGTCGTGGCGCCGCAGGAACGCGCCGACGCGGGTGGCGCGCGAGTCGTTCTCGTCTGCCCAGATCGGGCCGGTCTCGCTCTCGGCGTCAATCGGCATGGTGCGGAACTTGTAGACGGTGAACTGCTTGCCGTCCAGGCCCATGCGTTCCTGCGAATAGAAGATCGGACCCGGCGAGCTGCGCTTGATCATCCAGCTGATGACAACCCCCGGGATCGCCATCACCAGCAGCGCGGCCGCCGAGATCACGATGTCGAGCGCGCGCTTGATGAACGCGCTGAGGCCCTGCAGCGGCACGTCGTTCAGGTTGATGACGGGGACGCCGTCGAGATCTTCGAGCCGCGCGCGCAACGCGATGAATTGCAGCAGGTCCGGCACCACCTTGACGTCGACGCCTTCCCGGCTGGTCGATTCGACCAGATCGAGCAGCTTCATGTGCTCCTCGAGCGGCAGCGCCACGTAGAGGTCATCGATCTTCTCGTTGGCGACGATTTCGGCGGCGTCGTTCAGCGAGCCGAGTAACGGCAGGCCGCGATACCCCAGCCGATCGCCGCCCGCCTTATCGTCGACGAATCCGACAATCTGGTATCCCAGCTCGCGATGCTCGAGAATGCGGTCGGCGACGACACGCCCGAGATCGCCTGCCCCGGCGATCAGGATCCGGCGCAGCCCGATGCCCTGCAGCCAGCGGCGCTCCAACGCTTCGCGGATGAATTTGCGCGACAGGTAGCCGAACGCGATGTTGATGACGAGGAACAGTCCCCAGACGATCCGCGAGACTTCGAACGCGCCGACCTGGCGCTGCGCTTCGCTGGCGTAATACGCCTGGTAGAACAACGTCGCGACGACGCCGAGCACCGTCGCGAAGATGCTGCCGACCAGCACGTTGAAGAAGTCGTCGATGCGTGAACGGCCGCGGCGCAGCCGGTAGAGGCCCTGAAAGTGGAAGCCCAGCGGCACGATCAGCGCCACGAACGGCAGCACGTTCAGGTACTGCTCGATCGGCGGCAGCCCGCGCGTAATCGCAATCAGTCCGGTTTCGAAGCGGAGCAGGTAGGCCAGGACGAACGCCGCCATGCCGAGCACCGCGTCGGTAAAGACGTGGAAGGCGACGAGCAGGCGGTTATGTCGCCTTACCATCGCTGTCCTGCGGGCGAGGCCAGCGTCTCGTCGACGATCTGCTGAATTTCGGCGACGAAGCGCTGGCGCGAAAACCGCTCGGCATGCCGGCGGATTTGCAAGGGACGCCACGCGATCGCGGCGGCGCGTTGGAGCGCGCCGGCCAGGGATTCGACAGTGGGCGTGTCGAACAGAACGCCCGTCTCGCCGTCGATCACGGTATCAAGCGCGCCGCCTCGGCCGAGCGCGACGACCGGTCGGCCGCAGGCCTGCGCCTCGACGGGGACGATCCCGAAATCCTCCTCGCCTGGGAGAATCGCCGCGATTGAGGAGCGATACAGATCGCGAATTTCTTCGTCGCTCCGCCAGCCAAGCAGCTCGATGCCGTCGCCGGTCAGACGCTCGAGATTGCCGCGTTCCGGACCGTTGCCAACCACGGTTAGCGCGACACCGGCCTGGCGTGCCGCCATCATGGCCAGGTCGACCCGCTTGTACGGCACAAGCGCGGACACGACGAGAAACCTGGGCTGGTTGGAAGGTGGCGCGACAGGCCCAACCGGATCGGGTGTGTAGAACTCGGTATCGACCGGTGGATACACAAGGGTCGACTGCCGATTATAGTACAGCGAGATCCTCCGCGCAACATATTGAGAGATAGCGAGATAGCGGTGTACACGTCCCTCCGTGGCACGGTCCCACCGGGCGAGTCCGGCCAGCATCGGGCGCAATACGCGGTTGCCAAGCGTGCCGACGCGGTCGGGCCCGAAGTAGGCGTCGAACTGATCCCAGGCGTACCGCATGGGCGTCAGGCAGTAACACAAATGGCGCGCCCGGCCCGTGACGACCACCGACTTGGCGGCGCAGTGGCTGGTGCTGATCACCAGGTCGTAGCGGTCGAGGTCGAATTGCTCGACCGCGATCGGGAACAACGGCAGGTATTGGCGATAGAAGCGCCCCGCAAACGGCAGCAACTGGATGGCCGATCGCTTCACGGTGCGCCGTTCAATCAACGGCGACGTCGTGCCGGGCAGGTAGACCAGCGTGAACAGGTCAGCGTCCGGGAAGATTTCGCAGAACACTTCGAGGGCCTTTTCGCCCCCGCGCATGCCGGTCAGCCAGTCGTGAATGAGCGCGACGCGCAATCCATCGATTGTATGCGACGTGTATCATCCGCGTATGGGTAGCACACTGCCGGAGGGCGGGCGATGAGCCACGACGACAAGGCCTTTACCGGGTCGATCCCGAAGGTCTACGAGACCTACTTG
>DASPNQ010000077.1:0-18476 GCA_035626435.1 Vicinamibacterales bacterium
CGCCGGCGCGACGCGCATTCGCGATCCGGCGGCGACGGCCTCGCGATGGTACGAAAAGTAGGTGTGACCGACGGACGTTCTGAACGCTGGGAGCGCACCGGTTTGGTTCCCCGTCGAGCCGCCAAGGTGAACACCCACACCCTTGCCCAGCGCGACGCGGATTCTTCCGGCCACATCTTTCGCGTCACCGCTGTCGTATTCAGCCGTCAGGCTCGTGCCGTCCGGGACGCCGTTGAAGACACCGATTGCGTACGACACGCGTGAGCGCGCGAGGTCGCCGAGCACCTGGACGCCGATATCGCGGTTTGGCACCAGACCCGAGGCCAGTGATCGTTCAGGGAACCACAGGAACGCATCGCCCTGCAGCAGCTCGTAGCCGACGGGCGTCTTGTCCTTGCCCGTACGGATGCGCAGTGCCGGCGCCCATCGGAGCTCGAGGTACGCATCGGGAACTGTGACGTTGCCGTTGCCGAAGTCCGGCATCAACTTGAACGTGAAGAACCGCGTCAGTTGTCCCGTCAACGTCGGCCGCAATTTTCTTAGCGTGAACGTGTCGGTCAGCTCGGTGTCGTCGCCGACGGCGAAGCGCCCATCCGCTTGCGCCACCGCGCCGAACACCAGCCGGTATTCGCCGTCGCTGTTTTGAATGAAGAAGCCGTCCTGGAAGCCTTGCCCGAACGCCGCTCGAACCGAGACGAAGACGAACACTGCTGCTACCAGACTTGCCCGACACGCCGCCGCCATCTGTCTATCGTAACGTGCGGTTGCGTCGCCGTGTGACCGGGGTTGCGGAAAAAGAATAACGGAGCGGGACGAATCTGGCGATCGTGTGATCTGGTGATCTGGCGATCTGATCCGACGATCTCGCGAGCTGGTGATCTGGTGATCTATCTCGGTGATCTGGCGATCTATCTCGTGATCTGGCGATCTATCTCGCGATCTGGCGATGATCTCACGGGCGATAAATCGTGGTGGATGGCGACCAAGGGTGGACGACGTCGCCAGACGGCGGATGCGGGTGTGCTGAATTTTGTGTTACGATGAATATCTTCCCTAGGTGCCGCGGGGTGGAGCAGTCCGGTAGCTCGTTGGGCTCATAACCCAAAGGTCGGGGGTTCAAATCCCCCCCCCGCAACCAACTCATTTCAGTGGATCAATCCGGTTCGCGAGTTCGTCGGGTTGTTTTCCAATTTAGAACTGCGCGATTTTCCGCCGCCGGTACCCGCTGCAGTGTGCAAGCCGGGGAGGGCAGGCTGCCCCGGCGTTCGCGAGAAATCTCTCCCGCCATCAGCTCGGCGGACCCGCATTAGGCACGAGGGCGAGAATTACTGCGATCAACTCGGCCGGCTCTACGGGCTTAGGTACGTGCATCTGGAACCCAGCGGCCAGTGCGCGGATGCGATCTTCGACGCGGGCATAGGCCGTCAATGCGATCGCGGGCAGCTCACGTGCCGAGTTCGTCGGCGACTGCCGGAGCCGCCGCAGAAATGCGTAGCCATCCTCTCCCGGCATCTCAATGTCGGAAATGAGCAGCTGCGGCCGCCACTCGGCCAGGACGGCGTCGGCGTCGGTGGGGTTTTCCGCCGTGCGCACCTCTCCCCCCGCTTGCTCCAGGATGCGCCGCACGATTTCACGGCCATCGGCGTCGTCTTCAACGACCAGCACCCTGACGCCGTCAAGACGCGGCAGCGTCGCCGGCAGCACGCCGGTCGTCGCCGTCGGGTGAACTTCCGACTCGGATCGCTCGCCGTGAGCGACCATCAGCGGAAGCTTCACCGTAAAGGTCGCACCCGCGCCACGACCGGCGCTAGCCGCGTGTATTGTGCCGCCGTGAAGCTCAACGATATGCCGCGCAATCGCCAGTCCGAGTCCGAGCCCGGCGGTCTTCGCGCCGTCCTCCGCACCCTGCGAGAAGCGTTCGAACACGTGGGGCAACAACTCCGGAGTAATGCCTTCGCCGGTATCGCTGACTATGATCTCGACATGCGAATTGATCCGCTCGAGGCGCACCTGCACGCGGCCATGCTTGGGTGTGAACTTGATCGCATTCGACAGCAGGTTCCACACTACCTGCTGGAGGCGATCCGGGTCGGCCGAGATAGGCGCCGCCCGCGGGTCGAGCACCTTCTGCAATCGAATGTTCTTCGCGTCGGCGGCGGGCTTGACCGCGTCGACGGCCGTGTCGACAACGCTGCTCAATTCCACGGAGCGAACGTCGAGCCGCAGCTTGCCGGTAATGATGCGCGAGATGTCGAGCAGGTCCTCGACCAGTTGCGACTGCGCGCGCGTGTTCCGCTCGATCGCATCGAGCGCCTGGATAGTCGCTGCCTCGTCGAGCTGACCGGCGCGCAGCATCCGCGCCCAGCCGAGAATCGCGTTGAGCGGAGTCCACAGCTCATGCGAAAGTGTCGCGACGAACTCGTCCTTGGTGCGGTTCGCGCGGTCGGCCTGCTCGCGTGCCTGACGTTCGGCGGCGAGTAACCGCCCACGCTCGTCTTCGCGGCTCTGGCGCTCGAGCGCAACGGTGATGAGTCGTACCATGAGGTCGGCGACGCGCAGCTCCTCGTCGGACGGTACACCGGGCGACGTCGCGTACATCGCCAGTGTGCCGAGCACGTTGCCGGCCGACCCGACGATTGGCGTCGAACAGCATGCACGAATGCCGTGCTTCGCCGCAGCTGCGCGATACCCGGCCCAGACCGGGTCGCTCATCACGTCGGTCGTGACTACGCGCTGCCGGATGAACGCAGCGGTGCCGCACGAGGCGGCGTTGGCCGCCACCGGAAGTAGGTCGACAGCGGCCCTGAAGCCGGCCGGCAGCTTCGGTCCGGCGGCGTGGCGGAGTTGCCGTGCCGCGGCATCGGCCAGCATGATCGCAGGCCGTATGCCCCTCACCGAATGTTCGGCAACGGCGTCGACGACGGCCTCGAGCACCTCCGCCAGCAGGGCGTCCCTGGCGATCATCTCGAGAATGTTCTTCTGCGATTCGAGCACCAGTTGAGTCTGTTTGAGCGCTGTGACGTCAAGTCCTAACGACATCACGCCGATAGCGGTACCGTCCGCGGACCGGACGGGCGCGTAACACGCCGACGACCAGATCTGCCGGCCGTCAGGGAGCGGTATCCGGCTCTCGGGAACCACGATGGTCTCGCCGTTGTAAAACACCCGTTCGTACAGCTCGCGAACCATCGCAAACGCCTGCGGGAACGTCTCCGCTATCGGACGCCCGATGATCGCGTCGCGGGTGCCGCCGATGATGCGCACGGCAAAATCGTTGATCAGCATCAGACGAAAGTCGGGTCCTTCGCACACGCCGATGCTGATCGGCGCGTTCTCGAGAACCAGCCGAATGAAGTCTCTTTGCCGCTCGGCGTCCTGCCGAAGCTGTTGTTCCGTTTGCAGCGCCCCGATGCGTTCCTCTTCCGCCCGAGTCCGGTCGGTGATGTCCCGCATCATCAGACCGAGCGAGGGCGTCCCGTCGGCGGCCTCGAGCCGACAACAGACGCCGACGCAGTGCCGTGGCCCGCCGGACTCGTGGACGTGGAGCCACACCTCGGTCGCTTGGCCGGTAGCCAGCGTGTTCGTCAGTCCGGAAATCATCTGCGATGCCGCAGGGCCCAGGACTTCGTCAGGACGGACGCCGATGTGCTTCTCGACAGCGTGCGCGGTCATTCTGGCGTAGGCAGAATTGACCTGCAGGTGCCGGAGGCTCGCGTCGAAAAAGGCGATGCCGATCGGCGCCGAATTGAACAGCGCCGCCAGCGCTGAATGGCCGACGGATTGATTCACAGGAAAGTTCATCGATTTCGCTGGTTGAACGGGTTGCCCGTCCGACGGCATGATACTACTGACCTGAGCTGTCGAATTACCTGACGACCTTCCCCAGGGCAATCGGTCCGCGGCGAATGGATGCGAGCCCTCGCAGCCACTTGTTCGTTGGTTTCTGACGGTATCGTCTTTCTCGCCAAGTCTCGCAAACGTATCGGGTGTGCAAGTAACATCGCCGCCGCCTGCACGAACGGTTGACGTTTCTAACCGGTGGGCCATGTGTTAAGTTGTTGTTGAACAGCACTTTCGCTGACCCACCTTATGCCATTCAAAGAAAAGTCCGTTGTCCGCCACAAACTCCGACCGGAATGGGGCGCGGGGCGGATCCTCGTCCGCACGGAAGACTACGTCCAGATCGATTTCTCCGCGGGCGGACTGAAAAAGCTGAAAACCGCCATCGTCGACGATCTGCTGGAGTCCGCCACCGCCGAAGAGGTCAAGGCGCTAAAACCGGAGCGAGCCAAGACCGCCAAACCGGAAAAGACCAAGGACACTGCCAAGCGCACGGTGACGCCGAAAACGCGAATGGTGTAACCGATGCGCACTCGCGCCAAGCTCGTCTGCTTCGTCGCGATTGTCCTGCTGCTCCTGCCGAAACCGTTAGCGGCGTACTCAGTCCTCACGCACCAGGCGGTGATCGACGCGGCGTGGGACACCGCGATCAAGCCGCTGCTGCTGGCTCGCTTTCCTGACACCGACGCCGCCGCGCTCGACGATGCGCGGGCGTATGCGTACGGCGGGTCGGTGGTCCATGACTTGGGCTATTACCCGTTGGGCAGCAAGTTGTTCAGCAACCTGCTGCACTACGTGCGCTCGGGCGACTTCGTCGAGTCCCTGTTCCGGCACGCGACCGACGTCAACGAGTACGCGTTCGCTATCGGCATGCTCGGTCATCACGCGTCGGATAACAGCGGCCATGCGCTGGCGACCAACCGCGTCGTCGCCATGATGTATCCGAAGCTCCGCGCGAAATTCGGCGACACCGTGACCTATGACCAGGCGCCTAAGCAGCATGTGCTGGTCGAATTTTCGTTCGACGTGCTGCACGTCGCGGCCGGCGTGTATGCGCCGCAGGCGTTCCATCGCTTCATCGGCTTCAAACTCGCCCAGCCCGTGCTCGAGCGCGCCTTTCTCGAAACCTACGGTCTGGAGATGGGCGATCTGTTTTTTGATCGCAGCTTGACGGTTGGGACGTTCCGCTACGCCGTCGGCAAGGCGATCCCGGAAATGACCAAGGCGGCCTGGAAGAACAAACGCCAGGAGATCGAGAAGGTGGTGCCCACCGTCACCCGCGCCTCGTTCGTCTTCAACCTCTCGCGGCGCGACTACGAAAAGCATTTCGGCCGCGACTACGCGCGGCCGCGCGGCTTTGCCAAGGTCGTGGCGTGGCTCCACCGCCTGCTCCCGAAAATCGGCCCGTTCCGCGCGCTGGCGTTCAAAGTGCCGACGCCCGAGGCAGAGAAGCTGTTCCTCGAGTCGTTTACTCGGACCCGGCAACGATTCGTTCAAGAGCTGAACGAGATCAAGTCCGGCCGCGTCGCGGTCGGCAACACGAACATCGATCTCGGACGGACCACGCCGCGCGGCAGCTATTCGCTGGCGGATGAAACCTACGAGGAGCTCGTCGAGCGGCTCGCCAAACGTAAGTTTGCCGGCATTTCTCCCGGACTTCGCGCCGATCTCATCAGCCATTTCGGCGCCGGCCATTCCAGCCTCGCCGGCCTGCCGTAGTTCGAGTCCGTCGCACGGAACTTTAAAAAGCAAAGTCACGTATCGGGGTTACGTCATGCGCGAACTCTCGTCCTTTGCTGTCGACTCGATCCGCCGCGATCTGGCTCATGCATTCCGGGCACTGAGACGGGATCGGGGCTTTGCCGTCGTCTGCATCGTCTCGCTCGGCATCGGCATGGGCGCGCTGATTGCCCTCCTGACGTTTGCGCGGGCGATTACCGCGCCCGCCCGCGGCATTGATCCCAACGGCCTTGCCGAAGTGCTGGTCCTCCCGGAAGGACCACTTCGGGCGAAAGCAGGGGAGTGGGCGCTGGAGCAGTGCTCATACCCCGACTATCGCGTGCTGCGTGAGACCAACACGGGAATGGCGATTACCGGCTGGGCGATGGACTCGAGCGAAGTCGGCGTCAAGACCGCCGACGCCGAGTCGGTGCCGCGCGTCGAGACGTTGTATGTGACGCCAAATTACTTCAGCACTTTCGGAGTCAACCCCGCACGCGGGGTCGGGTTCGACCTGGTCGAGGATGACGCGCCAACCGGCGAAGCCAAGGTCATCATCAGCGACGATTTCTGGCGCAGCCGGATGGCTGCCGACCCCGACATCGTCGGCAAACCGCTGACGGTTGGCGGCATCCCACATACGGTCGTCGGAGTGACGCCCGCCGACTTCCGCGGCCACTTCCATTTCTTTCAAGCACCGGCGTCGCTCCTGTTCATTCCGCTCGAGCGGCATCCGCGTCTCAAAGCCACTCCCAGCCTGCGCGACGACCGCACCGTGGACTGGGTCCGCATCCACGGCCGCCTGCATCCCGGCGTCACGATTGCGCAGGCCAACGCGCTGGTGAGGACAACGGTCGCGAATCTGGCGAGGCAATATCCGGCGTCGAACGAATTCAAGTCGGCGACGGTCGAACCGTATGCTTCGATGGGCGCCGCGGGACGACCGGAATCGACACAGGTGCTGAGCATCATGCTTGGCCTGGCCGCATCGATTTTGCTCGTCGTGTGCCTCAACATCTCGGGCATGATGCTGGTCCGCGGTACGATCCGCGAGCGCGAGCTCTGCATCCGCGCCGCTCTCGGTGCCGATCGCCGCCGGTTGGTGCAGAACCTGTTCTTCGAGGCGTTGTGGCTCGCGGTGATTGGCGCCGCGGTCAGCTCGTTCGTGTTGTTCGGCATTCCCGCGGTCGCCGCGTGGTACCTGGGTGTGCCTGTGCCAGCGGAAGTCGATCTCGATCTCACCGGTGTCGCGCTGGCATCAGGGTTGTGCCTCGTGGTCAGCCTGCTGTTTGGGCTGTTGCCGGCGCTTCGCTTCAGCCGTCCCAACCTCAATACCGCGATGAAGGAGGACCCCGGCCTCGGCGGCCGTCAGACCATTCGCGTGCATCGGATCGCGGCAATGGTGCAGGTCGGGATCGCCGTGCCGTTCCTCGTAATCAGCGGCGTGATGCTCGATCGTGCGCGCACCGCGGAGTTCGGATTCGACACCGAGGGCCTGGCAGCGGCGCGGCTGCCTGTGGCGACTGGTCCCGAACAGGAAGCGGACTTCTCGATCCGGCGCGTGCGCGACAACGTCAGGCAGGCGAGCGGCGTTCGATCCGTTGCGATCGCGGAAGGCATGCCGATCGATTTCGACTATCGAGAATTCCGTGTCGCCAACGCCGCGGCGGGGCAGTTCGTGACCGCGCACGTCACGCACGTCGGCGAGAATTTCCTCGAGGCGATCGGTGCGCCGCTGTTGCGCGGCCGCGCCATTACCCTCGAAGATCGGATCAGCGCGGCGCCGGTGGCGGTGCTGTCGGAACCGCTTGCGGAGCTGCTGTTTCCCGCGACTGACGCGATCGGGCATGAGGTGTCGGTCACGCTCGATGACAGCGTCGAACGCAAGGTCACCGTGATCGGAGTGACGCGCGACTTCGCGACCTCACAACTGACGACGCTGCGGCCGCAGATCCTGTTGCCGCTGCCGGAGAGATTCAACAAGACGGTGACGCTGATCGCTCGCGGCGATGCGGGCGCCGCACCGCAACTGCGAGCGGCGCTCGAATCGGCGCTGCGCGAGCTCGGCGTCGAGCCGCTGCCAGGGGTCGCGTTTCCGGGGATCGTCACCGGGCAGGACATGGTCGAGAAGAGCGTTCAGGACCTGATTTCGGAGTCGACCGCCGTCGGCGTCGCCGGCGGTCTCGTCCTGGTGCTCGCCGCGCTCGGGATCGTCGGCGTGATCGGCTTCATGGTGGCGACGCGGACGCGCGAGCTGGCGGTGCGGATGGCGCTCGGATCGTCGCGGCTGCGTGTGTTCCGCCTGATGCTCACCGATGTCGTCAAGCTGGTCGTGCCGGGTGTCGCCGGCGGCCTGAGCATCGCGGCCATCCTGATTCGCACGATGGAAAGTGTGCTGGGAACGCCGCTCACCCTCGGACCGGATCCACTCGGCATGATGGAACCGGTGATCTATCTCGGCGCCTCCACGATCGCGATTATCGCGGCGCTGTTGGCTGGGTTGCCGGCGGCGCGTCGAGCGACGACGGTGCAGCCGATGGTCGCGATTCGTTCCGAGTAATGTTACGGCGTCGGTAGCCGCAGCATCCAGACGTTGCCGCGCAACTCGCCGCGCTCGTAGACGACCGCATCACCACGCGGCGACCAATCCGGATAGCGCACGTACACGTTCGGTGCGGCCGGCGGGGTGATGACGCCCATCGCGCCGCTGGCGGCATCGATCCAGCGCAGATCCCACAGGCCGCCGCGAAACACCGCGGCGGCGATTTTCCTATCGTCCGGCGACCAGCTGCGAATCCACGTCTGCCCGCGCTCGTTCGTGACCTGCCGTACCGCGCCACTGTCGGCGTCGATGACCGCGGCGTGCGTCGAGCTGCCGATCTTGAGCTCCACCGCGATGTGACGGTCGTCCGAAGACAATGCCGGATACCCGGCCCACTGCGATCCGTCGGTCACCGCGCGTGGTGCGAGCGTGGTTGTAGGGCTCAGAAAGAGCTGGCGGTTGCCGTGCGGCGGAACGATCACCGCCATCACCACCGTGCTCATCGCCCGCGACAGCGCGGGCTCGGCGACCACACCTTTGGCGAGCGACTCGATGCGCGATGCGACGTCGGCCAGCGGCACCATCAGCTCTTCGCGGCGGGTGTCGAGATCAACCGACCACAGACCCAGACCCTGTTGCTTCGTCGAGATGACCGCGACACGTTGCCCGTCGGGGAACCAGTACGGTTTCAGGTCAGGACCGTCGTTGGCGGTCAGTTGCGACCCGTTTTTCCCGTCGAGACCGATCACCCACACGTTTGGCGCTTCGCCTGCTCTGGTCGACACATACGCGACCCGCGATCCATCCGGTGAAATCGCCGGCTGCGAGTTGCGGCGGCTGGTATCGGTCGTCAACGCGCGCGGTTCGCCGCGGCCACTGCCATCCGGCGCCAGGGGCTGCATCCAGATCTGGCTGGCCAGCGCCAGACCCGCGAAGCCGAGGTGACGGCCGTCCGAGGACACGGTAATGCCGCGTACGCCGGCGACTCCCGGCACCGCCATCAATTCGCGTTCGCCTGCGATCGTTCCTTTCGCCGGGTCGAATGGGATCTTGGTAATGAACGGCTCGCCGCCCGCGACATACAACGCCGAATCTCCCGGTGCGAAGGCCAGCTCATAAAGGCCGCGTATCCCGGACAGCAACTGCGTTGTCGCGCCCGTCTCTACGGATACCAGCCAGACGCCGTTGTTGCGCGCGCCTTCGAAGACGGTGAACGCAACGAAGCGGCCGTCGGTGGTCCACGCCGGCGCGGCGTGGCCGCCGAGCGGCTGTCCTTGCGTGGTCAGGTTGCGCAGATTCTGGCCGTCGACACCAACGACTTTCAGCGTGGCGCCGCTTTGCGCGCCGAAGGCGCTCGGCGTGACGTCCGACGGCTCGTCGGATTGAAAGGCAATCCATCGTCCGTCCGCCGACCAAGCCGGATGCGACCCCTCGATGGCGACCTGCCGCGCGGGACCGCCTCGGGCGGGCATCACCCACACACCGCCGCGGCCATGCGAGTGAAACGCGAGCAGGCTGCCGTCCGGTGACCAGGCAGGCTGGACATTATGCTGGCCGTCGCTGGTGAGCGCGACCTCTGACGCCGCTCCCGCGAGCGCGCGCACGTACAACTCGAACGCGCCGGATCGATCGGATGCAAAGGCGACGGCGTCGCCTTGCGGAGAGAATGCCGGATGCAGGTCGAGTCCGGCGTTGGTCGTGAGCTGAATGGGCCAGGCGACATCGTGCGGCGGACCGCCTGGCGCGCCGCTGCGTTCGAACCGTGGGCCGCGTTGCGTCCATGCGGCGACACCCAACAGCATGATCGCGATCGCCAGACCGAGCGCAAGTCGTGGAAAAACACGGCGGGTGACGGCGGCCGCAGGCGGATGCGATGGCGACGAAGTGTGTACCGCTGTCGACGGTGTCGGCTGTTCGATGCGCTCGACCCTTGGAAGCCAGCGATACCCGCGCGTCGGCACCGTTTCGATGTACTTGCCGTCCCGGGCCTCGTCGCCCAAAACCCGCCGCAGCTGTGCCACCACGCGCGTAAGCGCGTGATCGGTGACCGCGGTGCCCGGCCAGAGCCTGTCGAAGATCTCCTGCTTGGTAAAGACATGGCCCGGACGTTCGATCAGCAGAACCAAAAGATTGAATGCCTTCGGCTCGAGCGCGAGCGGCACGCCGCCGCGCTCCAGACGGAAGCTGTCTAAATCGATTACAAAATCGTCCCACTGATACTTCATGGCCACACGCTCACCCAGAATAGACGTCAGTACTCGCCCCGGTCGAGTGATAAAGACCGCCATCACAAAAACATCAGAACGTCATTCTGCTTTCCGGCCGGGCTCGTCAGGACTTGGCGGCCCCCGGCGCGCACATTTGAGCCTCACTGATCGGAGGAGGCGTGCGCATCTCGACCGCAATTACAACCGTACTGTTGATGGCCCTGCCGGCGGCGGCCGCCGACCGTTCGCGGGTGACCGCCTTCGAATTATTGGACGACGGGTCCATCGTCGTGCCGGTGACGATTGGTGGGACCGGACCGTATCGATTCGTGCTCGACACCGGCTCTTCGCGCACCGTCATGTCGACGAGATTGTGGAAAGCACTGCGGCGTCCGGTCATCGCCAAGACACTCGTGCTGACACCGGCGGGACGCGACGAAGCCTTCGTTGTGCGGCTTGATGATCTTTCCGTGGACGGCCGGCCGCCGGTCGGAGTAACGGCGGCCGTCATGCCGGCCGATCGCTACGCGGCCGGACGCCAGGTCGACGGCTTGATCGGCCAGGATGTCCTCGCGTCAGCTGTGTACACGATTGATTATGACCGCCGGTCGGTGGTGTGGCACGATGCCGGCGACGTCGTACCGGGTTACCGATTGCCGTTGAGCGTATGCAATAACCGTTTGCTCGTCAGTCTTCCGCAGCATGATGGGGATCGTGAACCGCTGGCCTTCGTTCCCGATACCGGCAGCGACGGCCTGGTACTGTTTGCGCATGCTCAACGCAAAGTGCGGTCAACGCACATCGACGTCGGCGTACTTACCGGCTTGACGGGATCGCGCCTGGTGAATCGCGTTCAGCTCGAGGACTTCGTGGTAGGCGATACCAGACTCCGGAATCCGCTCGCGGTGGTGATCGACCACGGTGCGGCGCCTGAAACAATGGGCGACGGCCTGCTGCCGCTCCACCTGTTCGCGCGCGTCACGTTCAATGTCGCTGAAAAGTATTTGATCATCCACGCGCGCTAAGACTGGTTACTTCGGCGCTACGAACGCCTCGGCGATCTTGACGGCGATCGCCTGCGTACCCGAATAGGAGATGTTCGAGATCAGCGCCAGTGACAAATCGTGCTCGGGCAGCGTGATGACCGACGAAACGACGCCGCCCAGCGACTCACCATGGTGGCCAATCGCCGCCGTTTGCCGTCCGGCGATCGAGACCGTCTCGAGATCCCAACCAAGACCGTAGCCGGTGTCCTGCCCCGACGCCAACCGCTGTGGCGACTGCAGCAGTGCCACGGTTGGAGGCCGCAGCAGCACGCCCTTGTTGATGGCAAGCACGAACCGCAACAAATCCGATGGCGTCGACACGAACACACTCGAGCCCGCATAACAGGAGTATTCGAGAGGCCGCATCAGATCCGGCCCGTAACGGGGATCGCCGGCAAACTTCGGAAAGTACGGCGTCGCGAGATTCTCGATCGGCTGCGTCAACGAGTCCGGCAGCGTGTCGTCCATTCGCAGCGGCCCGAAAATGTGCCGTTGCATGAACGTCAGGAACGGTTCGCCCGCGGCGGCTTCGATCGCGGCGCTCACGACGATCCAGCCGTAGTTGCCGAAGCGGTGGTCGGTGCCGGGCTCGAATCGGAGGTCGCGATCCGCGAAGTACTGAAAGGCCTCGACGGGGCGATCGCATTTTTGCGTAAACAACGGGCCCTCGTCTCCGCCGTCGCTCGCGAGGCCTGCGGTGTGCGCCATCAGATGACGCAGGGTGACAGGCCATGGCTTCCGGGGGAATTCAGGGACGTGCGTCTGGATCACGTCGTCGAGCTTCAGCCGTCCCTTCTCGATCAACAGCCCGGCAGCGGCCGAGGTCAGGATGGTCGATGCGTTGCCGATTCTGAATCGCGTGCGAGGTGTGACCGGCCGGCGCGCCTCGATATCGGCCCAGCCAAAGCCCTCCGACCATATGATCTCGCCGCCTGCGGCAACCGCGATCGACAACCCTGGCAAGTTCCTCTCCGCAACCTCCGATCGCGCGATCTGTCGGGCGCGCTCCACCGCGTCCGCCCACGCGGGCTTGGGAGTCGCGTCGTGAACCGCCGAAATGCCGGTGGGCTCGGAGTGCAAGGGAGCGGCCGTTGCGCTCATGTACACCCACAGACCTGCGACGGCCAGCAACACCGCGGCGATGCCGAGCACGCCGACCGCGAGGAACGTCTCAGTCCGGCTCCATCTCCTCGCCACGTTTCAACTTTACGTTACAAAGTGAAAACGAGCAAACCCTCCCCGCGCGGCGCGGAGAGGGCGTGCCGGTTACTGTTGCGGCTTGCGGTAGGTGGCAACCGGCGGCAGGTATGCGCCGGTGCCGGCTGGCGGGACCGGACCGGCTTCGACCTTGTGCCGCAAGGTGCCGATCTTGTCGATCGTCGCCGTGATCTCGTCGCCCGCGACCAGCCACAGCTGCGAGCCGCGCACGGACGTACCCATGCCAACTCCGCCGGACGTCCCGGCGCCAATCACGTCACCGGGTTGCAGCGTCACGAGGGACGACGCGTACTCGATGACTTCCCAGACCGAATGGATCATGTCGGACGAATCCGATTGCTGCCGCTGATCCGTGCCGACCACCAGCGTCTGCTTGAGGTCCGTCATCGGATTGCCGTAAAACTCCTTGGGGACGATGAACGGTCCCATCGGGCCGAAGGTGTCCTGTCCCTTCATAACAAACCAGTCGGTGCCGCTGCTGAAACCGCCCGGCGGGCGTCCGCCACGATCGGAGATGTCGAGCATGACGGTGTAGCCGAACACATGCGCCTCCGCCTGGGGCGCCGGCACGTAACGAGCGGGGCGGCCGATGATCGTCGCCAGTTCAACCTCCCAGTCGAGTTGCGTGCGGCCGTGCGGCATCAGGATCGTCTCACCGGTGCCGATGATCGAGGAGGGCGCCTTCAGAAACATGTACGGCACGCCGCGATTGGCTTTCCGCGCGGCAATCGCCTTCGCGCGCTGATCCGCCGGCGCGCTCTCGGCGATATGACTGTAGAAGTTCACCGCCGTCATCATGATCTGCCTTGGACGCGGAATCGGCGCGAGCGTCTGGACCTCCTGCAACTCGCGCACATATCCGGGCCGCTTGCCCTCGAGCGATTTGCTCTGCACCAGCTCGTTGACGATGGCGTAGAGGCGCCCCTTGAGGCCGTTCTCGTACTCGCCGATCAGCTCGACCATGTCCGACGGCATTCGCCGGGCCGGAAACGATCGAGATTTCTCCAGCGCCGCGTTCGCCTGGACCAGATCGACGACCAGGGAGTCCCGAAGGACCATACCGACCGTGCGCACGTTGTTGATCCGAAAAGTCCCCACCTTGAACGGTTCGGCGCTCTTGGCGGCGGTGCCCGCCTGTGCGAACGCAGAAAGGGGAAACGCCAGAACACTTGCCACCAGGGCCAGGGAAATCCGCCGCATGAAATCCTCCGTTGAGTGCACACTATAGCCGCTGTTACGGGGCACCGATACTACGACCGCCCTGACTGGATTCTGCATGGCGCCACTCCGAACCGGTTCGGCGGTAATTACGGCCGTGCTGCTGTTGCTGCATGCAGCCGCCGCTGTCGCGCAGCCGGATCGAGCGCGCGTCATGGGCACCGTGATCGATACCTCCGGGGGTGCGCTGCCTGGCGTCACGGTGACGCTGACAGGCAGTGCGATCGCGCCGACGACGGTCGTCACCGACGAGGCCGGCCGTTATCTCACGCCGCTGGTGCCGCCCGGCGACTACAACATCGCCTTCGTGTTATCGGGTTTCGAAACGCGCACGGTGACGGGACTGAAACTTGGCCCCGGTCAGACCGCGGTGCTCGACCAGGAGTTGGCTCTGGCGGCGCTGTCGGAAACGGTCGAAGTGATTGCACCCGCGCCAAAACCGCCGGCGCCACGACCCCCACCCCCGCCGCGGCCGAAAGTGAAACCGACCGAGGAGCTGCTGGCCACGGTCTGCGGGCCCCGACAGCCGCCCGCCTTCAGCCTCGCGCGCGGCCGCATCGTGTCGCATCGCGACGACACCGGACGTCAGCTCCTGGGACCCGGTGACGTGCTGCGTCTCGATATCAGCGATCCCGATGGTGTCGCGCCCGGACAGCATTTCGTCATCCGGCGGCGCTTTCAAACGGGAGACCGCGGCGCCGCGAAGCGGACGCAGGAATTCGGCGAGCAGACCGTCGGCCTCGCGCAAATTCTGGACAAACAAGGCGCCTCCGCCACGGCGATCGTCGTCTACGCCTGCAGCGAAGTCCTTGCCGGCGACACGATCGAGCCGTACGTCGCGCAGCCGGCGTCGTATACCGTCGCGGCGGGGACGCCGCGTTTCGACGAGCCTGCGCGCATTGCGTTCGGCGAATACGACCGGACGGTCGCCGCCAACGGCCAGCTGATGGTGATCGATCGCGGCCTCATGCAGAACGTGCATCGCGGCCAACGCGTCACGATCTTCCGCCGACGTCAGGGCGATGCGTTACCGCCGCTGATCATCGGCGAAGGCGTCATCGTGACGGTGCGGCCGGATTCAGCCGCGCTGCGCATCGATCGCGTCACTGATGCGGTGATGGTCGGCGATCTGGTTGCGCTGCATCGATGAGCGCACGCCACTAGCGTTCGGGGCGATCCACATTGTCGGGAAAAACGTGCACACGATCCGCGCCGACCGGCAATGGCTTGACCCACGCGACATCGTCAACCCGCAGGGGCGCGTAGAGATGAGGGAAGAGTTGTCCGCCGCGAGACGGTTCCCACTTCAGCGCGTCGCCAAGCCGATCGACCGGCACGGCGACGAGCAATAGATCCGGCTGGCCGCCGAAATGCCGTGCGGCAGTGTCGCGCATCTGCTCAGCGGTCGAAAAGTGAATGTAGCCATCGTCGACATCGACTTGCGAGCCAGCGAAAGTGCCGGTGGCCTCCGCAGCGCGCCAGAGATCCTGCGTGACGATCTTGAAGATCAGTTGCGGCGTCACAGTGCCGCGAATACTAACAGATACGTGCGACAGCTCGCGGCGTACCCCACATCAAAGTGAGCCCTTAGCGCCGGCGTCCGTCACAAGATTCGCCCCTCGACTGACTAGTCCCATTTCGGTAATACTCTAGCCGCTGTGGACGACATACCGCTGTCCCCGAAGGCCACGCTGATCCTCGCGACGCTGGCCGACGGCTACCGGCACGGGTATGCAATCCGCCGCGAGATCGATCAGCGGACGGAAGGCGCCGTGCGTGTGGGCGTGACGACGCTCTACCGCTTGTTGCGCCAGTTGCTGGCTGCGGGCTACGTCGAGGAATCCGATCGCCGGCCGCTGCCGCAGTTCGACGATGAGCGGCGGCGGTACTTCACGATTACGCCGGCAGGTCGCCGCGCGCTGCGCGGGGAGTTGGCGCGACTCGAACTGGTGCTCGCGGCGGCGCGTCCGGCCGCATCGAAGGCGCGTTCGTAATGGTCGCGTCAAGGCTCGCGCACGCAGGCTGCCGCGTGGTCCGTTGCCTCGTCGGTCTGCATCCCCGCGACTTCCGCGCCGACTTCGGCGACACCGTGATCGCAGAAACGGAGAGCGACATCCGGTCAGCCATCTCCGACGGGACGTACGCCACATGGGTCGCGGTCAATGGGGCTGTCGCCGACACCGCGCGCGGCGTCATCGTCGAACGCGCGTCGCAGCTCAACACACTCAGGAGGAATATGTACAACGCGCTGGTCACCGACCTTCGACAGACGCTCCGTCTGCTTCGCCGCGATCGCGGCTTCACCGCCGTCGCGCTGGCGACGCTCGGTGGCGGCCTCGCGATGTGCGTCATTGTGGCTGTGCTCGTCAACGCGTACTTGTGGCGAAGCTTGCCATACCCAGACGCGGATCGTCTTTATGACGTCCAGTACGCGACGCCGTCGATGGCGTTTCCGACGGGTCTGAGTGATGTCGACTGGCGGCCGCTGAACGACATCGCCGAACTCAACATCACGTGGGATCTCGATAGCTTCAGTCTGCGTGGTGGAAGCGTGCCGGAAGTCGTGCAGGGGACGTGGGTGAATGCTGACTACATCGAGGGATTCGCGGTGCGTCCGGCGATCGGACGGGTGTTCGAGCCATCGGACTACGAACCCGGCCGCCCGATGGTCGCGTTGATCAGCCATCGGCTCTGGCACGCGCGTTTCAACGGCGATCCGGCGATCGTCGGCAAGACGTTCGAGGCGTTCGTCAACGATCGCCCGGACGAGGCCGAGTCCTTCCGGATCGTCGGTGTCCTCGATGCGGGCCATTGGCACATGAGTCCGTTCACTGAAGTACTCGCCCCGTTGCGCGTCCCCAATACCCCGTATGTCCTCCGGTTGCGCGACGGCGTGCCGCGCGTCGCGGCGGCCGAGCGCATCACTGCGCTGGTAAAGGCGGGCGCGGCCAGTGTTCCGCCGGGTTGGAAAGCGGAGTTGCGGTCGACCCACGCGGCCTACGTCGAACGCATCAGGCCATTGTTGCTGGCCGTCGCCAGTGCCACCGCGCTGGTGCTGTTGATTGCCTGCGCCAACGTCAGCGTGCTGCTGACGGTACGGGCGACACGGCGGCAGCGCGAGAACGCCGTACGGCAGGCGCTTGGCGCGTCCTCGGCGCAGCTGACGCGGCTGACGATCGCCGAGCCCGTCCTGCTTGGCGCCGCGGCGGTCACCGCCGGCCTCGGTCTCGCCTGGGGCACCCTCGCCGCGGTTGCGCCGGTGGTCAGTCGCTATCTCGGGCGCGCGGCTCCTGGCGGGATCGATGCGCTCCGCATCGATGCGCAAACGATTGGCATCACCGTCGCCCTCGGGTTCGTCGTCGTCGCGGTGTGCGCGATTGTGCCGGCGTGGGTGGCGCGCCGCACCCCGGCCGGCCTGGTCGTGACGGGAGGCCAGAAAGGCGCGACCGACGGTCCGTCGCCGCAACGCGCGCGATCGCTGCTGATCGCCATCGAGGTGGCGGCGTGCCTGACATTGCTCGCGGGCGCCGGTCTGACGATTCAAAGCGCATTGCGCATGCTGCAGGTCGAGATGGGGCTCGACCCCGACAACGTGATCGTCGGCCGCTATAACCTGCGACCGCGCGGTTACCCCGACGAGACGGCACGCGCGGTGTTCCACGAGCGCGTCCTCGAGGCGTCGACACGGGTGCCTGACCTCGAGAGCGTCGCCCTTACGAACGCCTGGCCATTGCAGCAGAGTATCGGGCGCGATTTCGATCGCGGCGGCGGCGCGCCGTACCAGGCGCGGGCCGGCGTCGTCGGCGTCACCCCTGATTACTTCAATGTGCTGCGCGTCCCTGTGTACTCAGGACGCGTCTTCGACGGGCACGATCGCGTCGGCAGCAATCCCGTCGCCGTTGTCAGCCGAACCTTCGCGGCGCGCCTGTGGCCGGGAGAGAACCCGGTCGGTCGTACGCTGAGAATGCTCCCCGCTCCCGGCAGTCCGCCGACTACAGCACCTGGTATTTACACCGTCACCGGCGTCGTCGGCGACATTCGCCACAGTCATACCGATGACGATCTCGCGGACGTGTATCTGCCGTTATCGCAGACTCCATCGAACGGCGTGTTTGCGTACCTGCGTGTTCGCGGTAATGCTGCCAATGTCGAACGCGAATTCCAGCGACTGCTCGCCTCGATCGACGCCGATGTCGGTCTTGCGGCAGCGCGGCCGCTGCGCGAGATCCTCGAGCAGCAGCGGGCCGGCACGAAGCTGCTTGCCGCGCTTCTGATCGGATTTGCGCTGTTCGCAGCCATCCTGGCGCTGGTCGGCATCTACGGCGTCATCGCGTATACGGTCAAGCAGCGCGAGCGCGAGATCGCGGTGCGGATCGCGATCGGTGCCGATCGACGAACGATCACGCGACTATTCATGCGAGACGGGCTGATCGTGCTGGGCGCGGGGCTCGGCGTCGGCGTGGCCGGCGCGCTCGCCCTGGGACGAGTGTTGCGCGCGCAACTGTTCAACGTGCCCGCAGCGGACCCCGTGGTCCTTACGACGGTCACCCTGGCATTTGCGCTCTGCGGCATCGTGGCCATCGCGGGGCCGGCGCGTTCGGCCGCTGCCGTGGATCCGGCGACCATCCTCAAGGAATGAGATTCGTCCCTGCGCCAGATGCCATGTGGCAGGCCGCCGTCGGATTT
>DASPNQ010000078.1:0-11811 GCA_035626435.1 Vicinamibacterales bacterium
AGGACCGTTGCCGACTCGGCGATCATGCTCGGCGCGATGGAAGGCGCCACGCCGGATCCCAACGATGCCGCGACACGGACGTGCACGCCGCCGCCCAATCGCGATTACACGAAGTTCCTGAACGCCGGCGGCCTCAAGGGCAAGCGCATCGGGGTGCCGCGCGCGTTCTACCTGGATGCGATGACGCTGCCAGGTGAAAAGTCGCCTCGTGGCGGCGTCAACCCGGATCAGGCCCGGGTCATGTCGGAAGCCATCGCCGTGTTGCAACAGCAGGGTGCCGTCGTCGTCGACCCTGCAGATATCCCCAGCTTCATCGCGAAGAACGCCGACGACAGCTTCCCGCTGTGGGATTTCTGCGCCGGCGCCGAGCACGCGAAAGGCAAAGACCAGAACTGCTCCATCAACTTCAAGTACGGCATGAAGCGTGATTACAACGCATGGCTGGCGTCACTCGGACCGTCCGCGCCGGTCAAGACCCTCACCGAACACCGCGAATGGAATCTCGCGCACGCCAAGGCCGGAGCCATCAAGTACGGACAATCTCGATTCGACATCTCCGATGAGATGGATCTCGTCGCCGACAAGGCGCGTCTCAACGCCGACGACGCCAAGGATCGACGACTGAGCCGCGACCAGGGCATCGACGGCGTGCTGAAAGCGCACCGGCTCGATGCGTTCATCACACCGGGCAGTTCCGGGGCCGGGATCGCGGCACGCGCCGGCTATCCGATCATCGCCGTCCCGTTCGGGATGGTGCCGAACTCTCCCCAACAGCCCTTTCCGAAGGGTTTCGACGCACGGCCGGCGCCGTACGGTGTTGGCTTCGTCGGCGCGCAGTGCAGCGAACCGTTATTGATCGAGATTGCCTACGCGTTCGAACAGGCGACACGAAAACGAGTGCCGCCGCCGCTGTTTCCGTAAGCGCCGAGTAACCGGCACCGAGTAGCCGCGAGCGGTTCAAGTGTACCTGGCACCGAGTAACCGCGAACGGTTGGAGTGTACCTGGCCCCGAGTAACCACGAACGGTTGGAGTGTACCTGGCACCGAGTAACCGCGAGCGGTTGGAGTGTACCTGGCACCGAGTAACCGCGCGCGGTTGAACTGTGGGTCATTCCGGCAATCTCGTGAGGCTGACTAATTCGTCGACCGCGTCCTGAAGATCCCGCGTCAGCCGCGTGCGGTAGCGACGCAGCAGCCGGTCGGCGACCGTCTCGTAGTACCACAGCGTGCCATCGCGCCGGCCCTGGAAACGTTGCCAGATGTCTTCGCCGTGCTCGCGATAGTCGCGGATCACCGAGCGGACGTTATGCAGCTTGTCCGCCGCGGATACCAGGCAGACCGACGCGCTCGCGTTCTCGAGGTGTGCGAGGTAGTTTTCCTTTCGGTCCCGCCACGGCAACTTGTCTTCGGGGTCTTCGACGAGGCTGTCTGAACATCCCAGAACGATGTCGGCGACGGCGTCGCCGAACCGTGCCCGAATTTCCGCGAGCGTCGCTTCACCGCCGCCGTCCTCCGCGGCATCGTGCAACAGCGCGCCAATTGCTTCGTCTTCGGAGGCGCCGTATTCGATGGCGATCGCGGTCACGCCCAGGATGTGCGCGATGTAAGGAATACCCGTGCCCTTCCGGCGCTGGTGTTGATGGACCTGATGCGAGTAGACCATCGCCGACACGAACCGGTCGGTCGTCGTAAGCGGCATCCGCGGATCGTAGCGTGAATCAGTCGCGCGGCAGCGACCGGCGTACGTCGTCGTGGTTGAGCAGGTATTCGGCCAGCAGATCGTCGCGCTTGCGGTGCACGTGGGTGTGGTTCGCGCAAATCGCACCGAGGTGGCAGAGCGTCTTCGGGTCGCCGAAGTGGCCGGCAGCGTAGCCACAAAACAGCACGAACGCTTCGCGGCGGCTAAGGTCGTTCCACATCTGCTCCAGCCGCTCGGCGAAGCGGTACTCGCCGCGGGATGCCAGCAGGTCGACCATTTCGCCGTAAATGCAGACGCGGCGGCCGCCGGAGAGGCGCCGGACGACGGTGCCGATGACTTCCTCGAACGCCACGGCGCTCGGGCCGTCCTGCCGCATGAACTTATCGAGGGTTTGCGACGCATCCAGCATCACCAGCCGGTTCGCGCCGATCGCGTCGCGCACGTTCAAGCCGGACTGAATGAGCTTTCTCGTCAGCAGATCGCAGTGCTGCGGAGTGGCGACGACGAGCAACCGCTCGCCGCGTCCAAAACCATCGAGGAGAAATTGCGCGACGGTGTCCGCCAACGAGCGCGAGGAATCGAACAAGCCAACGTGGTGTTCGGAAGCGGCCAGGGGAAGTTCTTCACGCATCAGCACTCAGGATAAGCCCTTAGTGACGCTGCGCTCAAGCTCGGCAGAAGTGGATGGTTAGCGGTTGAGACTTCCGCTGTGGTCCCACATGTCCAGCGCGACGGCATATACGATGGCGTGCCCTACCCATGTTGCTTGTGAGCTTTATGCCGCCTTGCGCGTGCGCTGCGCGCGGCGCAGCAACGTGACCAGGCGCGCCTCCGCGTCGAGCAGCCCCTTCGCTGACGCCGGCGGCACTTTGCCGATCGTGATGCCGTCGCGGAAGCTGTCGATCACCGCCGGATGAATGTACGAGCTGCGGCACACCGCCCGCGTATTACCAAGAGTGCCTGCGACGCGATCGATCGCCTCGACGATCACGCGGTTCGTTGCGGTCTTGGTCGCCGGCAACTCGACGGCGTCCAGCGCGACCGCGGCCGCCAGCGTGCCCGCCCACGTACGAAAGTCCTTCGCGGTAAACGGTCCGCCTGAAATCTCGCGCAAGTAGTTGTTGATGTCCGTCGACGATACGCTTCTCAGCTTGCGCCGCTCGTCGCGATACTGAAACAACGTCTGTCCCGGCAGGTCCTGACACTCCCGCACGGCCTTCGCCAGGCGCGCGTCTTCGATCTCGATCGACTGGAAGACGCCACTCTTACCCTTGAACGCGAAGCGGAGCCGCTTGCCGTTGATCGTGACGTGCCGGTCGCGCAGTGTCGTCAGACCGTGTGATTGGTGCTTGCGCGTGTACTCCTCGTTGCCGATCCTGATGTAGGTGCTGGCCAGCAGTTCCACGACGGTCGCGAGCGCGCGGCCGCGGCACGCCGCAGGGCCCATCAGATCGCGCCGCACCCGTTTGCGCAACCCCGGCAGTACGGACGCAAACTCCAACATGCGATGGTACTTCGTCGAGTCGCGCTCGACACGCCACAGCTGGTGATAGCGGTACTGTTTTCGGCCGGCGGCATCCCGGCCGGTCGCCTGCAGGTGGCCGCGCGCATCAGTGCAAATCCACACGTCGGTCCAGGCCGGCGGAATCACCAACGCGCGGATGCGCTCGAGCGTGCGCTCGTCTGTAACCACACGGCCATCCGGCCCGCGATAGACGAAACCCTTGCCTCGTCCGTGCCGAGTAATGCCGGTCTTCGAACAGTCGGTGTACCGCAGTCCAGCTGCCTTCGCGCTGGCCAGCGCATGCGCCGTTTTGTCCACGTCAGCGCCATTGCAATGAGATTGCCACCATCGGAAAGGAATTTGCAGGCAGGGAGTTAGAGGTGATGCGATGCGTGATCCGTTGAAACCGGATACCCAACCGGACGAGTACCTGCCCGATCAGCGTTACGCCCACAAGAATCGCCAGGAGCCGGCGGACCAGGAAGGCGTGAACCCGCGCGAGCCTTCGTCCATGCCGCGAGGCGAGGACGACGACAAGACGTGGCGCGACAGTCCCGAATTCCACGATCGCACCGATGCGCCTGGCACGGCGACACCGCCGCGGACGCCGCGCTGAAGCCGATCAGCTTCCGTTCGCGAGCACGAAAAACACCAACGCGATCAGCGACAGGACAATCAGGAGCGCGATCTTCCACGGGCTGTATGGATAACGCCCCGCCATGCGGCCCGTGTAGCCGTTGACAACCACCTGATACGACTTCGTGCCGAACATGTACACCAGCAACCAGATCGGCACCAGCAGATGCTTGAAGGTGCGCGCCGAAAACGTGGGATGAATCACCAGATTGCGGTAGGTATCGCCGGGCACCTGTCGCGCGCATAACTGCTCGAGGACGGCACGCATCTGCGCTTCTGAGCTGCCCGCGGCCTCACTTAGCGCCACCTGATAGTGCTCGACGACGTGCCCCGCCAGGAACGCGGTGTCGTAAGGTACGCACTCTCCTGTCGGAAACGGTTCCACTTGTTTGAGCAGGTCCGCATCGACCCCCGTCGTCCCGGGCACCAGATCATCGTCAAAGGTGTGCTCGACCACTCCGCTTGCCGGTACCCACCGGACGCGGCGCTCCTGACGCACCACGGCACGGCCGTTGCTATCGCGGCTTTCAACGTTGACGTAATAGTAATGCCCCGCCTCCGCCTGCCACGGGCAATGGGCACGCGCGTCAAACGTCCAATACGGAATGTAGACGCTGTGGACCGTGTCGACGAGCGACGCTTTCGCCAGCCGGTTTGGTGCGAGCCACTTGCTGCGCCACCATTGGCGGATGTTGTCGCGAACACGGTTGCGATCGATCCGAAACGGCAACACGCCTTCGGGCCGGACGGGTGACTTCAACTCTTCGTACGGAACCAGTGCCGGCGCGCCGCAAAACTCGCAATTCTGCCCGACCCGCCCCGCGTCATAGACCATGATCGCGCGACAGCTGCGGCACTGCACGCTGCGGCGCTCCGAGTTCCACTGGGTGTCCGCAGCGGCGGCACTCTTCAGGGCGGCGTCAAGACTGTTCTCGGAGACGGTGCCGACCGTGCGGTCGATGACGTACGGCGACTCCACACCGCAAAACGGGCACACGAGCTTCTGCTTCGCCGGATGCCACTCCGCGGGTGCGCCACACGCGGGGCACGCGTGTTTCTCGAGCGCTGAGACGTCGCCGGACAGGCGCTACTCCGCCAGATAGGCGTTCAGGGCCGCCCGCGAAATGCGCCACGACGACCCGATCTTCTTGCCTTTGAGCTCGCCCGAGGCAAGCACCGCGAGTACATCCGCTTCCGTCACGCCGAGCACGCGCGCCGCATCGGCGGGACCAAGCAGTTCCGGCACGACGGAGGGCGCGGCGGCGCCGCCACTGAACCCCTGCTGCATCATCTGTTGCGCCAGCCCGAAACCCACGGCGAGCTCGGCGGCCGTACCCGCCGCTCCCGCACCGGCGCCCCCTTTTTCGAAACCTTGAGCCATCTGGTATTTGACGTAGTCGTTGAGATTGCCGATCGCGGTCATGCTGGAGCGTTTGTCGATAGCGCCTTCGACTTCGGGTGGGACCGATACGTTCTCGACGATGAAGCTCGTAATCTCGAGACCGTACTTGGCGGTGACGGCTGGATTGATCATCGGCAGCAGCGCTTCGCCGAGCTCGCTATAGCGGGACGCAACGTCGAGCACCGGCACCTTGGCCGACGCGATCGCGTCGGTGAACAGGCTGACGATGCGCGAGCGCATCGTGTCGTTGAACTCATCGAGACGAAAGTTGTGATCCGAGCCAGCGACTTCGCGCAGAAAGACCGGTGTGTTGACGATGCGGAAGTCGTAGGTGCCGAAGGCGCGCACGCGAACCACGCCGAAGTCGTGGTCGCGCAGCATCACCGGGTTCGACGTGCCCCACTTGTTGCCCGTGAACAACCGCGTGATGACGTAGTAGACATCCGCTTTGAACGGCGAATTGAATCCGTATTTCCACGACGCCAGTTTGGTCAGGATTGGAATGTTGTCGGTCGTCAGCGTGTGCTTGCCGGGGCCGAAGGTGTCGCCGAACTGCCCGAGGTAGACGAACTGCGCCACCTGCGATTCGCGGACAATCAGCTGCGCGCCGTTCTTGATGGGCTTGTCGTCATCCGGAAACCGGTACGACAACGTGTCACGGGCGTCCTCCGTCCATTCGATGACGTCGATCAACTCGCCCTTGAAGAAGTCAGTGATGCCCATGCGCAGCGATTCTATCCTTCCTGGCGCCTACTCGCGGCGGAGCAGGCCGATTAACGCGGTCAGGCCGGCGCCGACTTCGATCGGCCGGCCGAGATGGCCAACGACCGAATGCTGGGCCATCGCACCGCCGCAACGCGGGGAATTCATCGGCGCGCCGTGGCGGTCTGCATGGCAAGCTCGTACGACCGGAGGCGTGCCGCATGGTCATAGATGTGCGAGACGACGATCAACTCGTCGGCCCGCGTTTGTGCGACGAACGTGTCGATCTGATCGCCAATGGTGGCAGCCGACCCGACGAACGACACACGCGTCTGATTCGAGGGATCGGTGCGATCCGATGCGTCGCGCTCCCACGCTTTCGACGGCGGCGGCAGCGGGATCGGGCGACCGGCTCGCAGGCTGGCGAACGACTGGCGCCCTGAGGAGGCGAGGAACCGGGCCTGTTCGTCGGTGTCGGCGGCCACCACGTTGACCCCCAGCATCACATACGGCGACTGCGAGTATTCGGACGGCGTGAACCGTTCGCGATAGATGGCGATCGCCTCATGAAGCAGCTGCGGCGCGAAATGCGACGCGAACGCGAACGGCAATCCGAGGGCCGCCGCCACCTGCGCCCCGAACAGGCTGGAGCCCAAAATCCAGACCGGCACGCGCAAGCCGGCGCCGGGCACTGCCACGACCTGCTGACCGGGGTGTGGATCGCGAAAATAATCGAGCACCTCCACGACGTCGCGCGGAAATTCGTCGGGATCGGCGCGCAGCGTCCGCCGCAATGCCACCGCCGCGGCGTGGTCCGTTCCGGGCGCTCGGCCCAAACCAAGATCGATGCGCCGCGGGAACAAGCACTCGAGGGTGCCGAATTGTTCGGCGACCTGCAGCGGTGAATGATTCGGCAGCATGATGCCGCCCGCGCCAACGCGGATGGACGCGGTCGCGGCGGCAATCTGTCCGATCACGACGGCGGTGGCGGCACTGGCGATGCCGGGCATGTTGTGGTGCTCGGCGAGCCAGTAACGCGTGTATCCCCAACGTTCGCAATGGCGTGCCAGGTCGAGCGAATGCCGCAACGCCTGCGCGGCGTCGCCGCCCTCGACGATCGGCGCGAGGTCGAGGACCGAGAGAGGAATCATCAACCCGATGATACCGTCCGCCGCGTTGGCAGTCCGACTGCCGTTGCTCCCACCACTGATACCCACCAACTGAGTCCGTCTTCGTGACTCTCGACAGCGGACTGGATATACTCCCCTTGAAACCCGATGGGAGCATCTGCGAGTCAGCCCGGTCCGGACATCCTCCGCGGCACGCTCGATCTACTGATCCTGAAAGCCCTCAGCTGGGGACCCGCGCACGGCTATGGCGTGGCGCGATGGATCCAGCAGGCCACCCACGACGCGCTCGCGGTCGGCGAGGGCACGCTCTATCCCGCATTACACCGCCTCGAGGAACGCGGCTGGGTTGCCGCCAACTGGGGCTCCTCCGAAAACAACCGCCAGGCCAAGTTTTACGCGCTGACGCGCAAGGGGCGGGCGCAGTTGCGGACGGAGACCGACAATTGGCGCCGCTACGCCGCCGCGATCTTTGCTGCGCTCGACGCGCCGGCGCACGAGTGAGGGGCGCCAGCAGTGGCCCGGCTGACGCGATTCCGGCAAATGTTCGGCCTCGAGCCGAGACGCGACGTCGACGCCGAACTCGCTTTTCACATCGAGATGCGCGTGCGCGAGCTGATCGACGGCGGCGAAACGCCGGAACGGGCGCGGCACCTCGCACTGCAGCGATTCGGTAATTACGATCAGGCGCGACGCGAATGCGTCGCGATCAATGAACGGCGGAGGCGACGCATGGTACGCGCGGATTTTTTTGCGGAGCTGCGGCAGGACATCGGTTATGCGTTTCGCATGATGCGGCGGGCGCCGGCGTTTACACTGGCGGCCCTCGTCACACTCGCGCTCGGCATCGGCGCCAACAGCGCGATCTTCAGCGTCGTCAATGGCGTGCTGCTCGAATCGTTGCCGTACCGCGATGCCGGCCGGTTGCACGTGCTGCAGATGCGCTATCCCGATGGTGCGCGTTATTTCTCGCTGTCGGCGCCGGATTTCATGAGTATCCGAGCCGAGACGCATGTTTTCGAGCGCGTCGAAGCCGGCAACGGCGCGCTGGTGACGGTGACCGGCATCGGCGACCCGCGTGAAATCAACGCCAGTTTCGTCACGCATGGCATGTTCGAGGCGCTCGGTCTGCGCGTCGCACTCGGCCGGACATTTTCAGCGGAAGAAAATCTCCCGGGCCGCGGCAATGTCGCGATCCTCAGTCATGGTCTGTGGCAGAACGTCTTTGGCGGGGATCCGTCTGTACTCGGACGCACGATCACCGCCAGCGGCCGCGTTTCGACGATCGTCGGCGTCGCGTCGCCGGAGGCGACGATGCCGGATGATGCCACCGAGGCGTTCTTTCCGTTGACGATGGACCAGGCGTTCGACGCCGCGACGATGCAGGGGAGGCGCAATGAATTTCTGCGCGTGATTGCCCGGGCGCGGGATGGTCTTGGCGACGCCGAGATCGCCGGTGACCTTGCGCGGCTGGCCGCGCGGCTCGAAACCGCATTTCCGGAAACCAATGGCGGCCTGGGATTCACCAGCGTCCCGCTGCGCGAATCGATCGTCGGCGACGTCAAGAAACCGCTGTTGGTGCTGCTTGGCGCGGTGGGCTTCGTCCTGCTGGTTGCGTGCGCGAATGTCGCCAACCTGCTGCTGGCGCGCGGTTCGGCGCGCCACGGCGAATTGTCGGTGCGAGCCGCACTTGGCGCGGGGCGCGCGCGCTTGATTCGCCAACTGATCACCGAGTCGCTGTTGCTGGGCACGATCGGCGGCGTGATTGGGCTCGCGCTTGCCTACTGGAGCACGCAAGCGCTCGTCGCGGCTCGACCCGCAGACCTGCCGCGGCTCGACGCGATTGGCGTCGACGGCACCGTCATCGTGTTCACGCTTGCGGCGGCATTGGGGACGGGACTGGTGTTCGGACTGGTGCCGGCGATGCAAGCGACCAACGCCGACCTGCTGCGCGGCCTGCAGGAAAGTGGCCGCAGCGGCGGCGGCGGCCGCCGCATGCATCGGATGCGATCGGCGCTGGTGGTCGCCGAGCTGGCGCTGGCCGTCGTGTTGTTGACGGGCGCCGGACTTCTCATCCGAAGCTTTCTTGCACTGACCGACGTCAATCCCGGTTTTCAGCCGGGCGGGGCGATGGCGTTCCGCGTGTCGTTTCAGGGCCCGGACTATCAGAACGGCGATCAGGTTCGGACGCGCGTCGATCAGTTGTTCGATCGACTACGTGGTCTGCCAGGCGTGACCGCGGTAGGCGCGACTACCGTGCTGCCGCTGGGCGGTGGTGGGGCGATGCTCGACTTCGCCGTCGAAGGCGCGCCGCCGCCGCCACCGGACGTCAACCAGGAGATCGCCGTGGCGAGCGTGACGCCGGAGTATTTCACCGCGATCGGCACGCCGTTGAAACGTGGCCGCTTTTTCAGCAATCTCGATCACGCCAAGGCGCCGCGCGTTGCGCTGCTCAACGAGGCGGCCGCGCGCAAATGGTTTCCCAACCAGGATCCGGTTGGCCGCACCGTTCTCTCCGGAGGTCCACAGACCGTCGTCGGCATCGTCGGTGACGTGCTGCAGCGAAATCCGGGACAGCCTGCAATCGCGCAGATGTTCGTCCCGCACCAGCAGCGCACCAACCGGACGATCCGCATCGTGGTGCGGGCAAACGGCGATCCGTTGGCGCTGGCGCCGTCGGTGCGTGAACAGATCCGTGCCCTCGATCCCAGCCTGCCGGTGGCGCAGGTCATGCCACTCGAGGAAATGGTCCGCCGGTCGGTCGCGCGGCCGCGGTTCTATACGTCGTTGTTGACCTTGTTCGCGGCCGTCGCGCTGGTGTTGTCGGCGACAGGCATCTTCGGCGTGATGAGCTATTCGGTCGCACAACAATCAAAGGAAATCGGCATTCGAATCGCGCTCGGCGCACGCTCCATCGACGTGCTGCGCTCGGTGGTCGGGCGTGCTGTCGGTCTGGCTGCCGTCGGCGTGCTGGTCGGTGTCACGGCGTCGTTCGCGCTTGGCGGGATCCTGCGATCGCAACTCTTCGGTGTGACGATTTTCGATCCGCCGACCCTGGCGACGGTGATGGCCGTCCTGCTGGGGTGCGCGTTCGTGGCCAGCCTGCTCCCCGCCGCACGCGCGGCGCGGATCGATCCGATTACCACCTTCAAGCAGACCTGACCATGACGGCACGCCTTGGGCCGGCTGCCGTAAACTGCCCTCATGGGAATGCCCGAGTGGCTCGAGCCAATGGCCGCCACCCTGACCGAAGAACGTTTCAGCGGCGACGAGTGGTTATTCGAACGGAAGTACGACGGCATCCGCCTGCTCGCCTACAAACGCGGCCGCGACGTGAAACTGTACTCGCGGAACCGGCTGCTCCAGAACTCGCCGAAGATCGAGGCCGCGGTGCGTGGTCTGGGCGCGAAGGAGCTGATCCTCGACGGCGAGGTGGCGTGGGATCGCGGCAGCACCTATCACGTTTTCGACATCCTCTGGATGAACGGCGCGCTGACCACGATGCGGCCGATCGAGGAGCGGCGCGCGCTGTTGAAGACCCTGGCGTTGACCGCGCCGTTGCGGCGAGTCGATCTGATTCGCGATCCCGCGCCGTGGCAGCGCGCCGAACGCGAGGGCTGGGAAGGCGTCATCGCCAAGCGCAGCGGATCGATCTACGAACACCGCCGCTCGAAGCTGTGGCTGAAGATGAAGGTCGAGGCCTCGCAGGAACTCGTCGTCGGCGGCTTCACGGATCCGCAAGGTGCGCGACTGGGGCTGGGCGCGCTGCTGGTCGGCTATTACGAAAAGGATGACTTCGTCTTTGCAGGCAAGATCGGCACCGGCTTCGACTCGAAGATGTTGCTCGACCTGCGCAAGCGGCTCGATCGCCTCGAGATTCCGGCGAGTCCGTTCACAAAGGCCACCGGCTTGCCGCGGCGTGCGCATTGGGTCCGCCCGTCGATCGTCGTGCAGGTGTCCTTCATCGAATGGACCGTCCACGGCAAGCTGCGCCATCCGCGGCTGATCGCGATTCGCTTCGACAAGAATCCGCGCGACGTGGTGCGGGAGCGCGCATGATCACGCACCCCGAAAAAGTGATGTTTCCCGACGACGGCATCACCAAGGGCGATCTCGCGGCGTATTACGAAGCGGTCGCCGGCGTGATGCTGCCGCATCTGCGCGGACGGCCGATCACCATGGAGCGTTACCCCGCGGGCATCGGCAAGAAGGGGTTCTGGCAGAAGGACGTCTCGAAAGGTTTCCCTGAGTGGCTCGAACGCGTCGCCGTACCCAAGAAGGACGGCGTCGTTCACCATCCGATCGTCACCGATCTGCGATCGCTGTTATGGGTGACGAACCAGAACACGATCACGCAGCACGTGTGGATCTCGCGCGTGCCGGACCTCTACTATCCGGACATCTGCGTGTTTGACCTCGACCCCTCCAAAGACGATGTCGCTGCGGTGCGGGCCGCGGCGATTGGGCTCCGCGATCTGCTCGAGGAGATCGGGCTGCCCTCGTGGGTCAAGACCTCGGGGTCGAAAGGCTTCCACATCGTGGTGCCACTGGACGGCAAGACGAACATGGGCGACGTCGAGCGGTTTGCGTCGCTGGTCGGCCGCGTGTTCGTGTCGCACGCGCCCGAGCACCTGACCCAGGAGTTCAACAAGGTCGATCGCAAGGGCCGCATTTACGTCGACACCGGCCGCAACGGCTACAGTGCGACGTTTGCCGCGGCGTATACCGTGCGCGCCAAACC
>DASPNQ010000079.1:0-23405 GCA_035626435.1 Vicinamibacterales bacterium
ATGATCATCCGCACATCGTCCGGGGTGGCGCGATACAACAGCCCGGTCAACATCGCGTTCAGGCCGACCGACTTGCCCGTGCCGGTCGAACCGGCGATCAGCAGGTGCGGCATGGTCGCAAGATCGGCGATGTACGGCTCACCGTGAATCGTCTTGCCGAGCGCAAACGCCAGCTTCGAGGTCGAGCGCGCGTAGGCGTCGGACTCGAGCAGCTCTCGCAGCGAGATCGCTTCGCGATTCGGATTGGGAATCTGGATGCCGACCGTTGCCTTGCCGGGGATGCGATCGATCAGCACGGATTCGGCCTGCATCGCCAGACAGAGGTCGTCAGCGAGGCCGGTGACCTTGGAATATTTCACACCCGCATCGGGCTTGAGCTCGAACGTCGTGACGACGGGACCGGGATGAATCTGCACGACCGAGCCTTCGACGTTGAACTCGCGGCATTTCTCCTCGAGCAGCCGCGCCGCATCCATCAGCTCGCGTTCGTCGATTTTCCGCTCTGCCTTTGGCGCGTCCAATAACGACGCCGGCGGCAGCGTGAAGGCGCCAAGGCGGCGCTCGACGCGCTCCGGCTCCGGCAGGGGCAGCGGTGGCGCGATCGGCGTCCTGCTCACAGGTTTCTTCTGTACGACCGGGGGCGCGGCGCGGCCAGGCTCGTCGCGCGGCGGCAGCGCCGGCTTCTCACGCGCGGTCGCAGGTTCGCCCTTGGCCTCGGCCGCCTTGTCGATCCGGACGGTCTTCCTGTCGCTCTTGGTCACGACGGGCGCGTCCTGCTTGCCGTACTTGACCATCACCTCGCGGCGCTGCTGGGCCTTGCGACGCTCTTCGCGCCACTGCTTGAATGCCTCGATGCCTTGGCCGCCGGCGCGGCCCACTACGGCGAACAGCGCGCTGAATAACTTGCCGAAGGAGAATTGCGTGGCGAGGATGACCGCGGCCACCATCAGCGCGAGAATGACGATCACCGAGCCGGTGCGGCTCAGGTATTCGGACATGAAGCCGCCGAGCCATTCGCCGAGATACCCGCCGGCGCGAAACGCGCGCGGACCGAAATCGACGCGCCCGACCGTCAGGTGCAGCAGCGCGCTGCTGCAGCCAAACAGCATCGCGGCGCCGACCAGCTTGGTGTACACGGCGTCGATGGCCCTGCACCAGAAGTAATGCCAGCCGGCCACGGCGATCGTCGCCGGAATCAGATACGACGCATAGCCGAGGATCTGAAAGGACAGCTCGCTGAGGAACGCGCCGACGCGTCCGGCGAAGTTCGACGGAACGTCGTTGGTCCCCGTGCTGAAGAACCAGGCCGGGTCGCTGGCATCGTAGGTGGCCAGTGCGATCAGCCAGATCAGCGAGAGCGCAAACAGCGCGACCCCGACGACCTCACTGACGCGACGCGACAGGGCAGAACCAGATGTAGCCACTCAGATCTCCATCACGACAGGCAGCACCATCGGCCGGCGGCCCGTCCGTTTTTTCAAGAACTTCCGCAGCTCGACGCGGATGCGCTCCTTCATCAAGCCGGGATCACTGCGTTCCTCGATACTGCAGGCATCGATCGCGCTGGTGACGACGAGCGCCCCCTCGGCGAGGATGTCCGCCGTGCCCTCGTCGCTGACGAACCCGCGCGCCACGAGCTCGGGCACGCCGGCGATGACGCCGCTCTGCGCGTTGATGGCCACCACCGGTACAATCAGTCCGTCCGTGGAAATGTGCCGACGGTCGCGCAGCACTTCGTCGCTGACTTCGCCGACGCGCGTGCCGTCGACCAGCACCCGGCCGACCGTCGTCTTGTCCGCGATGCGGCCGCCCTCGGCGTCGAACCGCAGCCGGTCGCCGTTCTCCGCCGTGATCACTTGAACCTCGACCGGCAGCCCGCGCGTCACGAATTTCGCAACGCGCGCGTGCTGCGCCAGTTGGCGGTACTCGCCGTGCACCGGGATGAAGTACTTCGGCCGCACGAGCGACAGCACCAGCTTGAGCTCTTCTTCCGAGCCGTGCCCGGAAACGTGCACGTGCTTGGTCGATTCGGTGATGCAGTCGACGCCGCGTCGCGAAATGTGGTTCATCACCCGGCCGATCGCCTTCTCGTTTCCGGGAATCGCGCGCGCCGAAATCACCACACGATCGCCTTCCTTCAACTGCACGAACCGGTGATCGTCGATGGCGATGCGCGACAGCGCGGCGTTCGGCTCGCCTTGAGAGCCGGTCGCCAGGCAGACGACGTCCTGGGCGGGGAAGTACTGCACGTCCGAATCCTTGATGGCGACGCCCGTCGGCACGTGCAGGAAGCCGAGCCGTTGCGCGATCTGCGAGTTCTCGATCATGCCGCGGCCGACAAACGCCACCTTGCGGTCGAACTGCGCCGCCAGATCGACGACGATCTGCAGCCGGTAGAGACTCGACGCGAAGGTCGCGACGATGAGCCGGCCCTCGGTGCTCGTAAAGATCTCTTCGAACGCGTCGGTGACCTCGCTTTCAGAGCCGGTATAGCCGCGCCGATCGATGTTCGTGCTGTCGCAGAACATCGCCAGCACGCCCTCGGCGCCGAGCCGCGCGAAGCCGTGCAGGTCGAACGCCTCGCCGTCGAGCGGCGTCTGATCGACCTTGAAATCGCCGGTATGGAGCAGCACACCCTGGGGCGTGCGGATGACCACGGCGACGCAATCCGGAATGCTGTGCGTCACGCGGATGAATTCCAGCGTGAACGGGCCGATGGTGATCACCGAGCCGGGTTTCACTTCGACGGTCTTCGGTTCGAGTCCGTGTTCTTCGAGTTTGTTCGAGACGATCGCGAGCGTGAGCGGCGTGCCGTAGACCGCGCCGTCGAGATGGGGGAGCACGTAGGGCACGCCGCCGATGTGATCCTCGTGCGCGTGCGTCAGCACCAGCGCCTTCAGTTGTCCTTTGCGGCTTTCCAGGTAGGCGAGGTCCGGTACGATCAGATCGACGCCGGGGAGGTCGCTCTCCGGGAACATCGCGCCGGCATCGATCACGATAGTCGTGTCCTGACACGAGATCGCCATCATGTTGAGGCCGAACTCGCCAAGGCCGCCAAGCGGCACGACATCGACTGGAGGCGCGCCGGCCACTGCCGGCATCGCCGCGGACACACTCATGCGAAGTCCCAGCCGAACGCGACGGTCGCGTTCAGGGAAAAATCCGCCTTCGCGCCGCGTTTCGGCGTGACAGGCTGGTGGCGACCAATGGACCCTGGCGGGTCCAGACAGTTGCCAGTTTCAGGCCGCTGGGAGGGCCGTAAAACAGGGCGGGTTTCGCCGGAAACTATAGCACAGCTTTAGCTTACGGGCGCGGCGAAGGCATTGGCCAGCGCGGCCATTTCGCCCAACTGAAGCGTCTCGGGACGCCGTTGCGGATCGATGGCTGCGGCCGCCAGCGCCGCGACGGGCGCAACCTGACGCTCGACGCCAAACGGCTTGAGGGCGTTGCCTATCGTTTTCCGCCGCTGCGTAAACATCGTTCGGACCATCCGCACGAACAATTCGTGGTCGGCGACGTGCACCGTGGGCGGCCGGAACGACAGACGGATGACAGCTGAATGGACTTTCGGCGGCGGCCGAAATGCACCCGGCGGCAGCGCGAGCACGCGCGTGACGTCCGCATGGAGCGCCGTCAACACGGTGAGGACACCGTAGTCGCCCGTCCCCGCCTTCGCAACCAGCCGATCGGCGACTTCCTTTTGCAGCATCAGCGTCGCGTCGATCAGTCCGCCGGTGCGGGCCGCCATTTCCAGCAGCATGAACAGGATTGGCGAGGAAATGTTGTACGGCAGATTGCCGACGACGCGGATGCGTCGCTCTGGCGAGAGCGGGCCGCCGAGCCAGGCGCCGATGATGGCCGCGACGTCTGCAGACAGCACGTCGCCGGTCACCACGGTCACATTGGGAATGGCCGCGGCTTCGAGATCCGCCGCCAGGTCGCGATCGACTTCGATTGCCAGCAGTCGCTGGACCTGCGCCGCGAGCGGACGCGTGATCGCCCCTCGCCCTGGGCCGATTTCGAGGAACGCGTCATCCGGCGTCGCGCCGATCGCGGTCACCAGTTTTCTGACCCACGCGTCCTCGAGAAAGTGCTGCCCGAACCGCTTACGGGCTCTCATCGGGCTCGTCGTCAAGTTCCGGCGGGAACGCGTCGCCCCGCCAATAGCGTTCCTCGATGTCCATGATCTGCTCTTCGCTCATGCCGAAGAAGTGGCCGAGCTCATGAATCAACGTCTCGCCAATCGCGACCACGATTTCGTCTTCGTCCCCGTCGCATTCCTCTTCGATCGAGTCCTGGAAGAGGGTAATGCGATCGGGAAGCTGATTGCCGTAGCCCCAGCCGCGCTCGTTCAGCGGCGTGCCGTGATACAGGCCGAGCAAATCACGCGGGTGTTCGAGCTCCATTTCCTCGAGCAAGTCCTCGGACGCTTCGTCCTCGATGACGATCGCGACGTTACGAACGTGTCTCGCAAACTTCGCGGGGATGGTGTCGATCGCCTCTTCGACGAGCTCGCGGAACGCCTCGCGCGTCATGGCCGCTTGCGCTTCCGGGTGTTCACGCCGCTCGAGGATCGAGTCTTCGCCGCAGCCACCGGCCGAGGCGCGGGACGGCGAATCACGTCCGCCGCGATCTTCCTGTTAATCGGTTTGGTGAGCAGGCCCGTCCTGTAAAAATCGCAATGCGGCCGCAGGTTGCATTTCGGGCAGAGCGGCTTGGGCTTGCAGATGCGGCGGCCATGCAAGATCAACGCGTCCGATGCTCTGGTCCATCGCCGGGGCGGCAGCTGCGCGGTCAGTTGCGCTTCAACCTTGACGGGATCGTCATGCTTGACCAACCCGATGCGATTGGCGACGCGCAACACGTGCCGATCCACCGGCAGCCCTGGCACGCCGAGCGCGTGGCCGAGCACCACGTTTGCCGTCTTGCGGCCGACGCCGGGCAATTTCGTCAACGCGTCCATGTCCGCGGGCACCTCGCCTTGATGCTCGTCGACCAGCATCGTCGCCATGCCGATCAGCGACTTGGCCTTCTGACGAAAGAACCCGGTCGACAGAATCAGCGCCTCCAGCTCGGACGTCTTCGCCTTCGCGAGCGCCGCCGCGTCGGGAAAGCGGGCAAACAACGCGGGCGTCACGAGGTTGACGCGCGCGTCCGTCGACTGCGCCGACAGCATCGTCGCGACGAGCAGCTCGAACGCGTTGCGATGCACCAGCTCCGTGTCGGCGTTGGGGTGATGCCGATCGAGGAGATCGAAAATGCGGCTGACTTCCGGCGCGGGCTTCACTGCCTTAGTGGATCGGATCCTTGCCTGGCGGCAGCGGCTGTTGGGGCGCGTGCGACTCCGAGAAGATGCGCATGTTCTCCTGCAGCGCCGCGATCAGCGTCGGCACGAACTGCACGGGCAGCACCAACCGCGCGCGAATCGGCGCGCGCACGACGTGCTCGGCCTCGGCCTCGCGGATTTCTTTCTCGGACAACGGCATCACCTCGCAAAAGGTGAGCGTGAAATCGAATGGCGTATGGTTCACCGCGCAGAAGTTGGCGTAGGTGCGCGGCTCGGACCCGCCGTCCTCGGGGACGATGGTGAAGTTGATCTGTTTGCGTTCGGTCATGATGGCTGACCGATTGTAATCCCTACGTGTCGGTCGAGCGGCCCGCGGCTCGACGCCGCGGGTAGGCTCTGCGCCGCCGCGCTAGTACTTGCGCATTACTCCGACCACGACACCCTGAATCTGCAGATTGTCGGGCTCGACGTAAATCGGCTGCATGGTCGGGTTCGCGGGCTGCAGGCGGATGCGGTTGCTTTCCTTATAGAACTTTTTGAGGGTCGCGTCCTGGCCGCCGACCAGGGCGATCACCATCTCACCGTTGTCGGCGCTTTTGCGATCTTCGACCACCACCCAGTCGCCGTCGCGGATCTGCTCGTCGATCATCGATTCGCCGCGCACGCGCAGCACGTAGGTATCGCGCTTGCCGCTGACCAGCGAATCCGGGACGCTAATCGTTTCCGACCCGGTCACGGCTTCGATCGGCTGGCCGGCTGCGACGTAACCGAGCATCGGCAACTCCACGGCGCGGCCGCCGGAGCGGCTGGGGAGCAGTTCGACGGAGCGGCTGCGATTCCACGCACGTCGAATGAAGCCTTTCTCCTGGAGGTTGGTGAGGTGCTTGTGAACGGTAGCGAGCGACGACAAGCTGAAGCGTTCACCGATTTCTTCAAGGCTCGGCGCATAGCCGTGCTGCGCAATAAACTCGTTCAGGTAGTCGAGAATTTCGCGTTGCCGCTTCGTCAGTGGTTGCATAAGCTTCCTGCCAGAGTTCTTCGCACGGCGATTACTCCGTTTCTTCGCCTTGCACCGAGAGCGTAAACAAACAAAAGGCGAAAGTCAAACGGCTGCCGGCTCTCCGCCCGGCTCCCGGCTCCCGGCTCCCGGATTAAGATGGACCATGCGGGGATTGCTGCTTGCCGCGCTGGTTTTCGTGACGTCGAGCGCCGCTGACGTGCTGACACCGCAACTCGCCGACGCATTCGAAAAGAAGGTCGTGCTGGTCCAGAAACAGGCCGCTCAGAAGTCGGCCAAGGATCGGCGCACGGCATTCACCCAGGCCGAGACCAATTCGTACTTGAAGTTCAAGGCCGGCGATCTGTTGCCGACCGGATTGACGCAGCCGGAAATCACGATGCTCGGCAGCGGTAAAGTGTCGGGCAAGGCGATCGTCGATCTCGACATCGTCCGGCAGAAACAAAGCAGCGGCGGATGGCTCGATCCCACGAGCTACCTGACCGGCAAACTTCCGGTAACGGCGGCCGGACGCATTGTGACCTGGGACGGCAAAGGGAAGTTCGAGCTCGAAAGCGCCGAGGTGAGCGGCGTCCCGATTCCGCGATCGTTCCTCGCACAGATGGTGAATTTCTTTACGCGGACCGCCGACAATCCGCGGGGCTCCTCCATCGATGACACGTTCAATCTGCCGGCGGAGATCAAGCGCATCGACGTCAACGCCGGCAGCTTCGTCCTCCATCAATAACTGATGCCTTACACTGGCATCGAGAGCTGATGCCAGAAGACGTCATGCAGATGCCCTTGCAGTATCTGAAGGGCGTCGGACCGCGCAAGGCCGCGGACCTGAAAAAAGCGGGTCTCAACACCGTCGAGGATCTGCTGTTCCGGTTTCCGCGCCGCTACGAGGATCGCAGCCGCATGCAGTCGATCATCTCGCTGCGGCCTGGCATGACGGCAGCGGTCACCGGCACCGTGCTCAATGCCGGCCTCGCCCAGACGCGTCGTCCCGGGTTCAAGCTGTTCTCGGCGCTGGTGCAGGACGATAGCGGTCACATCCAGGCGGTGTGGCCGAACCAGGCGTTTCTCAAAGACGTCGTCAAATCACAGCAGCGCATCGTGCTCTTCGGAAAGGTGGAGCTCTGGGGATCACGCGGCCTCCAGATCACCGATCCCGAGTTCGAGATCATCAAAGACGCCGCGCTCCGGGATCCAGGCTCGGCGTCGGCCGACCCGCCGGACAGCCAGCTCCATACCGGGCGCATCGTACCGGTCTACGAGCGGACGGGTAGCCTGACGACGAACATGCAGCGCCGGTTTGTATGGCAGGCGCTCAGCCAGCTGCCCGACGGCGGCTTCGACCCTGTGCCTGCAGACATCCTCGAACGCGAGCGGTGGCCGGATCGCAAGACCGCCTTGTGGCAGACGCACTTTCCCTCGTCCGACACGGCGATCGAGGCGCTGAATGCATTCACGACCGCCGCGCAACGCCGCCTGGTGTTCGAGGATTTCTTCGTGTTCCAGACCGGCCTGGCCTTGCGCCGGCACGAGAATGCCCAAGTGCGGAAACTGCTGGTGTCGAAGGTCGATGATCGCATTCGCCAATGCGCACGCGCGGTGCTGCCGTTCAAGCTGACGGAGGGACAGCGCGACGCGCTGGCGGACATCGTCGCCGACATGCAGCGCACCTGGCCGATGCAGCGCCTGCTGCAGGGTGATGTCGGCTCGGGCAAGACGATCGTGGCATTGCTGGCGGCCGTTGTCGCGATGGAAAACGGCTTTCAAGTCGCGTTCATGGCGCCGACTGAGATCCTGGCCGAGCAGCATTACCGGACGATCGCGAAGATGCTGGATCCGGGGCGCCGCAGCGGCGCGACGGGTGGCACACCCTATCGGGTGGCGCTGCTCAGCGGCCGCGTCACCAGCGCCACGCGTCGCGACCTGCTGCCGGCGATCGAGCGCGGCGACATCCACCTGATCGTCGGCACCCAGGCCTTGATTCAGCAACACGTCACGTTCAAGGCGCTGGGGCTCGCGATCATCGACGAGCAACACCGCTTCGGAGTGGTGCAGCGCGGCACGCTGGCGGCGAAAGGCAGCCATCCCGACGTGCTGGTGATGACCGCCACGCCGATACCGCGGACGCTCGCGCTCACCGAATGCGGTGACATGGAAGTGTCGATCATTCGCGGATTGCCACCGGGGCGCCAGCCGATCAAGACGATCGTCAAAGCCGACTCGCGGCGCGATGAGGCGTTCGCGCTGATGCGCGAGGAGATCACCCGCGGCCGGCAGGTCTACGTCATTTATCCACTCGTCGACGAGTCGGAAAAGATCGAATTGAAGGCGGCAACGGCAATGTCGGAGCAGATCGCGCGGACGTTTCCGGAATTCCGCGTCGCGCTGCTGCACGGCCGGATGAAGGGCGACGAGAAGGACGCGGTGATGCAACGCTTCGCGGCCGGCCAGCTCGATATCCTGGTCTCGACCACGGTCGTCGAGGTCGGTGTCGATGTGCCGAACGCGACGCTGATGGTCGTCGAACACGCCGAGCGGTTTGGATTGTCACAGCTGCACCAGCTGCGCGGCCGGATCGGGCGCGGCCGCCATGCGTCGACGTGCGTGCTGTTGTATCAGGCGCCCTGGACGGACGACGCCCGTGAGCGCCTGAAAGCGATGGCCGAGACCAGCGACGGGTTCGTGATCGCCGAGCGCGATTTGCGCCTGCGCGGCCCCGGCGATTTTTTCGGGACGCGCCAGTCGGGAGTACCGATGCTGCGCGCGGGCGATCTGACCCGCGACGCGGACTTGTTGGAACGTGCATTCGAAGAAGCGCGCCGCCGCGTCGACGGCGGCATCCTGCATCCCGATTTGCAGGCCTACGTGCGCAGCGTATGGCAGCGTCAGTTCGGACTGATCACCGTCGGCTAGGCTGACGGCGAAGACCTGAAGGCCGAAGCGTCTCATGAGAATCATCGCCGGCACGAGCAAGGGACGCACGCTGAAGGCGCCAAAATGGGAAGGCCTGCGGCCGACATCCGATAAACTGCGAGGCACGTTGTTCAACATTCTGCAGCACCAGATTGCGGGGGCACGGCTGCTCGACGTCTTCGCCGGTACCGGCGCCATTGCGCTGGAAGCGCTCAGTCGCGGCGCGGCCTCGGCGACGTGCGTCGACCGCGATCGCCGCGCGACCGCGCTGATCGCGGAGAACGCCGCGCGGTGCGGCGTCTCGGAGCGCTGTGTTATCATCCGCGACGCTGTCGAGCGGGCACTGCAGCAGCCGCTCGCCGGCGGCCCGTTCGACGTGATCGTCCTTGATCCGCCATACGAGTACGCGCGCATCGGCGAGGTCGTGCGGGACGCCGCGCGCCAGCGCGCCGGCAGCGGCGTCATCGTGCTCGAACACGCGTCGCGGGTTGCGCCCCCGCATGCCGACGGCGTCACGCTCACCCGCACGGTGACCTCAGGCGACAGCGCGCTGACCTTTTACTCATGACCCACGCCATGCCTTCAGACGCGCCGCGCATCGCCATCTATCCCGGATCGTTCGATCCGCTGACCAACGGCCACGTCGACATCATTCAGCGCGGGGCGCGCATCTTCGATCGCATCATCGTCGCGATTCTGGCGAACGCGGAGAAGACGCCGCTGTTTTCCGAGAGCGAGCGGATGTCGATGATCCGCGAGGTGTTCACCGACAACGCCAAGGTGCAGGTCGAGACCTTCAACGGCCTGCTCGTCGATTACGCGCAGCGCAAGCAGGCGACCGTCCTGGTGCGCGGGCTGCGCGCGGTCTCCGATTTCGAATACGAGTTTCAGATGGCGTTGATGAACCGCCATCTCGCGCCGGGTCTCGAGACCGTGTTCATGATGCCGGCGGAGCAGTACACTTACATCAGCTCGCGGCTGATCAAGGAAGTCTTCACCCTGGGAGGCGAGGTCACCGGTCTGGTGCCGCCGATCGTCGAAGACACGCTGCGGGCGAAACAACAGCTGAAGAAGAAGGCGCCGAAGACGGACGGCTAACGCCGACGGCAACGAGGATCGGAAATGAGCTTCGCATCACGCATGTCCCGCGTCACTGTCTCGCCAACCTTGAAGGTGGCCGGTGACGCCGATCGCCTGCGCCGCCAGGGCGTCGACGTCGTCGATCTGGGCGCCGGCGAACCCGATTTCGCCACGCCCGATCACGTCAAAGCGGCGGCGCATGCCGCGCTCGATGCCAACTTCACCAAGTACACGCCGTCGGCGGGCGTGCTCGAGCTGCGTCAGGCGGTGTGCCAGCGCTACCAGACCGATTACGGCGTCGACATCAAGCCGGAAGAGGTGATCATGACGGCCGGCGCCAAGCAGGCTCTCTACAACACCGCGATGGCGTTGTTCGGCGCCGGCGACGAGGTGATCACGCACGGTCCGTTCTGGCCGAGCATCGGCGACCAGATCAAGCTCGCCGACGCAACGCCGGTAATCGTGCAAACCCACATGGAGGACGGCTTCACCATCACGGCGGCGCCGATCGTCGAAGAGATTACGCCGCGCACCAAGGGCATCATCATCAACTCACCGTGTAATCCCACCGGCGCGTTGATGTCCGAGACGGAGATGGCCGCGCTCGCCGACGCCGCGGCCGCGCGCGGCATCTGGGTCGTCGTCGATTTCACGTACGAGAAGCTGATCTACGAGCCGATCGCGCACAACCTGATCAAGGTGCTGTTCGATCGGATGCGCGACAAGACCGTGGTGTGCAGCGCGGCGTCGAAGGCCTACGCGATGACCGGGTGGCGCTGCGGCTGGGCGATTGGCCCGAAAGACGTGATCGCCCAGTGCAATGTCATCCAGGGGCACTCCACGTCGAATATCAATTCGATGACGCAGAAAGCGGCGATTGCCGCGCTGACCGGCCCGCAGGACGGCGTCACCGAGATGCTCAACGAATACCGCCGCCGTCGCGACGCGGTGCACGGCTGGCTGACCGCGGATCCGCGAATCGTGTGCGTCAAGCCGGGCGGCGCGTTCTATCTGTTCCCGTACATCGCGGATTTGTTGTCCCCGAACGGGCTCAAGAGCAGCGGCGAGTTTGCGGAAGCGCTGCTGAAGGATGCGGCGGTGGCCGTGACGCCGGGTGAAGGGTTCGACGCGCCGGGGTACTTCCGGCTGTCTTACGCGACGTCGATCGAGCGCCTCAAAGAGGGTTGCGACCGCATTCACGCATTCGTCGACAAGCTCGAATCGTCAGGCAAGCTGACCGCCGCGAGGTAGACGGCGCGGCGGCGGTCTCAGCGATTTGCGACCAGCACGACACGTGTCAGATCGCGATCGCGATCCGGCCGGAGCAGCGTCCGCACCCGGACTCCTGCTTCGTTGAAGTAGAGCAGCTCGGCGATGCGCACGACCCTGATGCGCCGCTCGCGCTCCAGCCGATCGATCTCGGCCGCCGGCGCGATCAGCAACGAGCGCGCCGACTGATTCAGAAAATTGCTCGCCTGCTCGTCGTCGATCACGTCCGTTGTCCTGATTCCCGAGTAGAAGACCAGGTTGCGGACGAAGACGCCCCACGTGCCGACCTGCTCGCCGCCGGTGCGATGCTGCTGCACCAGACGAGCCATCTGCTGGACGGTGTCGGCGCCGCCGCCGGTCAGTGCGCCGTACTGAATCGCCGGTAATGCGATCGCGGCGGCCAGCGCGATCGCGAGTGGCGCGCTGCGCCACGCTTTCGAGACCGCGCACAGGATGACCAACGCCCCGACGGTCGCGATGGTGTAGGCGGCAATCGTCGTGTAGATGTTCTGCACGTTCACCAGCAGCGCCTGCGCGCGGTACACCAGCACGCCGAGCACGACAAAGAACACGCCGCTGAGCAACGAGCCGACGACGACCGGCAGCGCGCGCCGCGGCAAGGAGCGGACGCCGTCGGAGCCGCGCCACTCTTGCGTCCGCTCGACGATCGAGGCGGCCAGCAGGATGGCGAGCGGCGGCAGCACCGGCAGCACGTAACGCGGCTGTTTACCGACCGACAGCGAGTAAAACAGCAATGGCAGCATCGCCCACAACAGCAGCCGAAGATCCACGGTACCGATATCGCGCCGGCGTCTGACGAATTGCGTGATCGGCCCCAGCCAGACCAGCGCCAGCGGCGTCCATGGCAGCAATCCGCCGGCGACGACGGGCACATAGAACCACCACGGACGCGGCTCGTTGAACCGGGCGGTCGCGAACCGTTCGAAATTGTCGCCGATGAAGAAGCTTTGCAGGTACTCGTTGCCGTGCCGGAACCACATCACCACGTACCACGGGACGGCGATGGCGACGAGCACGCCGAATCCGAGCACGATGTCGCTCGGCGTCAAGGCGATCGATCGCCGCTCGATCATCAGGATCGGCAGGATGACCACCGCCGGAACGATCAGGCCGACCGGCCCTTTCATCAGAAAACCCGCGCCGAGGCCGACCGCCGCCAGCAGGACGAACTTGCGCGGCGAACGCTCCGATTCGAGGGTCGAAACGAGCGCCGCCCAGATCGCCAGCGTGATGCAGAAGGTCAGCGGCAAATCCGGCAGCGCCATCCGACCAATCGTGAAGTAGCCAAAGTTTGTCGCGACGATCGCGCCGGCGAGAAGACCTGTGGTCTCGTCGTACCACCGGCGGCCCGCGGCCGCCGTCACCAGCACCAACCCGATGCCGGCCAGCGCGGCCCAGAGCCGCGCGCCCAGTTCGGACGGCCCGGTAACCAGATAGGTGGCCGACGTCAGCCAGTAATACAGAATCGGCTTCTGAAACCTGGTCTCGTAGTTGTAATACGGGGTAATCCAGTCTCCCGATGCGACCATTTCGCGCGACGCTTCGGCGTAAAACGCCTCATCGGAATCCGTAATCGCGCCGCGCCCCAGACCGGCAAAAAAGGTCAACGCTGCGAGCAGCAGCAACGGCAGCGTGATGCGATGCACTTCTGCTATACTACCGGCAGTTTCGCTCCGTTTTGCCCGCGTTTCTCTTTGCGGACCCTGCTCCGCACCTCACCAGATACAAGACGACGTGAACACAACCCCTATCCAACTCCAGCAAGGTAGTTAATCTGCATGCCGAGTCACAAGCGTCACGGATCCCACCGCGGTGGCGGTGGGCATCAGCCACCCCCGCAACCGGACGTCGCCGCCGAAGTGGCGGAAATGCAGCAGCAGGAGGGCGGTAAGCGGCCCGGCCTGAACATCACCGACCTGAAAGAGATGACCATCCAGAATCTCACCCAGGTCGCCAAGGATCTCGAAGTCGCCGGCGCGACCGGGATGCGCAAGCAGGAGCTGATCTTCCAGATCCTCAAGGCGCAGACCGAACAGAGCGGCTTCATTTTTTCCGAAGGCGTGCTCGAAGTGCTGCCGGACGGCTTCGGCTTCCTGCGGGCTCCCGATTACAACTACCTGCCGGGTCCCGACGACATCTACGTGTCACCCTCGCAAATCCGCAAGTTCGATCTGCAGACCGGCGACACGGTATCGGGCCAGATCCGGCCGCCGAAGGAAGGCGAGCGCTACTTCGCGTTGATCAAGGTCGAAGCGGTCAACTTCGAGGCGCCCGATCAGGCGCGCGACAAGCTGTTCTTCGAAAACCTCACGCCGCTGTATCCCCTCGAACGCGTCAAGCTCGAAACCGAGGCCGACAACCTGTCGGCGCGGGTCATGGATCTGATGACGCCGCTCGGTAAAGGCCAGCGCGGCCTGATTGTCGCGCCGCCGCGCACCGGCAAGACCATGTTGCTGCAGAACATCGCGCAGTCGGTCGCGAAGAACCACCCCGAGGTCTATCTGATCGTGCTGCTGATCGACGAGCGGCCGGAAGAAGTCACGGACATGCAGCGATCGGTGGACGGCGAAGTGATCTCGTCGACGTTCGACGAGCCGGCACAGCGCCACGTCCAGGTCGCCGAGATGGTGATCGAAAAGGCCAAGCGTCTGGTCGAGCACAAGAAGGACGTCCTGATCCTGCTCGATTCGATCACACGTCTGGCGCGCGCCTACAACACCGTGATTCCCGCGTCCGGCAAGGTGCTGTCGGGTGGTCTCGACAGCAACGCGCTGCAGAAGCCGAAGCGTTTCTTCGGCGCGGCCCGCAACATCGAAGAAGGCGGCTCGCTGACCATCATCGCCACCGCGCTGATCGACACCGGCTCGCGCATGGACGATGTCATCTTCGAAGAGTTCAAGGGCACCGGCAACAGCGAAATCCATCTCGATCGCAAGCTGTCGGACAAACGCACCTTCCCGGCGATCGACATCCTGAAGAGCGGCACGCGCAAGGAGGAGCTGTTGATCCCGAAAGAGGACCTCAACCGCATCTGGGTCCTGCGCAAGGTGCTCAACCCGTTGTCGCCCGTCGAAGCGATGGAGCTGCTGCTCGACAAGATGGCGAAGACGAAGAACAACGCCGAGTTCCTGTCGGCGATGCAAAAAGGGTAAAGACGATCGTTCTACGGTCGTTCGACGATCGTTCTACGGTGGTTCTACGATAGGAGATACATGGTTACGATCAAGGTCAGACAGAACGGCTCGTTGCTGGTGGAAGGCGAAGATGTCAAGCTCGTCGACTGGACCGGCGCCGAATACATCGTCCCGAAGAAGCCGTTCGCGTTGTGCCGTTGCGGGCAGTCGAAAGAGAAGCCCTTCTGCGACGGTTCACACAAGTTGTGCAACTTCCAGGCAGCCGAACCCGCCCCGGGGCCGAAGAAGATGCCGACGGACACGCCGCCGGCTACGAACTCGTAGCAGCGCACATCGTACGTAGAACGTACGAAGAACGATCGTCGAACCTTCGCGGAACGATCGTCAGAGCTTCGGGATCATCCACGGCACCACGTACTGCTGCAGCATCGCCAGCAGACCCATCAGTGCGGTCAGCACGAGGCTGTGGACGATGACCTTCGAGAAAATCTCGCCTTCGCGGCCGACCGCGCCGACGCCGGCCGCGCCGACCGACAGGTTCTGCGGGCTGATCATCTTGCCCATCACGCCGGCGGAGCTGTTGGTCGCGCCCATCAGGATCGGATCCAGCCCCGACACCCGCGCGGTGGTAGCCTGCAGCGGACCGAACAGCGTATTGGACGAGGTGTCACTGCCGGTGAGAAACACGCCGAGCATGCCCAGCCATGCCGAGAAGAACGGGAATAGCCAGCCGGTCTGCGCCAGCGCGAGTGCCATCGACGAAGTCATGCCGGAATAATTCATGACCGTTGCAATCGACAGGATGAATGCGATGGTCACGATCGGCAGCCGCAGCTGCGCCGCTGTTTTCCTGAAGGCGACGCCGAGGATCGACGCGCGCGCGCCGCTCATCACCATCGGGATGAGCGCGATCAAGGTCGCAAACAGCACCAGCGTGCCGGCCGTGGCCAGAAAGTCCAGACGGTAGGTCAGCGGGTAAGGTGCGGCCGTGGCGACCACCGGCGGCACGCGCTGAACGCGGCCGGCCGGCCGGCCGTCGACGAGGGAGTACGCGCCCGGCCAGTTGAACTCCCAGACCGGAAAACGAAACCCCTGCGGATCCGCTGCCGCTGTCTCACCCACCCACGGCTCCGGGCACAGGCGATTGCCGATCTGGCCGCAGCGCAGAAACGCCGTCACGTTGGCTGGCGGTTGCAGTTGCGACATGCCGGCGAAATTGCCGATTTGTCCGATCAGCACGGTGACGATCAGGATCCCGTAAGTGGCATACGCGCGTGCGACACGGCGCGAGCTATCGACGATCGTCTCGGTGACGACCGGCCGGGCATCGACGAAGCCGTCCTTCGGACCCCAGAATTTCAATAGCAGCGCCACCGAACCGAGCGAGAACAACGCCGCGAGCGTATCGGTGAGCTCGGGGCCGATGTAGTTCGACACCACGAACTGTCCGACCGCGAACGACAGTCCCGCGGTGAACACGGCAGGGAAGACGGCCATCATGCCGCTCCAGCCCGCGTACAGCACGACCAAGTAGGCTGGAATGATCAACGAGAAGAACGGCAATTGACGGCCGACCATCGCAGACAGCGCGCGCGTCGTGGTCTGGACGTCTTCGCCCAACATCGGCGCCAACAGACCGCCCAGCGTCGTCACCGGAATGCCGAGCGAACCGAACGCGACCGGTGCGGTATTGGCGATCAGGGCCATCACCGCCGCGGTAATCGGCTCGAAGCCGAGACCGGCGAGCATCGCCGCGGTGATCGCCACCGGTGCGCCGAATCCGGCGATGCCTTCGATCAAAGCGCCGAAGCAGAACGCCACGAGCAGAATCTGGATGCGCCGATCGGTCGTCAGCCTCGCCAGCGAACGGCGAATCACGTCGAAGTCGCCGCTTTCGACGGACAGGTTGTAGAACATCACCGAGCTGAAGACGATCCAGCAAATCGGCCACAAGCCGAAGGCCATGCCGTGCGTCGCGGCGGCGACCGTCAGGTCGAACGGCATGCCCCACACCAGCCACGCCAGCACGAAGGCGCTGGTGGCCCCGGCGATCGCCGATTTCCATGGCGCGAAACGCCACACCGCCAGCATCAAGGCGAGCAGCAGCGGCGGCAGGGACGCCACGAGCGCCGAAAGGAACACGCTGCCGGCGACGGGGCTGTAATTCTGATGGAAGAGGTCGGTCACGCGGCAACTATATGGTGCCGCGTGACCCGTGCCAAGCGGTTAGGTGTCGCGAAGCGCGTGCATCGGATCGAGATGTGCAGCGCGCCGCGCCGGCAAATACGCTGCGAGCATCGCGACGCTGCCGAGGATCACGACGAGCACCGCCAATTGAGCGGCGTTCGTCGTCACCAGGCCGAACAACAGCGATTCGAGCAGCCGGCCGGCGCCAAATGCGAGGGCCGAACCGATGATCGTGCCCGCCAGGGTGATCGCCAGCGCGCGGCCGGTCGTCACGCGAATCACCTGCCAGCGTCCGGCGCCGAGCGCCATCCGCACGCCAATCTCCTGCGTGCGTTGCGCGGTCAGGAACGCCATCAGGCTGTAGATGCCGACGATGGCCAGAACCAGCGCGATGACGCCGACGATGCCGAGGGCGCGCGCGATGAAGACGAATCCGGCTGCACGGTCTTCGATCATCGTGTCCAACGCCTGTAAGGCCGCAATCGGCTGGTCGGCGTCGGCGCGGGCCACCGCCCGCCGCAGATCGCCGGCAAGCGCGTGTGGATCGCCTACCGTGCGCACCGCGAACGCAACTGAGTACGGCGTGGACTGGCTGATCGGCACGTAAAACATGTCGAGCCGGCGATCGAACCAATTGTGCACGACGTCGCCCGCAACACCGACAACCGTGATCCATGGGCCGTCGATGGCGAGCTTGAAGCGTTTGCCGAGCGGATCATCATCACCCCAGTAGCGGCGGGCGAGGGTGGTGCTGACAATGGCGACCGGGGTCGAATCGGTCCGATCGGAGCCGTCGAACAGGCGGCCGCGCCTCAACGGAATCTTCATCGCCGCGAAGTACTCGGCCGTTGCCATCCGGTATTGCGCAGTGCGCGCCTCCTGCTCCGTGATGTTCTGTCCTTCGGGAAAGAACCGGCGGCTCCAGTTGTTGAATGCAGCGGGGATGATGTTGACGACACCGATCTCCGAGGCGGCCGGGATCGCCTGCATCGACTCCGTCACGTCAGCGATGAAGCGGCGGCGCGTGTCTGGATCGGCGTAGTTCCGCTCGGGCAGATTGAGCTGCGCGACCAGCACGTTGTCCTTGTCGAAACCGAGGCTGCCGTTGACGGTCTTGTTCGCTGCGGTGATTGCCAGCGTTGACGCAAAGACCAGCGCCAATGCCAGCGCCATTTGCGTTGTCGCCAAGGCGCTGCGCGCCCATTGCCGGCTGCGTCCGGCGGTCAGGGCCCGGCCGGACTGCCGCAGCATGTCCGCCACCTGCACCTTCGTCGCCTGGATGGCCGGCAGCAACGAGAACACCAGTGTGGCGATGGTCCCGAGCAGTGCGGTAGCGAGGAACAGCTCGACGTCGAGTTCGATGAACGACCAACCCGGAAGGAATCGCAGCACCGACGAAGGAATCGACGCTTTCGAGATCGCCAGGCCCGCGCCGATGAGCGGAAGCGACAGCATCACCGCGCCGAGCGCCAGGATCAGGCCCTCGATCAGCGTCTGTGCGAACAATCGTGGCCGGGCGGCGCCCATCGCCAGCCGGATCGAGTACTCGGAGGCGCGTTCGGCGCCGCGCGCCATCAGCAGGTTCGCGATGTTCGCGCACGCGATCAACAACAGCAGCAGCGCTGCGGCCTGCCAGACGCCGATGAAGAGGCCCGCGCCGGGGTCGGACATGCCGGTCGTGAACGACACGATGCGCGCATAGCGGCGATGGTTAGTGTCGGGGTGGTCGCGCCGCTGCGTATCCACGATGGTGGTCAGCTCCGCGCGCGCCTGCTCAATGCCGACGCCATCGGCAAGCCGCCCCACGATCCCGTAGTTCTCGAGCCGGCGGTTCGACCACTGTTGTTCGGTCATCGCGAGCGGCGCCCACACTTCGGCGCCATCGGGCACGTTGAAACCAGGTGCGGCCACGCCGACGACTTCGTAGGGGGTCCCGTCGAGGCGGATGCTCTTGCCGATGATGTTGGGATCCGACGCGAAACGGCGCGCCCACAGTCCATGGCCGATCACCGCGCGGCGATGCTGGCCCGGCTGCGACTCGCTGTCGAGAAATTCGCGGCCCAGCACCGGCGGAGACGACAGGAGGTTGAAGTAGCCGGGGGACACGAAGAACCCCGGCACCTGCTCCGGAATGTCGACGCCCGACAGGTTCGCATCCCACCACTGATACATTGCCCACGCTTTGACCGTCTTCGCCTGGTCGCGCCACTCCTGGAAGTCAGCGGCGGTCACGTTGATGCGGTCGAGGAACGTATCCTCAGCGCCGACCGTCGTCGCGACAATCAGGCGATCGACACCGGCGAAACGATATGGCCTGAGCACGAGTGCGTCGAGCAGGCTGAACGTCGTGCTGTTGGTCGCAAGCGCCAATGCAAGCGTTACGATCACCGACGCCGACAGCATCGGCCGTTGCGTTGTGGCCCGCCACGCGTGTCGCACGTCCCGCGTCAGGCCGGACCACCACGGGCCGTCGGGTTCTGCGTCGGCGAGCGTGATCCAGCGCACGGGTGGTTTACGGCGTAACAGCCGGCTGAGGCTGTAGCGAAACGCAATGCCGACGGCCTGCTGAGCGTGCCACCTCGCGGCGCGCTGCGGCCCGGCGCGGCGCGCCATGCGCACGTATTCCTCGCGCAAGTCGCCGATGATCGAATCGCGCTGGGCTTCGTCGCGGACGACCGATGTCACGATGCGTTCGGCGAGCCGGGACGGAAGGGTGGACTGGCTCATGGCTGCTCCAGAATGGATTCGAGGCCCCTGGTCAGACTCGCCAGGGATTCGTGGGTGGCGCGGAGCGCCTTCATGCCCGCGGCGGTGACGGTGTAGTAGCGCCTGGCCTTGCCGCCGCGCTCGTCGGTCGGGTCGCCCATGCGCGAGCGCAGACAGCCTTTGGCCTCGAGCCGCTCGAGCCCAGTATAGAGGGCCCCGCGCGCCACCGGCCGGCCGGTGCGCTGTTCGATCAACTCGCGGATGGGCACGGCATAGGCCTCCTGATCGAGGTGCAGCGTCGCCAGCATGACCGCGTATTCGAACTCGCCGAGGTAAATGGGTGCCATGTCTGCGATGTAGGCTAAATCATTGCCTACATTGCAGTCAATACGTGCGGCCGGCCGCAAAGTTCCCGATGGGACTGACGGTTGAGCTGAAAGCCGAAGGCTGAACTGAAGGCCGAAGGCTGAAGGCCGAAGACCGAAGGCTACAGATTGACCGCGCGCGGCGCGTTCATCATGGCGCGGAGCTCGTCGCCTTCCATCACTTCCTTTTCGAGCAGAAAGCGGGTGACACGCTCGAGGATGTCGCGGCGATCGCGAAGGATGCGCCGGGCCTCGTTCAGGGCGCCGGACACGATCTGTTTGACTTCCTCGTCAATCAGGCGCGCGGTGTCTTCGCTGTAGAGGCCGCGCTCGGCAGGCATGCCCACGTCCAGGAACCGGTTGCGGCGGTGCGGGTCGTAGTTGACGGTGCCGAGCTTTTCGCTCATGCCCCACTCCGTCACCATCGACCGCGCGACGTCGGTGACGCGCTGCAGGTCGTTCTGCGCACCCGTCGAAATCTCGCCGACCGCGATTTCTTCCGCGGCGCGGCCGCCCATCAGGATGGCGAGCTGGTTCAACAGATCGCCGCGCTGCATCAGATAGCGATCTTCGAGCGGCAGCTGCATGGTGTAGCCGAGCGCGCCGAACCCGCGCGCGACGATCGAGATCTTGTGCACCGGATCCATGTTCGGCAGCACGCTCGCGACGATGGCGTGACCCGACTCGTGGTACGCGACGATCTCCCGCTCGCGCGTGCTCATCACGCGCTTCTTTTCGAGTCCGGCGATCAGCCGATCGATCGCTTCGTCGAAGTCCTGCATCAGCACGGTCGAGCCATCACGACGCGCCGCGAGTAACGCCGCCTCGTTGACCAGGTTGGCAAGGTCGGCGCCGGCAAAGCCGGCGGTGCGCGCCGCGATCTTGCGAAGGTCGACCGACGGGTCGAGCTTCACGTTGCGAACGTGGATCTTGAGCACTTCCTCGCGGCCCTTGACGTCCGGTTTGTCGACCAGCACCTGCCGGTCGAAGCGGCCCGGACGGAGCAGGGCGGGGTCGAGCACCTCGGGGCGGTTGGTCGCCGCCATGATGATGATCGCCTTGCGCGCATCGAAGCCGTCCATCTCCGCCAGCAACTGGTTCAACGTCTGCTCGCGCTCCTCGTGGCTGCCCATCGGGCTTTGCACGCGCGCCTTGCCGAGCGCGTCGAGCTCGTCGATGAAGACGATGCAGGGCGCCTTGGCTTCGGCCTGCGAGAACAAGTCGCGGACGCGTGCAGCGCCGACACCGACGAACATCTCGACGAACTCGGAGCCGCTCAGCGTGAAGAACGGCACCTTGGCTTCGCCGGCCACCGCACGCGCAAGCAGCGTCTTGCCTGTGCCCGGCGGGCCGACGAGCAGCACGCCTTTGGGAATCTTGCCGCCAAGATTGGTGAACTTCCGCGGGTTCCTCAGAAACTCGACAATCTCGCGAAGCTCCTGCGCCGCCTCGTCGACGCCCGCCACATCCTGGAACGTCGTCTTGACGTCGTCTTCGGCGTAAATCTTGGCCTTGCTGCGCGCAAACGACATCACGCCGCCTTCGGCGCCGCCGAGGCGGCGCGCGAAGAACGACCACGCGGCAAAGATCAACAGGAAGGGGAGGACCCACCCGAGAATCTCGGGCAGCCAGCGGCTGACGATTTCACCCGCGTATTTGACGTTCGCCTGATCGAGCTCCTCGATCAGTTTCGGGTCCTCGATGCGCGTGGTCGTGAATGCCGTCGTGCCCTGCTCGGCCTTCTTGAGCGTGCCGTGAATGATAGTGTCGCCGACCGACACTTCGGCGACGTTGCCGCCGCGGACCAACGCCTTGAACTCGCTGTACGGAATCTGGCGGCCGGCCGGCGCCATGAAATACGCCTGCCCGATCGCCAGCAGCGTCAGCGCGCCCAGCACCCACCACAGCGCAGTCGGCCGCTGCGGCTGTTGCCGGCGTTCCTTGCCTCCGGGCGGCACTGACGAACTAGGCATGAACGGCGTGACCTTTCGCGAAGCTCAGCTCATCGCCGGCCACATCCACGACCACCGTGTCGCCTTCGTGGAATGCGCCTTCGAGCACGCGGAGCGCCAGAGGATCCAGCAACCGCCGCTGCAGGGCGCGCTTGAGCGGCCGCGCCCCGTACACCGGATCATACCCTTCGCGGACCAGGAATTCCTTCGCCGGATCCGACAGCTCGACCGTGATCTTGCGGTCGCTGAGCCGCTTCAACAGGCCGCGCAGCTGGATCTCGATGATCTGCTTGATGTGCTCGCGCTCCAGCGTGTGGAAGAACACGGTTTCGTCGATGCGGTTGATGAATTCAGGGCGGAAATGGCCGCGCAACGCATCCTGATCGCGCAGGTTCGACGTCATCACCACGACCGTGTTCGTGAAATCGACCCTGCGGCCCTTGCCGTCGGTCAGGCGGCCGTCATCGAGCAGCTGCAACAGCACGTTGAGCACTTCCGGATGCGCTTTTTCGATTTCGTCGAACAGCACGACGGCGTACGGTCGCCGGCGCACCGCTTCAGTGAGCTGGCCCGCTTCGTCGTAACCGACGTAGCCCGGCGGCGCGCCGATCATGCGCGACACGGTGTGCTTTTCCTGGTACTCGGACATGTCGATGCGCACCATCGCCTGCTCGTCGTCGAACAGGAATTCCGCCAGCGCGCGCGCCAGTTCCGTTTTGCCGACGCCGGTCGGCCCAAGGAAGATGAAGCTGCCGAGCGGGCGATTCGGATCCTGCAGGCCGGCGCGGGCACGGCGAATGGCGTTGGCCACCGCGCGGATCGCATCCTCCTGGCCGACGACCCGCTGGTGCAGGCGCTCTTCCATCTTCAGCAGCTTCTGGATTTCACCTTCCATCAGGCGGCTGACCGGAATGCCGGTCCACTTGCCGACGACCTCTGCGATATCCTCCTCGTCGACTTCTTCCTTGAGCATGCTTTTCGTCTTCTGCAGATCGTGCAGGGTGGTTTCCTGCTTCTTGAGATCGGCTTCGAGCGACGGCACCTGCCCGTATTGCAGCTCCGACGCCTTGGCGTAATCGCCGGCGCGCTGCGCGCGCTCGACTTCGAGGCGCACCTGCTCGAGCCGCTCCTTCAATTCACGGCCGCGCTGAATCGCGTCCTTTTCCTGTTCCCAGTGCGACCGCAGCTCGGTCGATTGCTCCTTGAGGTCGGCGATCTCCTTCTCGAGTTTCGTCAGGCGATCTTTCGAGGCCGCATCCTTCTCCTTGCGCAACGCTTCGCGCTCGATCTCGAGCTGCATGGTGCGGCGCTGCACCTCATCGAGCTCGACGGGGAGCGAGTCGATCTCCATGCGCAGCTTCGACGCGGCTTCGTCCATCAGGTCGATCGCCTTGTCGGGGAGGAAGCGGCCGCCGATGTAGCGGTCGGAGAGCTTGGCGGCGGCGATCAGCGCGTCGTCCTTGATGCGCACGCCGT